>NZ_JBFRJQ010000012.1:0-247270 GCF_041468985.1 Shewanella sp. 10N.286.52.A9 | reverse complement strand
CATTGGGTTGCCATTTTTTTTGTTCGTTATTTAGCTAAGGAGTATTGAGGTAACTGGAGTTTTATGACGTAAGCATAACATCCAGTTGTACTTGTAATGATGGGTGATAGCTTGCTCTTGTTTGCTGATAAATATCTGACACAAAATCCACATAGCCAGCAATAAGCAATTCACTGTAAAGGGGTTTTACAAATTTTGCTCGTCCAATACTTCCTAAGAATTCAGCGACGGTTGGCAGCACTATCTCATAATGGTTTCGAATGGCGACTCTAAGCCAGTCACATGCAAGCTCTGCATTTTTGCTCTGAGTAAAACCAAAGGTCATATCCAAATCTTTCAACTGAACCTGCGTTAATTGAAATGGTAATTGGTTGATAAAATACTGCCAATGGTGCACTCGCCAGCCTGCCACACTCAATTGCTTTGCATGCCCTCCTGCGCAAAATTGTGTTAATGCCGAGGTCACTTTGTCTAAGCTACTTGATGTTGGGCCCTCGAACCACTCAGGTAGGCCCTCACCATAAACCCAAGTGAGTAATTCACCCTCTGATATTTTACCGCCATGCTGGGGCAATAAGGTTTGTTTGGCATACTCTACAAACGTCTCTGTTGTAATAGCCTCAAACTTAAACTGCTGAACATAATTAAATAAGAACACATCAAAATCAGCGCGTCCTAGCCTCGATTCAAGCTCATGTACAAACATAGAGGCTTTATCATAAGTAAATCGATTAAATGAGTCGTTAGCATCTTGAAACTGGACATTAGCTGGCAAAGTTTGTGCACTTAGTGGCATTGATAGCACTTCTTCTTTTAAGCGACCATATTCAATCACCCACTCAAGTTCCGCTTGTTCTTGGCCATATATTTTTTCAACCAAACGATTGGTGAAATATGTGGTAAAACCTTCATTTAGCCATAAGTCACGCCAGGTTGCATTACTGACTAAATTGCCTGTCCAAGAGTGGGCTAATTCATGCGCCACAGTTGACACTAAGCTTTTATCACCTGCAATCAATGTTGGAGTAATAAATGCTAAACGTGGGTTCTCCATTCCACCAAAAGGGAAACTGGGTGGCAGCACTATCATGTCATAACGATCCCAAGGATAAGGCCCCAATAAAGATTCTGCAGCCACAATCATTGATTCGGTATCTTCAAACTCCTTGAGCGCCTTATCAAGCATGCCAGGTTCTGTATAAATAGCGCATCGATGGCTAATCTCACCATAAGCTAAATCGCCAACTGCAAGCGCAAGCAAATGAGTTGGAATGGGTTTTTCCATTTCAAAATAGAATTGACCATCTTGAGGTATAGCAGAAGAATTAGCGGCGCTCATTACTGCACGAAGACCGTTATTAACTTTGACACTCGCATTGAAAGTGATTCTGGCCTTCGGACTGTCTTGCAGTGGGATCCAGCTTCGGGCATTAACAGGCTGAGATTGACTAAATAGATAAGGGTGTTGTTTACCTAAGGTTTGCTCAGGAGTTAACCATTGTAATCCTTGGGCGCTAGGCGAAGTATGATAATGAATAACCACTTCGGTAATCTCTGTACCGATATCAACAGTGATTTGCCCGCCTTGAAACTCGCTTAGGCTTTCATATGAATAGTGACACTGGTTTCCATGGATATCTGTCACGGCATCAATCATCAAATCACGGCTATCTAGCACCAAATGCACAGCGGATGTTTGCCGTTTAAATTGCAAATTAACCTGTCCATGAAGTTGCTGTTTGTCAAAGTCAACATCAAGGAAAAGCGTCATATGATGCACGATAATGTCATCAGTGTTAGCAACAGAATGGTAGTCACGAGTGAAATCTAATTGTTCAGCCACATCAAACCCTTATTGGAATTATTATCGGGTTATATTAACTCACTTAGGTCTTTTCATCGAGTCTATTAAACGGACACAAAAAAGCCTCACGAATGAGGCTTTTAGTGTCAAAAGTGGGATTGTATTACAGCTTAATTCCAGCTTTTTCTAGGTCTTTTGCAACAACACTACGAGGTAGTGGTACATAACCGTCTTTTTCTACGATTTGCTGACCTTGCTTAGATAACACGTAACGGATGAATTCACGATCCATTGGTGATAAATCTTTGTTAGGGTGCTTGTTGATGTAAACATATAGGTAGCGAGATAATGGGTAAGTACCATTTGCAGCGTTACCTGCTGTTGCATCAATGTATTTAGTGCCTTTCTTAGAGATTGCTACAGCTTTAACACCTGCAGTCTTGTAACCGATACCTGAGTAACCGATTGCATTAAGGCCTTGAGACACAGATTGAACTACTGAAGCTGAACCCGGTTGCTCGTTTACGTTTGCTTTGAAATCACCTTTACAAAGTGCTTTCTTTTTGAAGTAACCGTAAGTACCTGATACTGAGTTACGACCGTACAACTGGATGTCTTTCTTAGACCAGTTGCCGTCTAAACCAACATCACCCCAACGATTTACGTCGTTACCGCCACATTTCTTAGTTGACGAGAAGATAGAATCGATTTGCTCGATGCTTAAACCTTCAATTGGGTTATCTTTATGTACGAAAACTGCTAATGCATCGATTGCTACACGAATTGCCGTTGGTTGGTAACCGTAATGCTTTTCAAATGCTTCAACTTCGTTAGGCTTCATTTGACGGCTCATTGGACCGAATTGTGAAGTACCTTCAGTTAATGCTGGTGGTGCAGTAGAAGAACCAGCAGCTTGAATTTGGATATTTACGTTAGGGTAAATATGTTTGAACTCTTCAGCCCATAACGTCATCATGTTAGCAAGTGTATCTGAACCCACTGATGATAAATTACCTGAAACACCACTTGTTTTTTCGTACACAGGTAATGTTTTATCAATTGCTGCCATCGATGTTGCTGAAAATACACCAGCTGCAGTAAAGGCAATAGCGCCAACTAGCTGTTTAAGTTTCATTGTAATGCTCCGGTATTATAAGCGTTGTTATTTAAGACACGCTCAGTATCAATTGCTACGATGACAAGTCTATGACCAATATGTGACAGTTGTATGACAATCAACATTTTTGACATTCTTGTTACACCTGCTGCAATCCCGCAAATACTAACTTAAAATACTATTTAAACAGTGACTTATAGAGGCTTACTTTATCTTACCCTAAATACGCACTCATTTTTTATTGACGTAATATGACAATCTTTGTTGATTTCAATTAAAAACGGCGCCCAAAACCGATAATTAAATGCTGCCAATTTAAAAAGCCATACTCAGCATATAAATTCCATTCATTTTTCGGCCCGAAGTCATAGTTCATACTCAATGACATATTTTTAGTTTCTTCTTTGGCCAAATCGATATCAAATTTCACCTCTTCCATTAAAGGCTCAAGCTCTGTGCCAACAAAGGAGTAATCACCGGTGACATTCTGATCAACACTTTGATGGCTGAATGCTAAAAACCAAGCTAGCTTGTCGGTGCCTACATCAAATCGTTGCCCTACTCTTACTGAAGCAATTTTAGTTTTAATGACACTATCAGTTGTATTTGTGTTGGCTTTCACTATTGCCCCCACGGCCATCACAATTACAGGAGTATCACCAATAATGGGATCTATTTGTCCCGCAAGCACAGTACCGATACCGTAATTTTTAGCGGTATAATTAATAGGAATTGGCAGTACCACGCCATTACAGGCCTCATCACAAGGCAAACCTTCAACATTATCTAACTTAGCCAAGATATCTTTGTTGCCTTCGGTATACCCCAACAAAGCATAGACATTCCAAAACGGTAATATCCACGCATCAATTTTAAGCTGCACACTTCTATCAGAACCTGTAATACTGACATCTTCAGCAGGCACGACGTAATCATTGGGGCCACGAAACCCTAATAAACCACCATCTACTTGAACCTCAAAGTCATTAACAGCGATGTAGTCGGCATCAATGTTGTTATAAAAAAGGCTCACGCCTACGGGGATAGGTAACTCATAGCCTCGCTCAGTCGCTTTATCAGACAATAAGGGTAAACCACTCCAGTGAGAAGGCTTAGTCTGTTGTTGTACCACAGTGCTAACATCGTTGTTGGCATTAGCAGTAAAACTAACACCTGAAAGTAAAACACTGGCCAATAACACCGATTGAGATTTAACTGAGTAATTAAACATAATTCCGAAACAAAAGTAATTAAATGAGGTTCAGCCAAAACAGCTGAGCGAAAGCGTCACAGAGAAAGCGCCTTGATACATATTGTAGAGCATGTTAATTAATTGCGTGATACTTTACGACTTACTCTGAGCGGGGATGTTAACTGCATCACAAGCAGCCTAATCACAGGCAATTAAAACGATTAGCCTATAAATTAAAAAGCCAACTCGTATTGACATGAGTTGGCTTTATTAAATGAAGTAATACTAGCAATTAATTACTTGTGTTGTTTTTTACAACCAAGTTTATGGGGATAATAAAACTAAAACAACTGCCTTTATCAAGCTCACTAGTAATAGTTAACTCACTGTAATGATGGCTTAAAGCATGCTTTACAATAGCTAGGCCTAGCCCACTACCGCCCGTCTTACTTGAACGTGCATTATCCACACGATAAAAGCGTTCGGTTAAACGATTAATATGCTGTGGAGCAATACCAAGACCTGTATCAGTCACACTAAATTGGGCGCCTGCTGGTACCATTTCCCAGCGCACAGTCACCTTACCACCAGGCTCGGTATAACGAATCGCATTAGAGATTAAATTTGTGCACGCGCTACGTAATTGTAACTCGTTACCGTGGCAATCTAAGCCGTCTTCGCAATAAAAAGATAAATCATATTGATCAAGGGCTAGCGCTGAGGCTTCATCTTTTAAGATATCTAACATCGCTCTCATATTGATGGTTTTTTCCAAATCAATATCGGCACCATCTTCGATACGAGACAAAGCTAACAATTGCTCGACCATTGATTGCATACGTCTTGTTTGTTGTTGCATCAGATTCAATGGTTTATGGTTCATGCTGTCTGGCTCTTCCATGCTTTGCATGATTTCTAAATAGCCTTGAAGCACTGTTAGCGGTGTTTTAAGTTCATGGGATACATTCGCCACAAACTCTTTTCGCATCCCTTCTAATTGATTAATTCGTGTGACATCGCGAGCGATTAATAATAATTGCCTGTCGCCGTAACTCATTAAGCGGATTTCTAATAAACGCTGCTCTGACACTGGAGATGCCAATTCAAGCGGCTCATTAAATTCACCTTTTTTAAGGTATTCAGAAAAATCAGGGTGACGGATTAAATTATCAATTCTTTGACCATTATCTTGCGGCCAAACAAACCCTAAAATCAGTTGAGCAAGCTTGTTACACCATAGAATATTCAACTCGGAATCTAGTACAACTGCAGCATCAGGCAGTGCTTCTGCACCTTGTCTAAAGCGGCTCAATAAAGAGGCGAGTTGGCCGACTCTACGACGGTTTTTACCTTGTAAGCGATAGATACCATTGAAAATACCTTCCCAGCTACCCGTCCCTTGAGGAGGCGTTAATTTTCTGTCTTTCCACAGCCAAAAATTAAGACGACTAATTTGTCGGTAATGCCATCCTAATAAAAGAATACTGCCGATAATAAGGGTGAGTGCGACTTGATTTATCAATAAGCCGATAAGGGCGAATACAAGCTCAATTCCGAGGAGCCGTAATAGCAAGCGAGATCCTGAATAAGATCGAAACATAAGTAGCCTAAAATTAATGTAAATAATCCAGTTTGTGGATTATTACCTAATTGTTGGTAGGTAAATATTGGCTCACAAGATAGCGTAAAATGAAATCTCTGACCACGACTAATTGTTAAAAAACCACTGAGAGATTGTAAAATACAACAACATACTCCTTATGTCGTTACTCAATACAATCTACTGCAGTAGTTTTTTATCTGCGGCTTTAAATATTACATTCTGGTCGAAAAACGGTAACCAGCACCACGTACGGTTTGAATTAACTTATCATGCCCAGAGTCTTCAACCGCTTTACGTAAACGACGAATATGTACATCAACAGTTCTGTCTTCTACATAAACATTCGTGCCCCACACATTATCTAATAACTGTTCACGGCTATAGACACGCTCTGGGTGAGTCATAAAGAAGTGCAGCAATCTAAACTCGGTTGGCCCCATGTCTAGAACCGACTCGCCTACCGAAACGCGATGACTGACAGGATCCAGTAACAATCCTTGCACATCAATGGTTTCTTCTAGACGCGTAGGTGCACTACGACGTAAAACGGCTTTAATACGTGCCACAAGCTCTTTAGGAGAGAAAGGTTTAGTGATGTAATCATCAGCTCCCACTTCTAAGCCTTTTACCTTATCTTCTTCTTCACCGCGAGCAGTGAGCATGATGATAGGAATTTGACGTGTAAATTCATCTTGCTTTAAGCGTTTAGCCAATTGTATGCCACTGCCGCCAGGGAACATCCAATCCAACAGGATGAGGTCCGGGTAAGGCTCTTGCAATAGCTCAACGGCTGAATCAAAGTCTTCAGCAGCAGATGTGGTAAAACCATGTTGTTCCATAACAAAGGTCAGCATCTCACGAATGGCTGACTCATCTTCTACAATTAAAATCTTAGCTGTCATAATCTTTTCTGTGTTTAGTAAGCCGCTTGAGTATTATTGGTCAGTTTTATTACAGAAATATGATCTTAGCACTCAAAAAAGCTATAAAATCATATTTTTGTCATAAATCTATCATTCTTTTCAATCTAACTTGTTAACAGTGCAACGTATAGAGAGCTAACTCACTATTGCTGCAATAAAAAATAAAGGAGACTAACGCCTCCTTTATTATCAAGAATCTAGCTGAAGCATTGATTAAATGCTTAATTTAGAACTTGTGTTCAATACCTACAGCGAAGTAGCTTTCATCGATAGAGATATCGATGATGTCACCATTGTCTTCTTCTACTGTGCCCATTGAAGTACGATCAGTGTAGAAAGCGAATAGTTTTGTAGGCTTACCTAACGAGTAATCTGCACCAATTGACCATGAATCACCTTTGTCTTCCATGTCTTGGTATTGTGCTTTTAACGTTACTTCTTTAATTTTGTAAGCTGCACTTAGTAAGTAACCATCGATGCTTGAACCGCTATCAACTTTTTCTTCTTGCTGGTACATACCGCCTAATACAAAACCAGCGATTTTACCTTGAACAGTACCACGAACGATGTCGTAACCCGCAACTTCAGAGTCGTAAGCAATTGCAGCATAAACTGGGCTTTTCTTTAGACCAGAATCACCGTACATAGCCGCAATACTGAAACCATCACTTTCTTCTTGCTTGCTATCACCTTCAGCAGCGTAAGTTACACCAACTTGAAAATCACCAAACTTTGGCGTTAAGTAAGTTGCAGTTTGCGCTAGACGGTTTTCACCTTTGAAAAGTGCTTTTAAATCGCCTGAGTAATCGTTAAATAGGTCAACTTTACCTTGTGACTTTTTCAGCATAGTGTCGTTACGACCCACAGCGAAAGAACCAAAGTTACCTTTTAAACCAACAAACTGGTTACGAGCAGTGAAGTTATCTGAACTAGCATTGCCAGTATCAACTTGGTATTCGATAGTGTAAAACGCTTCTAAAGACTCACTTAATTCAAATCCGCCTTTTACACCGAAACGTGATGCATTACTTTGAATTTCAGTTACTGAACCGTCACCTTCGTCATTCGACTGAACTGACACATTCAACTTACCATATACTTCTAGAGGTTCTGCTGCATGGGCAGTTGAAAGCGTAGCAGTGGCAATAGCAGAAGCAACTAACGTTTTATAAAAAGCATTCATCATTTCATCCTTTAGACATATTTTTTGGTGTTTTACACCATTTTTTGTGCTGCTATCAGGTTGGAACAAGCAGATATTTGCTGCCTAATAGCTTGGGAACGATGCGAATAGTGCACGCCTTTTGTTGCAGAAATATTTCAAAAAGCCGAGTTTATTAAGCTAAAGCTAATTCAGTAAAAGCAAAGAACAAACAAACTGCTGATTTTTAATGGTTTTAATTAGAAATTATGAAATATTACAGTTTAATGAATTCTGAATATGAAACAATCAAGCTGCAGTATTTTGATGGTTTACCCCAGCGCATGGATCCCGTAAACTGCATTTTTAATTTTTGATGAGTGTCTTTTTATGTGGTTTAAAAATCTCACCCTTTATCGTTTCAATAAACCTTTCACTACCGATACCGAGGCACTAGAAACAGCATTAGCTGATTTCACTTTCTCGCCATGTTCTAGCCAAGACATCAGTAAATTTGGATTTTCAAAAGCGTTAGGTAAACAAGGCCATGCATTGGTGCACAGTGCTGAAAATCGCCACCTCATTTGTGTGACCAAAGAAGAAAAGATTCTACCAGGTCAGGTGATTAAAGAAGCTTTAGATGAAAAAGTGGCATTAATAGAAGATCAAGAAAGTCGCAAAGTCACCAAGAAAGAAAAAGATGCGATGAAAGAAGAGATCACTATGACGCTTCTGCCTCGGGCATTTTCTCGTCGCAGTCAAACTCACGCGTTAATCATGCCAGAACTTGAGATGATTCTGGTTGATAGCTCAAGTGCAGCAAAAGCTGAAGAATTACTCGCATTATTACGTAAAGCGCTCGGTAGCTTACCAGTTATACCACTTCACTTTACTACGCCAATTGAAACCACATTAACTGAATGGTTACGCAATGGTTCATCGCCACAGCCATTTGAAATGCAAGATGAAGCAGAACTTAAGTCAGATTCAGATGAAGGTGGTATCGTGCGCTTTAAACAGCAGGTACTGCAAGAAGATGAAGTGCTAGCACACCTTGCTACAGGTAAGCAGGTGCACAAGTTAGCGCTACATTTTGGCCAATCTATCGCATTTTTATTGCAATCAGACGCCAGCGTGAAGCGTCTTAAATTCTCAGAAGAATTCAGAGCGGCAACTGATGATGTTGGCACGGAAGATCCTTTAGCCAAATTAGATGCTGACTTCGCACTAATGGGCGGAGAGCTTGTTGCCTTTATCAATGCATTACAACAAGCATTAGGCCCAATAGAAGAGAATATCTAAATGACTTCCCCTGCTTGGATAACAAGCAGCGGTTAAAATTATTGATACATAAAAAAGCCCTCAACGCATTTGCATTGAGGGCTTTTAACAATTAATAACTAGATGAATTTACCTGCATCATCAAATGGCCAATCAATACCAAGCCAAGCTTTTAAGAATGCTTTTTGCGCATTAGTCGGATTAGACACACCTTCAATCGCTAAGTCACCTTTAGGTTGCTCTTCTAGTGTCAGTGAAACTTGAGTTAACTTATCATTATTAAAAATAGTCAGTTCAATTTCGTCACCTGCGTTAAAGTCTTCTAAACGCTTTTTGAACCCAGATGCAGTCACTTTTAATCCATTAACCGCAATAACTTCATTGCCCGCCACAATACCCGCCAGCCATGCAGGGCTGTTACGTGTCACATGAGCAAGCGTGAGATCGTTATGCTGACCAGTTAATGTAAGACCGCTGTAAACGGTCGCTTTTTCACTGTCGCCATAAGATAAGACCAATCCAGCTTGAGCCAGTAATGAGTCAAACTCTAAACTAAATGGTGATGTAATATGTGATTGCCACCAAGGTTGATAATCTTTGCCAGAAAGCGTTGCTAATATGTTTTTCACATCATCAACGTTATACCCTTTAGGTAACTTGAAGTCTTGATATAACTTACGATGAACATCACGATAAGAATGAGCAAGCTCAGTGTCTGCTAACAGGTTAAAATCTAAAGATAAAGAAGCTAAATAACCTTCAGAATAAATATTAACACCATGGTTAATGGCATAATCGCCACCTGTATTAGTCCATTCATTCAAGCTAGCTTCAGCAACAGATTGAATTTCCCGCCCAGGTTTGTTGAGATTTCTATCAATACGTTTTGCTAAATCAGCAAAAAACTCTTTTGGCGTAATAACGTCAGCACGAAGCAATAATTGATTTTGGAAATAACTGGTTGAGCCTTCGGCCATCCACAATAACTCAGTCATGCTTGCCTTTTGATAGTCGTAAGGTACTAACCCTTCAGGACGGTAGGCTTTCACATTCCATGTATGGATAAACTCATGTGATGCTGTACTAATGAAGCGAAGGTAATCCTTTCGCTCACGAAAGTTAAACCTTGGCAGTTGAATAATGGTCGAATTTAAGTGCTCAGTAGCACCACGTGCGCCACTGGTAGCGTGGATCATGTAGACGTAACGTTCAAAAGGATAATCATCCCATATGACTTCCGCTGTGCTACTGATTTTTGTTAGGTCTGTAACGATCTGTTCAGCGTCATAGTTACCTTCCCCCCAAAAAACCACTTCATAATCACGTCCATCAGCTTCAAAGCTGTAGTGTGTGTTTACTCCAGTTTCGATTGGAGAATCGATCAATACATCATAATTATCAGCAACAAAAGAGTGCTTACTACGTCCTGATTCCATTCCTGAATAACTTTGCCAGCCTTTAGGCACCGCCATAGAAACATTCACCTTATCTTGGCGAAACTCGGGGCTATACATAAATACGCCACTGGCATCTAAATAAGCATGGGATTCATCAATATGGCGAACACGAGTTCCTAAATCATTAGCGTAAAGCTGATAACTCACATTGACCTCAGTCGGCTCTTGTAGCTCAATCGTCCACTCACCTGTTGCAGTTCTCTGCCAATTTAGTGCATTACCATCGTCATCTGTCGCCTTAAACAAACGCACACCATCTGCAAGTGGAAGCACTGCATATTTACCAGTACGCCAAACCGGTAAATTTACTGTAAGCGTATCTGCAGATGACTCGGGAAAGGTCACATTCACTTTTGCAAGGTGATGTTGTGGTTGAGTGAGATCAATCTGATATTGCACTTCAGCCAGGGTAGCAGCTGAAAAAAATATCCCTGCGGTAAAAATAGCCAGTTTTGAGACTTTCACTATCGATTCCTTCTGTTATTATTCTTGTTATATTTTTACACGCTGTAGTTAAGCGTTTTCAACATCATATAGATTTGTTGTAATAAATATTACATTAAATGAGGTGGCATTATAACAAGAGCTTATTGTAGGCTCACCCACTTCCAACAAAAGCTTACAAAATAATAAGGTCACTGTTCTTACATGCGAAAATTGATACCAAACTGCTTGGCCTTTATTTTATTAATAATTTCAATTCCGGCATTAGCAATCGATCCACAAGAACGTGAAATTGAATTCAATGAAACACCGCAAGCGCTATTTGACCAACTATTAGTTCGAACACAATTTCCGCTTTCATTCAATAACCGCCAAGAATTTGAGTTAATAGCAAAAGAACTCAAATATACGCCAGATGAATTACAAGCAGACCTCGAAACTTTGGCTCGTCTGTATATGGAAACGGTTGTCAGAACACCAAATAAAACTGAAAACTCTCGTTTATTGACTCAACAATTAGAATCAATTGCAGTAACCCCAATGCAAGAAGCGATGATATTGCTACTTGAAGCAAGGTTTCGCGGTATTGAAGATCAACAGTACAAACAATCCATTATTTTATTTAAAGAAGCTTTGAAGAAAATTGCTTCAATACGTGATGAGCACAGCCTCACCTTACAATTTGTTTTACATGGCGGTTTAAGTAGCCTTCACGCCATATTAAAGCAAGATACCCAAGCCCTATATCACTATAAAAGTTATCGAGAAATTGCTTACCAGCTGCGAAATGACTATTTTATTGCCCAATCTGAAACCGCTATTGGTAAATATTACACTGGTAAAAACCAGCTAGCGAAAGCGCTGCAGCATCATAGCGAAGCCTATCGAATTTCCAATCGATTGAATTACCCAGTAATTCAAGCTCACGCTCAATTTCAGCTTTCAAGGGCTTATCGAGATTTAGGCCAATGGGATGAAGCATTAAAAAATGCAAATGAAGCTGCCATTAGCTTTCAGGAATTAGGACATGAAGCCTTACAGTCTAATGCCATGACAGTCATCGCCATGGTCTACGGCAACCAAAAACAATGGAATAAAGCCATTGATTATTATTTAAATGCACAACAGCTCGATAAAAAAAATAATCAGGTTATTAGCCAAGGGCTAAATTTCCATAATATTGGCGAAGCGTACATGTATCTAAACAACTACCCGTCTTCTGTCAGTTATTTGAAAATGGCCAACGAGATTTTTAAAAGCCGTAGAGTCATGCATTATTTGGTATACAACGAGTTGCTGTTTGCTGAAGTGATGTCAAAACAAGCCTTATGGGAAGAAACGATTACTCATGCCAAGGCCGCGCTAGTCATTGCAGAAGAGAAGCAACTTATTGATGCGCAAAAAGAGGCCCTTTCTTTTCTTTCCAAAGCTTACCGCGGGATAAAAGATGATTCCTCAGCGCTTGAAATGATGGATAAGCTTGTAGCGATAGATAATGAACAGCAAGAAAATATTGTGGATGAAGCGGTAAACTCTAACCTGAATGAAGAAAAGCTCAAATTTGAAATAAACGTTTATCAAAACAAGTTAAATGGCTATATCAAGAGCAGTAAAGATCAGCAAATGGCGATTATCATTCTACTTGCCGCTATCTTTATTTTGTCGTTTGTGTGGTTATATAGCTTAAAAAGAATTAATACATTAAAACAAAAACAACAGTCATTAACCGCCAAAGTCATTCAAGACCCACTCACCGAAGTAAAGGGCTACAGAGGGATGCTTGACTGCATGTCCACTGGCACATCGCCTAAAACTGTTGCCTTAGTTAACATCAAAGCACTTACCGATTTAGATATTGACTTTGGGCTATCGGAATCAAAATTAATTACAGAAAGCTTAATCCAGCAATTTGAGAAAGACCTTCCAGCATGTGTTTATGTCATTAAGCCAGGCGAATTTGCTTTTTGCTTCAAAGAAACATTCACAGCTAATGAAACACTCAAAAAGATTGAGGCAAGCTTGGCTTCGCAAGATTTAGCAATCAATGCCAATATTCCTAATTACTCTGTAGTAAAACATGACCCCCTCGAATGCATCATGGGTCATATTAATCTCCCTTTATTGGCAAACCCTGATTTACGCCTTACCAACGACCTTCAATTTGAAACGGTACAATATGCCCTTGCAGCAGCAAAAACCATTGATAAAGGTAGTACTTACGTCAGTATACGCACACTAAACTTTGCTCCAGCGGCCATCTTTTTCAAACCTTTATATTTAAACCTTACTCATGCATTGCAAAGAGGCATTATCAGAGCTGAAAGTAATAGGCCTATCGCTGAGATAAAATGGCCTACAAATTAACCAATAAACACAAACATCATTAATCTTTCGTCCACAGCGGCCGATATAGGTATATAGTTATTAATATTATTTCTATAAAAATACCAAATACAGTATTATAAACGTCACTAATCAATCAAATAGGTGATTGATGTTGTTAGTTATTTGATTGATTTAGGAAGCTCATAAGCATGAAAGATTCTTCGACGGCAGTGTCACAAGTTTCACTTTTGAAACAGAAACTAAACTCTGCCAAGTTGGCGCTTGAAGAAATCCATGAGGATCGTAATGAAAAATTACGCACCCTAATTCAATTTTTAGGTCATTTAAGCCTTGCCTGTAAAGGTCAAAATCTAGAACTTGATAATCGATTAGCCAAGCTAAGACATCATTTACAAGGTTATGATCAAATTGATGAGGCCTTGCCTGAGCTCGTTGAAATTGAGCGCCTATTAAAAGGCCAATACAATCATACAATGACTCAACTTGAAGAAAGCCGTACCAGCCTTTCTCGAGTTATCAGCCAAATTCAACGTGTAGACTCCGCCCCAGAAGAAATTAAAAAAGAAATTAATTACTTCAAAAAAGATCTCAATAAACCGATTCATACCATTTGGGAGTACATCCCTAAAGTTGAACAAGTCATCGGCTTTTACGAGCATATTTTACAAAAGCAATTTGCAGGTACTGATGAACACGTTATTTTGCCTCAGCACCTTATTTTAGCCAAAGAACTAGCCCAAAAAATTTCTGAGATAGAATTTAGAAAAGAACAGCGTGATCAAATTTTGGTCATGAAAGAAGTATTAATGGGTGATATTAAACTCAATACCCTGCTTGAGTCGTATCAAACAATATTAAGCCTTTTACTCAATAACATCGCACGTGAAAAAACAGCATCCCAAGACTTTTTATATGCTTTAAATGATGCCATTAGTGTCGTTAGAGATGTGGTAAGTAACACGGCTAATAACAATGAACGTTCACAGCAAATAAAAAGCCAGCTGAACAAAGAGATTAACTTACGTGTCGACAATGCCGATGGCATTTTAATTGAGTCAGATGATTTAAACGCATTAAAGACAGCGCTGACAATTCAATTATCTTCGCTTAAAGATGCGCTAAGCCGTAAAGAAGCATTGGAAAACAGAGAGCAAACACTGCTCAGAAAATCCATTGAGTCAATGCGAAAAGAATTAACCAGTATTACCAAAGAAGCAAATAGTTATAAAGAAAAACTATTTGAACATCAAAAACTTAATTTACTTGATCCATTAACACAATTGCCTAACAGAACCGCACTTGAGGATAGAATGGAGCAAGAATATCGCAACCATAAGCGTTTTAATGCACCGCTTTGGGTTGCTGTTACTGACATAGATTACTTTAAATCAGTCAATGATAACTTTGGTCACAGCACCGGTGATAAAACATTGCAAGTCATTGCGATGGCGCTAAAAAACTCATTGCGAGAAAGCGAGTTTGTCGCACGATACGGCGGTGAAGAATTTGTTTTATTACTTCCAGAAGTCAATGAAGACAATATTGGTTTATTATTAAATCGTGTCAGAGAGAAAATTAAGAACATTCCATTTAAATTTAAAAATCAGCGAATTACAGTTACATTATCAATAGGTGCTGCACAAGTAATGGAAAATGAACGTATCGAAGAAACCTTTGAACGTGCCGATGCAGCCCTATACAAAGCCAAACACAATGGCAGAGATAGAGTCGTAATCGATATCTAACCTTCGATGCAACTCATCTCAAGAGGAGTTGCATATGATAGTAAAAATAAGCCCTCGCGGAAGTTTAGATCAACTTTCACAAATGGAAGTTAATCGACTCAAACAAAGCGCTAAGAGTGATTTATACCAACTACTTCGAAACTGCGCCCTTGCAGTGCTTGCCTCAGGATTACAAAGTGATAATTCTGAGGCCCTATTTGATAAATACACCAATTTTGACATCAATGTACTCCAGCGCGAACGAGGCTTATTAATTGAATTGATTAATCCGCCAGAGCAAGCCTTTGTTGATGGCGAGATTATCGCAGGAATTCAAGAGCATCTTTTCGCCGTTCTTCGAGACATCGTCTATATCGACAATAAATACGACAATCTCAAACACATCAATCTTACTAATGCGAGCCATATTACCAATGTTGTGTTCGATATTTTACGCAACGCAAGAGTCATCTCACCGATGAAAGATCCTAATGTCGTCGTTTGTTGGGGAGGCCATAGTATCAATCCTATTGAATATCAATATACCCGTGAAGTGGGCTATGAACTTGGGCTGCGTGGACTCGACATTTGTACAGGTTGCGGCCCTGGAGCAATGGAAGGACCAATGAAGGGAGCAGCCATTGGTCATGCTAAGCAAAGGGTTAATAACGCTCGTTATATTGGCTTAACTGAGCCAAGTATCATCGCCGCAGAGCCGCCAAATCAAATTGTTAATGAGCTAGTGATTTTACCCGACATCGAAAAACGCTTAGAAGCCTTTGTGAGGCTAGGCCATGGTATTGTTATCTTCCCTGGTGGTGCGGGTACAGCCGAAGAACTGCTTTATATTTTAGGTATCTTACTTAACAATGCTAACCAATCCTTACCCTTCCCTTTGATACTCACAGGTCCCATTGAGAGTGCCGATTACTTTACCGAGATCGATGCGTTTATTGGAGCCACTTTAGGGCCTGACGCTCAAGCTAAATACCAAATCATTATCGATGATCCCGTCAAAGTAGGACAAATCATGAAACAAGGTATGCAAGCCGTTAAAAACAGCCGTAAAGAATTGGGCGATGCATATCAATATCAATGGTCTTTAAAAATAGAGCCCGAGTTTCAGCTACCATTCGATCCGACCCATGAAGTGATGCAAAACCTGCATTTATATTTCCAGCCTAATAAGGCCGAGCTAGCAGCAACCCTTCGACGTGCTTTTTCAGGGATAGTCGCTGGCAATGTGAAAGGAGACACCATAAAGCTCATTGAAGAGCGAGGCCCCTTTGAGATCCGCGGTGACAAACAATTAATGATGATGATGGATAAACTGCTCAATGCATTTGTTATCCAGCAACGAATGAAATTACCAGGCAGTGCATACGTGCCTTGCTATCGCATAATGAATAAAACGGAAAATGAAACGGAATCCCAATAGGGTTCAGTCAATATCTGTCGCTTTAATGGTGGTGATTGTTTAACAAAACGTTAAATAGCTATATGATTAGTCATCATAAATTAAAACTGAATTTAATCACCTATATGGTGAGCTAAAACTATTCAATCTAACGTGGGCTCACTTGAGCCTTACCACCAGCGACGAAAATAAACATGAACAAACTGTTGATCATTGATGGTCTGAACCTTGTTAGACGTATTCATGCAGTACTACCAGATGAAAATGATATTGCCAGCGTCAAAGAACGTACGTTAGCCGCTGCCAAAAAACTGTTAGTTCACCATGAGCCCACCCATGCGATTGTCGTCTGGGATGGTGATGAAGAATCTTGGCGAAAACAGTTATACCCTGATTATAAAAAAGGACGTAAGCCGATGCCTACGCCTTTAAAATCGGGATTAGCCGATATTAAAGCGGCGCTTTCTGAAGCACATATACATTCTCATGACGCCGTCTCAGAAGCAGATGATGTCATCGCTACCCTAGCGACTAAAATCACTGAAAATAAAGGTAAAGCAATTATCGTCTCTACTGATAAAGGTTTCAGCCAAATCATTGATGACAATATCGTCATATGGGATCACTTCAAACAGCAACATTTCGATTTAACTGAATACGAAAAAAAGCTTGCTGTACAACAAAGTCAGATACTTGATTTTATCGCGCTAGCTGGAGACAGCGGCAATAAAGTACCAGGGATAGCAGGTATTGGGCCGAAGTCAGCAGCCGATTTATTAAATAAGTTCAGAAGCTTAGCAAACCTATACAAGTCCATTGATAACTTAGGTGCAAAACAAGCGCAAAAGCTCATTGATGGTAAAGACATGGCGAGAGTGAGTTACAAGTTAGCCCAACTACAATGTCATATGCCCCTCAATATCAATCTCAAACAATTCAGAGTCATTAGCAATAGCGAAAGGAATACCTAAGCAAATGAATTCAAAAATGTCCTTTATCATCGCCTCCATGTTCATTGCCTACATCGTCTTCGCAATTGCCGTTGTGATGGTTTATGAACCGAAACCAGAAGATAGAAGTTGGCAAGAAAGACAAGAGTTTAATCACAATATGCTCAGTGAAATCAATATAGGCCAGCCTATTGAGAACATTAGAAAATTAATGGGTCGAGCGGACTTTACCGAAGCGAAAGCAACTGACAACGCTAACTTTCAGATCATGTTTTATCGAACCCATCATGTTAAATCTGACGGCATCACTACTAAAGATGAGTGCACGCCATTGTTATTTAAAGATGGAAAATTGATTGCGTGGGGACAAGAGACTTACGATCAGTTTTTACAAATTCCCATTTTAAATAATGTCATCCCAGCTTCTCCCCCTGCAGTCGCCGAAACAGATTCTGATGACCATAAGACCCCTTTATCAGAAGGTGAAAAGTAAACTGATAATTGCCCCTAACATCTCAGTTTTAAAACGAGAATTCGACTGTCAGCCTATTGAGCCACAATCGTGTGCAAGGTTACTTTAGCCATAAAAAATGCCACATAATGTGGCATTTTTATTAATCATAATTAAGTCTATTTAACTGTTATTGATACTCTTTATAAGCCTCACCTTTCTCTAACCATTCAGGGGCTTTAGCACCTTTAAGATAATGGTCAAAGTACTGCTTCATTCTGATTGTATAGTCGAGTTTATTCGGATATTTCTTCAAATGATGCGGCTCGTCTTCATATTGTAAAAACACCACATCCTTACCAGTGCGTCGCATTGCAAGGTATAACTCAACGCCTTGCTCCCATGGCACCGCATCATCTTTATCACCAAACATGATCATCATTGGTGTCTGAATACGTTCAGCATAAAATACTGGTGAATTCTCAATATATTTTTGTGGGGAGTTAAATAAACTTTCTCCAATTCGACTTTGGCCTGTTTCATACTGGAACTGTCGAGCTAAACCAGAACCATGACGAATACCACTGTATGCACTCGTCATATTAGACACAGGGGCCCCCGTTACAGCTGCTTTAAAGATATTGGTTTGGGTAACCGCAAATGCAGTTTGATAACCACCCCATGAGTGTCCTTGAATACCGACAGCATCAGGATCTGCAATGCCCATATCAATTAACTTTTGCACACCAGAAGTTAACCCTTTAACCGCTGATGCACCTGGATAACCAACTTCAAACCGAATGTCCGGTAAGAAAATCGCATAACCATTGTCAGCGTACCAAGCGAAGTTAGGACGATGATTAATAGCCATATGCGGGAATGAATGTAATCGGTCGCTCATAAAGCGATAGAAATACACCATAACAGGATACTGTTTACCTTCTTGATAATTAGTCGGCTTGATCAATACACCGTCAGTTAATCGGCCATCTGCATCACGCCATTGCACTAGCTCGGCACTGGCCCAATTAAAATCATCTCGCTGTTTATCTAACGCCGTTTGCTTAACACCATCTTGCGGTGCTGCAATGTCAGCGGTGTAAAGGTCAGGATAAAGATCATAACGCTCTTTTGAATACACGATAGTGTCAGCATTTTTACTTTTTGCTAGCACTTTCACTTTCGCATCGGTTTCCATCAAGGTTGTTAACCCAGGCACACCTACAACGGCACTGTATAAGCTATCCGCTTTGGTTTTTTCGTTGTAACCATGCACCAACACCGTTTGCTGCTGTGCTATCGTTGCTGGGACATTCTTGTCTTCATACAACCCTTCAATTCTCATTTGCGTACTGGTTTTACGCCCCTCACCGGCCGTCAGCATAAAGCCATCGAATGATGCACTGCTAAATTGCCAAGCATCATACTTGTCGTAAGCAATAATACCTGAACCATCAGCTAACCAAGGGCCAAAGCCATAACTCGGTGCATTACCTGGGTAGTCATGATCTTCATTGGCAAAGCTCACGCTAATGTCTTTAGAGATGGTATGCCTTCTTACTCCTGCAATGTCATAGAGAAAGAGTTGACCTTGCTGATAATAAGCCACAAATCTCGCATTAGGTGATAGCGTCGGCATTTCATTCGTTGGGTGCTGGGTTAAAAGCTGCTGCTTTCGGCCTGTATTTAAGTCCACTAAATACACATCTTGATAAAAACCAGCCCAAGTGATCATTTTTTGATAAGGCACATCTGATGTGGCCAATAGATATCGTTTTTGCTCACCATATTGCACATTTGGTACATCTTTATCTGCTAGTTGCACAATACGGTTGGCATTGACGTGAAGAACAGCTAAGTAAGTACGTTGTAATTCTTTACTGTATTGTTTGACTTCATGGGGCTTAATTTTAGGATCATCCCCGTGCCATACTTTCAGGTTTCGTAAGCCGGTTACGACTTCAGTATCAAACAAATCAGCTTGCTGTTTTATTTCAGGTAAAGAAACCACTTTATCAACCTGTGGAACTCGACCTACAAATAACCGCAAACTATCTTCTGAGAAGAAGATTTTTGAATATTGATTAAGTGTCCATTCATCCGTTGTAGGCGTTGGCTTAACCTGGCTATTTTTCAAATCAATAATAGATAACTGATACTCACGTTCATCTCGCTTAACGGCGGCATCACCACTGGTAAACGCAAGCCATAATCCGTCGTCAGATACGCTTAACTCTCCAAATTGTTGAGTTTGGCTTTGGTGTAGTTGGTTTAAGGTATTATTGATTAAATTAACTTTTTTAATGGTGTGGCGCTGATTATTGATATCGTTGCTCGCAACAACAAAGTTTTTACCGACTCTGTCAAAAGCAAACTGTGTCACATGCTCAAACTCATGAGCATTATTATCAGCTAGATGAATAAGTTTGATTTTACTGCCAGTGTCTTTCTCATCAACTTTGGCTTTATCGTCTTTATCCGCCTCCTTATCAGCCTCTTCGGATTCTTCAGCTTCAAACCATATCGCGACAAACTCACCATTAGGGCTAAATTCTGCGTGTTTTACCTTTTCAAACTGCTGTTGTTCTCCAGTGCTGGTATTTAGCAATACCAAACCACTATGAAGCTCAGACTTTTTGAGGGTCTCTGCAGATAATAAACTCGGCTCAATTTTCGCTATTGCAAAAGAGCCTTGGCTATTAAGCTGAAGTGCCGAACCACCATCAATAACGTACTGTTTTTGAGTCGCGGCAATATTCACTAAGGCGCGACTGTCGCCTCTATCAGGCATCGCTTCAACCGCAATAACACGACCATTATCAGAAATAACTGGCTGTTGTAGGGTTTCAAAATGCATGATGTCATTTAAGCTTAACGTTTTTGGCTGCTGCGCAGCGTTTACTGCAACGGACGCGGCGAGTAACGTCAGTGGTAGAAATGTATGTAACTTCAAAGTCATCCTCGTGAGTTATTATTATCGAGCAATTAAACAAATGGATCTTTATTCAATCAAGCGCTTTGACACATACGCAATGAATACGAGCTAACATTTAATCGACTTGAGTGATGTTGAGGTAAACCATCCAGCTATTTACTGGTGCATTTTTAACCTGTTAGACCAAAGTCGTCTGTAAAAATATTCTTATCTACCTAAGCTACTCAGGTAAAATCATTGCCGCGCCAACCTTTTTGCAACATGTAAAGTGTATTTATGACGCTAATTGAATCTTAAATTTACGCTATTGTGAATATATTAAAGCAATCAGCTGAGGATTAACTTAAAAAATACAAAAAATATGTGATTAAACTCACTAAATCCTGTAAAAAAAATTCTAAATTCGTTAAAATGCGGCGCATTAAAACGTTAGTAAATCGTTCTGTTACAAGCTTGTTAACGTGAACAGAGAAATGCAGTAACTACTAGGTGGAAGGACTATCCATGCCAAAACGTACTATAACCGTAATCCCAGGTGACGGGATTGGACCAAGCATTATCGATTCCGCTTTAAAGATTCTCGACAAAGCTGGTTGCGACTTTGAATATGAATTTGCAGACGCCGGTTTAGCCGCTTTAGAAAAACAAGGTGAATTAGTACCTCAGCGTACCTTAGACCTTATTGAAAAAAACCGTATCACTCTTAAAGGTCCATTAACCACTCCAGTGGGTGAAGGCTTTACTTCTATCAATGTTAGCTTGCGTAAAAAGTTCAGCTTATACGCAAACGTACGTCCAGTGCTTTCGTTTAAAGGTACTCAAGCACGTTACGACAATATTGATATCATCACCGTTCGTGAAAACACCGAAGGTATGTACTCTGGTTTAGGCCAAAAAGTATCTGAAGATGGTGCTACTGCAGAAGCAACTAGTATCATTACTCGCCAAGGTGCTGAACAAATTACCACTTTCGCTTATGAGCTTGCTCGTAAAGAAAACCGTAAAAAAGTAACGATTGTTCACAAAGCAAACATCATGAAGTCGACTTCAGGTTTATTCTTGAAAGTGGCGCGTGAAGTAAGCCAGCGTTACCCAGATATCGAAACAGAAGAAATGATTGTTGATGCAACATGTATGAAGTTGGTCATGAATCCAGAAAATTTCGATGTATTGGTAACAACTAACTTATTCGGTGACATTTTATCTGACTTATGTGCAGGTTTAGTGGGCGGTTTAGGTATGGCACCAGGTGCTAACATCGGTAGCGACGCTGCGATTTTTGAAGCCGTACATGGCAGTGCACCTGATATTGCGGGTAAAAACTTAGCAAACCCAACTTCAGTTATTCTTGCATCTATCCAAATGCTTGAGTATCTAGGTATGGCTGATAAAGCTGAAATGATCCGCAGTGCAGTATCTGCAGTGATCGAAGAAGGCGACCGTACGACTCGCGATTTAGGTGGTACACACGGTACGACTGACTTCACTCAAGCCGTTATTGACCGTTTAGGCTAATCTTTGCATTATTAAGCTAAATTGATAATAAAAAGCCCTTAGTGAGATTCACTAAGGGCTTTTTTATAGCTGAAACAATAAACATCACAAAACAATGCCAATATCGCTTCAAGGATTAATTAAAGTTCCATGGTGTATTTGGTTTAACCCATAAATGCACTGTCACTTCATCACGGTCATGATAAAGATGCTTACATTGGATTTTAAAATCTTCGATTTCGTTTTCTTTTAAAATCTCAGCCATGGTATCGAGGATTTGTCTCACCTCTTTATAACGGCTTTTCATTGGTAGCTTAAGGTTAAAAATAGCTTCTTTAAACCAACCATTTATCGCCCATGCTTCCATAAGCTCTGCAACCCGTGAAGGCTTCTCAACCATGTCACACACCAGCCAATAGATGTTCTTTCGCGGTGGCTCAAAACGGAAACCATCAGCACGGTAGTGACGAACCTGACCTGTATCCATCAACTTTTGATCCATAGGACCATTATCAACAGCGGCGACAAACATACCGCGGCGAACGAGCTGATAGGTCCAACCGCCAGGACATGCCCCTAAATCAACAGAATGAAGACCTGAGCGACAGCGCTGTTCTTGTTCTTCTTTTGTTAAGAAGTGCCCAAATGCTTCGTCTAATTTCAAACTTGACCGGCTAGGTGCATCAGCCGCCATTTTAAGACGTGGGATCCCCATAAAATGAGGCGAGCTATTATTAGTCAGTGAGTAACCAACGTACGCTTGACCTGGTCCAACAAAACAAACGTGAATAATGGGTCTTTTGTCATTTTCTTGAGCAAGCAATGAGCCTGACTTTTTCAAACCTTGCCTTAGTGGCACGGTAAACTTACGACAAAAACCCGATAATTCCTTCGCTTCATTAGTATCCGGCGTTTCAACACGTAACTCCCCCGCTTTTGACACTTCCGCTAAAGCTGCAACAATTGGAGAGACACGGTCTGATTCTGGCAAATCTTTTAGTAAATCATTTGCCGCAAACATTTGTCGCGCGAACACCAAAGAGTTGAGCTCAATTCTTTTTGCGAGTTGTTCACCACCATCTTCTTCAAAGCTTTGGAAAATAACATAAGCATCATTGGTATTGGTTTTTACAAAACCACCAATATTCAATTCAGCTGCACGCTGTTGAATTTCTGCTGCGCAATCTTTCTCATAGCCTGCACGGCAGAATAAAAATAGGTTTTTCATGATGAACCTTTGGTGTCGATAACGAGACTGTACGTTCCATTAGAATAATGACGTCAGTGCTTGTGATTAAAAATAGTTTGCTGGGCTGCATTATACGCAAAATTCATAATTCTGTGTGAAATGAAACGAGAAATACAGAAACTAAAAAAGCAGCTAAAACGATGTTTCAGCTGCTTTTAATAAACTCACATGGCTTTTCAGTAGGTTAACTCATTAATCTTTCTGATACTTAGCAATGGCAACTGCAAATAATATCCAACCGATTAACATGCATCCCCCCCCCATTGGAGTTATTGGTCCGATCCACTTAGCCCCAGTAAAGGCATAAAGATACAATGAACCAGAAAACAATAAGATGCCGATAAAAAACAGATACCCAGCCCAATCAAGTAGCTTTGACGAGATCCAATGGCCTGCAAACGCAACAGCGATAATCGCAAAGGTATGATAAAAGTGATAATCAACGCCTAAGTTAAAAATGGCAATTAACTCAGGTGAGGCAATATTTTTTAATCCGTGTGCACCAAATGCGCCAAGCGCAACGGCTAAAAAACCATTTAGCGCTGCTAAAAGTAGTAAACCTTTTTTCATCATGATTGCCTTTAAATGATCAATTTATATGTGCATTAATGAAATGCTGACATTGTTGAATACAAGTTTGCAGATTAGCCTCTAATGTGGTCCCTGACGACTTCCGTGGTTTAAAACTATGATCGCCATCCTTAATCCACTGTATTTCAATCGATTTGTTTAAAGGCCATTGCGGGAGTTCTTCTTTACCGCCAAATTTGTCACGCTCCCCTTGCATAACTAATAACGGTACAGTGCAATCATTGACTGGTGCTAATCTAGGTTCTCCACCTTTTAATGGAACAAAAGGATAACCAAGGCAAATCACGCCTTTAATCAATTTAGCGATCTCTGAAAATTCAGGTACAAGTTCGACCTTCGCCATTTCAGCTAACTCTGGTGTCATCAATATGGCCGACATTCTGCCACCCATAGATTTCCCCATTAAAATAATATTCTCAACCGCTAAGGTTTGCTGTTTATTTTGCGCTATTACTTGCTGCAATACTTGTTGAAAATGATTGAGTAGTTTTGGCGCCCTATCTGGAGGTCTGCGTTTGCCATCTTGCATGTTGGCTTGCATATACAAAAAGTTAAAACGTAACACTTGAACGCCAGTTTGGCTCAGTCCAGTTGCCACAGCCTCCATAAACTCATGATGCATATTAGCGCCAGCACCATGAGCAAAAACCACTAAGGTTTTGCTCTGCTCACCTTGTAAAATATATTCTATTGCTTGACCATTGATTTCACTAGAGCACAACTTATCTGTCATTGATTGGGGTTCACTTATTGATGAATAATTGTTGAATGGTAAGTTGAGGCCTCTTAGCAACACTTTGCTTTAAACGCCTCATAGTTTCGTGCAGCTTAAGCACAGCAAGTAATAAATCACTTCTAGAAAGTAACGACTTATTTATCTAACCAGCTAATAGCTCACTGCGTGACTCTTCAGCAAACATATCTACCATCCATTCTCTGAAAGCTGCCACTTTTCCGAGTTCTGAGTGGCTCTGCTGACACACAAGGTAATAAGCATCTTTACTGACTAATACTTCCGAGAACGGACACACAAGTCGACCGGCTTTAATATCAGGCCTTGCCAATACGCTATACCCCAATGCCACACCTTGACCATGAGCCGCAGCTTGCAATACTAATGATGAATGGCTGAAGATAGGGCCAGAATTAACATTAATTTCACTAATCCCGCATTGTCTAAACCAAGCCTGCCAATCTTGACGACTTGAGTCGTGTAATAAGGTGTGATTTTTTAAATCGCTGGGTTTTTCAAGAGGCTTAGGACCGCTCAATAACAGCGGTGAACAAACAGGAATTAACACTTCATTACGGAGTTTATCTGCACGTAGCCCAGGCCAATTACCTTGACCATAATAAATCGCGACATCGACATCATCAGTCAATGAGTCGACCTCGCTATCTACAGCTTTAATTCGCACATCAATGTCTGGGTTTTTCTCACTAAACTTTGCAAGTCTTGGCACAAGCCATTGAATTGCAAAGCTTGGAGACATGCTTACCGTTAACGAACCAATCGCGCTTCTGGCTAATAGCCTATCGGTAGATTCGCCTAATTGGATAAAAATATCTTTGATATCGAGGAAGTAGCTTTGGCCTTCTTCAGTCAATAATAGCGAGCGATTTTTGCGTCGAAATAGTTTTAAGCCCAAAAAATCTTCTAGTGCTTTTATCTGGTGACTGACTGCTGCTTGCGTGACAAATAGCTCTTCTGCCGCTCGAGTAAAACTTAAGTGCCTCGCAGCAGCCTCGAATGCTTTGACTGCATTCAAAGGTGGCAATCTTCTCGACATAGTGATCAATCTCTCGTTTTTTAATTAGTTTTTCTAATGATTATCGTTATTTTTTGTCGTTTGTAAAGAACACTGTGTTCGTTTAAATTATAACCATTGAAATTTAGTGAGTTGGACAATCTCTACCAGGTAATAAGGGAGTGTCCGACAGTGTGATTTGTCACCTCGGAGGCGACCCTTTATGTTTAACTTAACAACGTTAGCAACAGCTGCTTTACTCTCTTCATGTGCATTTATGGCCACAGCAAATGATACCACAATTGATATCAGCGACCTTCAAGCATCAATTAATGCTGAACTTGAGCAAAGCATGAATGAAATGCAAAACAACATCGATGTTAACGTGAAAAACACGCTAACCGAAGAGAAAGAAGACAAAGCGACAATCAAAACGGCTGAAACACGTATTGCTGATTAATTTACTGTAAAAACCGTTTCAAAAAAACCGCATTAACCATTTTATTGGTAATGCGGTTTTTTTATATTCAATATTCACAGCTATTTCAGGTAAAAAAATAGCCACTAGAATTAATCTAATGGCTATTTAGCATTAACATAGTTTATTCGAATCGACGAATCAATTAAGGACGGTAAACCTTAACGTTAGTGTAGCCTTGCTCAGTTAAATACAGAGCTTGTAATTTACTCATCACACCACGATCGCAATACAATAGGTAAGTTTTTTCTTTACTTAAGTCTGCAAATTGAGTGGCTAGTTTGAAGAAAGGGATCTTCAATATTTCTGTATCAGCTATTTTTAGCGGATTTTGCTCTTCTTCATCTTGAGCACGAATATCAATAACCACTTCGTCATTATCGATTGCAGCGACTGTTTCAGTTTCACTTACCGTTGTTTCGACCTTTTCTGCAATTTGCTTGATATCAATCACGACAGCGTCATTAACGACTCTATCGACAAGATCTTCTGAAAACTTCAATTCTTCAGCTTCAATTTTAGATAAAATGGCTTTCACTGTTGGTTTCTGTGAAATCACACCACAATATTCAGGAATAGCTTTAGCAAAATCTTCTGTGCCAATTTTACGGCTTTCATTAATGATATCTTGCTTATCCATGGTGATCAGTGGACGCAGAATCAATAAATCGGTGCAACGGTCGATTACATTGAGGTTAGTCAAGGTTTGACTTGAAACTTGACCGAGACTTTCACCTGTAACTAGTGCTTGAATACCGTACTTCTCTGCAATTTTAGTGGCCGCACGCATCATCACACGCTTTAAAATAACGCCCATTTGACCATTATCGATTTTCTCAAGGATCTCTTCTACAACTGGCTCAAAAGGCACTGTAATAAAGCGAACTTTATGAGATTCTCCATACTTTTGCCATAAGTGGTAAGCAACTTGTTTAACGCCAATCTCATGTTGAGCGCCACCTAAGTTAAAGAAACAGTAATGTGTACGTGCGCCCTTTTTGATAAACTGATAGCTAGAAACACCAGAATCAAAACCACCCGAAATAAGTGATAACACATCTTCTTGAGTGGCCATAGGGAAGCCACCTAGACCTTCAATACGACGTACAACCATGTATAGCTTTTCATGATCAATCTCAAGATTCACTGTCATATCAGGATTTTTTAACTTCACGCCAACAGCGTCAGTGTGCTGGTTTAAACCACCACCGACATAACGTTCGACTTCAATTGAATTGAAATCATGTTTACCTGTTCGCTTAACACGTACACAGAAGGTTTTACCTGCTAGTTCATCTTTATATACAGGCAAAACTTGCTGGTAAATGTCATCAATTGACTCAAATGAGTATTCATCAACTTGAATCACATGAGCAATACCAGGGATACATTCTAATCTAGCTGAAATCGCATCAATTCTTGCTTGTTCATCGCTCGCTACATGGATCATGATACGATCCCATTGGCGTTGCACTTTTACATCATCATCAACTTTTTTAAGTACATTGCGAATGTTTGTTTCAAGGATTTTAGTAAAACGCATTCTCACCGTTTTACTTTTCATCATGATTTCTGGGTATAGCTTTACGATAAACTTCATTGGATTTCCGCGGGCTTCTGTTTCGGTATTACCTTACTAGCAAACTAAACCAATGATATAAAACAAAAATATATCAAAATTTAATATGTAAAAAGGCTTAAAAATGATGGCTAGAAAAGCAACCAGCCATTAAAGGCGGGATTATAACAAAAATTGTCTATTTACCAAACACAATAAATCACCAGATTTGAGCACAGGCTTATTGATTTATCAGGCTTCAGGCTAATAAAAAAGCCGCAGTAATAACAGAATTAATCTGATACTAAAACGGCTTGATAACTCACCATAAAAACAATAATCAAAACAACAAACTTAACAAAAACGCCACTGATGATAATCCTACCATAGGTTATTATTAAGCCATTGTATGTCGCTAAAAACTTTGGTTAAAAAACTATGGTACAAAAAACCTATGGCGCAAAATCTATGGCGACATAACCTCAATTTCATCTGACTCTTTAGCTTTACCTTGCTCAATGGCAATTTCCACTCGACGATTACGACTGCGATTTTGGTTAGAGTCATTGGGTACTAACGGGGCGTTGGATGCCATACCAACCACTTGCATTCTCGCTTCATCAAACCCTTTCACTTTTGCTAGCTCATGGGCGACAGCAACAGCACGTTTACTAGACAAGTCCCAGTTAGAGCTATAAAGCTCATTACTAATATGCATTCCGTCAGTATGCCCCGAAACCGTGACAATACCAGGGACATCTTTTAATAACTCACCAATTGAACGAACCACAGGCTTAAAACGAGGCTGTAGAAAACCAGATCCCGAAGCAAAGGAGCCTTTTTCACGAATTCGAATAATAATTTGCTGACCTAATGATTCAATTTCTATGGCACCATCAACAATCTCTTCATTGAGCTTTTCAGCCATCTTCTTAACTTGATCGTTAATATTCTCTTGTTCTGATGAAGCTTGAGATTGCTGAGCTTGAGCTTGTTGCTGCGCAGTAGCAGAAGAATTGCCGCCTCGGTTTTCACCTTGTTGCTTTTGAACGCCGCCAGCACTGGCATCTTCACCTGCTTGATACTCAATCGTTTGTTGAGTCATCTCGTTGGTTTGTTGGTTAATAATTTCAATCGGAGTAGGATCGGGCTTGCCTGGGCGAAACTCCAGCGCAATCACAGAGGTACCTTTGGGAATATCTTTCACTTCGACTTTATTTTGCACCCCGAAGGCGTATTTCATTGAACCGGCAATTTGCTTAAACTTCATCACATCCATTTCGGAAAAAGCCAATAACAGTACAAAGAAACACATTAGCAGCGACATTAAATCAGCAAATGTCGCTAGCCATAAAGGTGCGCCAGGTGGCGGACAATTACACTTGGCTTTTTTGGCCATGAGTTACTCTCCGTCCGTGGTATCAATTTGACGTTGTTTTTCAGCTAAGTAGTTTTTCAAAAATCCTTCAATTACACGTGGATTCTGACCATCTTGAATCGCTAATACAGCATCCATGATTAAATTACGATTGAGGAGTTCTTCACTCATTCTTAACTGCAATTTATCCGCGATTGGAATAGCAATCATGTTGGCAATGATTGCACCGTAAAGTGTGGTTAATAATGCCACTGCCATTGATGGCCCAATAGATTTCGGGTCATCCATATTTGATAACATGGCAACCAAACCAATCAAGGTACCGATCATCCCCATTGCAGGTGCTACATCACCTAAAGATTTAAAAATGCCGATACCGGTTTTATGACGTTCTTCGGTCAAGGCTATGTCTTTTTCTAAGGCTTCTCGTACGACATCGCCATCGTGACCATCAACCAACATATCAACTGCTTTTTGCATAAAACTGTTGGTGATTTGCGCTTCTTCTAAAGCTAAGAAACCACCTTTACGAGCGGCATCTGCCATATTGACTGATTGCTCGATGAGATCTTCTGGCTTGTCAATTTTGAACATAAAAGCTTTAGCACCAATTTTAACAGCGCCAAGAAACTGCTTTAAATTGTACTTCATCATGACCACAAACAATGAACCGATAAATACGATCATAATCGACGGCACATCAACAAAGATGGAAATACCACCACTGCTGACCATTGACCCAATAATAAATGCAAATGCGCCTATCAAACCGATTAGGGTTGCTAAATCCACAATGTCTCCTTGATTGCAGTCTTAAAATGCTGCCTTAGCTGATAAATCACTACCAACGCAGCACTTATCTTTTCAGTATCAATGTAACACCCTGTGCAACAGGGATAATAGTTCAAATATCAAAAAACACTGAAAAAACAGCATTCGATTATAAAATAACGGCCAGTGCTAAAAAATTCATCAATTATTAGGTCACTATTTACGAGTGGGCCATCAATTAAATGAATGCGAATGAAGGAAACTGGCTTTCGTTATAGTTATCGGTCAAACTTAGCCCAAGTTTAGAGATTTTTTACTAATTGTATAAATTTTCAGTCTTAAAGCGTGCTATTGAGCAAATAAACAACGACTGAATTTGACCCTTAGGTCGCCCTGATATACCTTGTCATCCGCAAATCAGAAGGAATCATAATTGTGGCTAAAAAACCTGAGAATCTAAGTTTTGAAGAATCGTTATCGGAGCTTGAAAACATCGTCGCAGATCTTGAGCAAGGTGAAGTCACACTAGACAATGCCCTCAAACAATTCGAGCGCGGAATTAAGCTTGTACGTCAAAGCCAATCTAAGCTTGAACAAGCCCAACAAAAAGTATCTATCCTACTTGATGAAGATGATACGAATCTGACCCCATTTACCGTTGAAGGCGAATAAGCGTGTTAGACCAAGCTATTGAAAAATATCAACAACGTGTCAATCGAGTTCTTGAAGCAAAACTAAATGAACTTGATGACAATGCTCCCCAATTAAAAGCTGCGATGATTCATGGTGCTTTACTTGGCGGCAAGCGTATTCGTCCATTTATGGTATACAGTATCGGTGAAATGCTTGGTGCTGATAGTCGCATACTCGATAATGCCGCAGCGGCCATTGAGTGCGTCCATGCTTACTCATTAATCCATGACGATTTACCCGCTATGGATGATGATGCGCTTCGCCGTGGCCAACCAACGGTACATATTGCTTTTGATGAAGCAACGGCGATATTAGCAGGTGATGCACTACAAACACTGGCATTTGAGCTCATTTGTCAGCCAGTCGAAGGGATCAATCCACAGCAACAATTGGCAATGGTAACGGCACTAGCTAAAGCCTCAGGCTATAGTGGTATGTGTGGCGGACAAGCAATTGATCTGAGTTCGACAGATACACGTATTAATATTGAACAGCTGACCCAATTACATAACAAAAAAACTGGTGCGTTAATAAGTTGCGCCGCAGAATTAGCGTTAATTGCTGCTAATACCTCTGACACAGAGCAGCAAATCATCAGAGAATTCGCCGAAAATATTGGTTTAGCTTTTCAAGTTCAAGATGACATTTTAGATATCACTGCCAGCACCGAAGAGCTTGGTAAACCACAAGGCAGTGACGAAGAAGCCAACAAAAGCACTTTTCCGAGCTTACTTGGACTTGACGGTGCTAATGAATGCGCCGAAAAACTAATTAACGATGCACTTTCAGCGCTGGCTAAATTGACCTACAATAGCCAGTTAATTGCAGACTTCGCCCGCTATATCATTGCGCGAAGATTATAAAAGAGACAGTTTATCTCATTATGAGTTTCGATAATTCTCAATTTCCAGTGTTAGCACAAGCTAATACGCCTGAAGATTTAAAAAAGCTACCGCAAGGTATGCTGCCACAGCTGTCTGATGAGTTAAGACAATTCTTACTAAAATCAGTAAGTAATTCCAGTGGCCATTTTGCATCAGGCTTAGGCACAGTCGAATTGACCGTGGCGCTTCATTACGTCTATAACACGCCATTCGATCGTTTAGTTTGGGACGTTGGTCATCAAGCTTACCCGCACAAAATTTTAACTGGTCGTCGTGAACAAATGCATACTATTCGTCAAAAGAATGGTTTGCATCCGTTCCCATGGCGTGAAGAAAGTGAATACGATACGTTCAGTGTTGGTCACTCAGGTACGTCAGTTAGCGCTGCTTTAGCGATGGCAGTTGCAGCTGAAAAAGAACAAAAAGATCGTAAAGTTGTTGCCGTTATTGGTGATGGTGCTATGACAGGCGGCATGGTATTTGAAGCCATGAACCACGCTGGTGATTTACACAATGACATGTTAGTTGTGTTAAATGACAACGAGATGTCAATTTCTGAAAACGTCGGTGCACTCAATAACCACCTGGCACAATTAATGTCGGGCCGCTTTTACACCACGATCCGTGAAGGCAGTAAAAAAGTCCTCAAAGGTATGCCGGTCATTAAAGAAATGGCAAAGCGCACCGAAGAGCATCTTAAAGGCATGGTTGTGCCTGGTACACTATTCGAAGAACTTGGATTCAACTACATCGGCCCTATCGATGGTCATGATGTAGATTCGTTAGTCGAAACATTGCGCAATATGCGCGACCTTAAAGGTCCACAAATTCTTCATATCATGACCAAGAAAGGTCGTGGTTATGAACCTGCAGAAAAAGATCCTATCGGCTGGCATGCGGTCCCTAAATTTGATCACACTCAATTTAGAAAGCCTAAAGCGAAACCAAGCTCACCAACCTTCTCGCAAGTGTTTGGTAAATGGTTATGCGATGTTGCCAAAGAAGATGAGAAGCTTTTAGCGATTACGCCTGCAATGCGTGAAGGTTCAGGAATGGTTGAGTTTTCGCAAAAATTCCCTAAACAGTACTTTGATGCCGCCATTGCAGAACAACATGCTGTCACCCTCGGGGCTGGTTTTGCGTGTGAAGGGTTCAATGCGGTTGTGGCAATTTACTCAACCTTCTTACAACGTGGCTACGATCAAATCATTCATGACGTCGCCTTACAAAAACTGCCAGTACTATTTGCCATAGACCGCGGTGGTATTGTGGGTGCCGATGGTCCTACACACCAAGGTGCATTTGACTTAAGTTTTTTACGTTGCGTACCTAATATGGTCATAATGGCACCATCTGACGAAGATGAGTGCCGCCAAATGCTTTATACAGGTTATTGCTATAAAGACGGTCCTACCGCGGTTCGATACCCTCGTGGGAGTGCTACTGGCATTGAGCAAACTGAAGTTATGACTGCTCTGCCAATTGGTAAAGGCTTGATAAAACGTCAAGGCAAACGAATTGCCATTGTTAATTTTGGTACGACATTGGCCGCAGGTTTAGAATCTGGCGAAGCACTTGACGCTACCGTTGCTGATATGCGCTTTGTTAAGCCACTCGATGAAGCTTTACTGGCTGAATTGGCCACTAGCCATGATGTGATCGTGACATTAGAAGAAAACGCCATTATGGGCGGTGCTGGTAGCGGTGTTATTGAAGCGTTGCAAAAAATGAAAATCATTAAGCCTGTTTTACAAATTGGTTTACCTGATGAATTCATTAAGCACGGCGCACCCGATGAGATAATTAAAGAATTAAAACTCGATGGTGAAGGTGTACTCGCTCAAATCAATGCCTATTTAGATTAACGTACTCCTTGTTTAATTGCCTCATCTGTTAAACGGTTGAAGCGAGTATTTGATTTAAATGGCGATAAAAAGACATAAAAAAGGACTGCAATTGCAGTCCTTTTTTTATGATACTTAATCGCTATTTTAAAGCTTGAATAGTCTCTTAGTGTGAGTCTATTCGTTTGAATATCTGCGCTTGAGTATCTGTACTTAAGTATCTATGCTCGAGTATCTATGCTTGAGTATCTACGCTTGGGCCACCTTGAGAAACCATAACCATAGCTGGACGGAGTAAGCGTGAATTTAAGGTATAACCCTTCTGCATAACCAACATGACAGTGTCTTTTGGATATTCTGCGCTAGGTTGCATACCAATTGCTTGGTGATGTTCAGGGTTAAATGCTTCGCCGATTGGGTTAACTTGTACCACTCCGAATTTCTCTACTGAACCTAAGAAACCTTTCATGGTTAATTCAACACCTTCAACGATAGCTTTAGTCGCTTCATCTTCAGGATTAACACCTGTTAACGCACGCTCCATGTTGTCCAACACAGGTAGCAGTTCGTTTACAAACTTCTCTAAAGCGAATGCACGTGCTTTTTCAACATCTTTAGCCGCGCGAGTACGGATATTTGCTGTTTCTGCTGCCGCACGAATTTCTACATCTTTACGTTCAGCTAATGCTGTTTCAGATGCCGCAAGTTGTTGTTCTAACTCTTCAATTCTAAGGTTAGCTTGAGTTAACTCATCAACTTCTTGTGTTGCTTCAGTTTCAACTTCTGTTTCGATTTCAGTGGTTTCAGCTGCATCAATAACGTCTTGATCTGCTTTATTTGACTCGTTGCTCATTTTCACTCCAGCTAAAAATGCTTTGTTTCTGATTACTATGGGCATATTATGGGGATCAATTTCTTTGTTTCAAGCCTTTGAGCAAATCAAATACTAATATGACCAAAAAGTTCCAAACAATTGGCCTAATCGGCAAACCACACCACAAGGGTACAAACCTCACTTTGAAGCGTTTGCATCATTGGTTGTCGATGCAAGGTTTCGATATTTTAGCCGAAGAACGTGTCGCTTCAGAACTGAAAGTCGACATTGAATCGGTTGATTTAACAGAATTAGGTGAGCGTTGCGATTTAGCCATTGTGGTAGGCGGCGACGGAAATATGCTTGGAGCTGCCAGAGTATTAGCTAGGTTTGATATTGCAGTGATTGGTGTAAACCGTGGCAACTTAGGTTTTTTAACTGATTTACCTCCAGATAACTTCGAAGCGTCGTTGTCGAAGGTGTTAGACGGACAATATGACACTGAGTACCGTTTTTTGCTTGAAGCCGAAGTCCATCGCCATGGCATGCTCAAATCAAGTAATACCGCTGTCAATGAGGCCGTATTGCATCCAGGTAAAGTGGCGCACATGATCCAGTTTGAGGTCTATATTGATGATCAATTCATGTATAGTCAGCGGGCTGACGGCATGATTGTCTCAACGCCTACAGGCTCGACCGCTTACTCATTATCTGCTGGCGGCTCAATTCTCACCCCTAACCTGCAAGCATTAATTTTAGTGCCAATGTTTCCACACACCTTATCTTGTCGCCCTATTGTTGTGGATGCAAGCAGTACAATTAAGTTAGTCGTCTCGCCCGATAATGGCGAAAACCTTGAAGTAAGTTGTGATGGGCATGTGCATTTATCTGTATTGCCTGGTGATGAGATTTTAATAAGCCGCAGTGAAGACAGGCTTAGAATGATTCATCCTAAGGGGCATAATTACTTTAATGTGTTAAGAGCTAAATTGGGCTGGGGCAGTAAGTTATTTTAAGGTGCTGAAATATTGATGCGCGCAGAAGGCGCATCAATATCCCCCTGTGTTAACAGATTTAATTTGCTGTTAAGCAAGCGAGCAATTGCTCGGTAAGGGTTGTTTCATCTAATGCAGATAGCGAAATTATCTCGATGCGAGAATCCATCGCATCATCCAGTTCCATCACTGATAATTTGCCATCAGACATATTAAAACCCGCAATCCCTTCTTCTGTGATCATCACAGCCTTAATACGTACTACATTCTGTGCAATTAATTGATTAATGAAACTAATAAGCTTATCAAATTCAAAGCATAAACTAGGTTCAAAAATCCAACCAATACTAAATGCTCCCTCACCTTGATTAGATTTAACCCAATAACCACCTTGATTAAACTCGACAGGCTTTGGTAATGGCTCTGATGAAGAAACAGGCTTAAATATTGAAGCTGAACCTTGTGTTAATGACGTGCTTTTGCCCAAGTTAGTAGATTGCTTAATTGGTGTTGTCGATTTAGCGCGAGGTAAAAGTGGCTTATCAATCTCATTTAATAACAATTTAATCGCGCTTTCTGCATTAGCGCTAATTAGTATCGATTCTTGGTTAACTCGGCCAATTAGTGCCGATAAGCTTTCATACTCTTGTGCTTGATATAAATCAGCTTTACTTGCATAAACTATATCAGCAATGCGTAGCTGCTGATTAAAATTTTCATTATCACGATAAGCTTCAATGAGCACTTTACGTGCATCAACCACACATACCGTTTGATTGACCGATAGTACTTGGCGGTTATATTCGTTGGTTAATACTTTTAAAATCTCAGCTGGATGCCCTAAACCTGTAGGCTCGATAAAAAGTCTGTCAGGTTTGGCTTTTTGAATCAGTTGGTTAATAGCAACTTGAGTCGGGATCCCAGCAGCACAGCACAAACAACCACCAGCAACTTCTTTAATCACCACTTGCTCGGATGAGTGAGTGCCAGCCATAAGACTGGCATCAATACCAATTTCACCAAACTCATTAACTAATATGGCCCATGTTTCATTTTCAGGTTTTAACTTGAGTAAAGACAAAATAAGGCTAGTTTTACCTGCGCCTAAAAAACCCGTAATTACATTTGTTTTGATAGTCTTGAGGATCACCCAACATTTCCTTGTTCAATTAGTACTTAAAAAAGCCGTAATGATCACTTAGCTTTTTTAGCATATTTACCTTGTCGACTTGGTTTGGCTTTATCATTGCCACGATGACCATTTGGTCTTTTATGTTTAAAAGATTTCTTTGGCTTAATCGCTTCAACTTCACGGTATCTGGCTGGTAAAGGAGCGCCAGCTTCATAGCCAGGCTGAACATGGACTTCTATTTGGCATTGAATTAACGATTCAATATCACTTAATAATTCCATTTCATTTTGAGCTACTAACGAAATTGCCTGTCCAGCAAGTCCTGCTCGCCCTGTTCGACCAATTCGGTGAACATAATCTTCAGGCTCTGGCGGTAACTCAAAGTTAATCACCAAAGGTAAAGCCTCAATATCTAGGCCTCGAGCAGCAAGATCGGTAGCAATCATGACACGCAGTTTACCGCTTTTAAATTCTTCTAACGCTCTATTTCGTGCTCCCTGAGTTTTATCGCCATGAAACACTGCAGCTTTAATACCGTCTAATTTCAACTCTTTAAGAAGGTGTTCCGCAGTTTCTTTCATACTGGTAAACACCATTACTTGTTGCCAATTATTTCGGCCAATCAGTTCTGATAACAACTCTGCTTTACGTCGTTTGTCCACTTGAAATACCGATTGAGAAACCGTATCGGCAGTGGCTTGATTTGACACATGCACAAACTCAGGCGACTTAAGCATTTTTGCCGCTAAGCTTTTGACATCTTCTGAATAGGTCGCTGAAAACATCATGGTTTGATGTTGGCGATTGACTAAACGTTTTACCTTCTCTATGTCTTTGACAAAACCAAGATCAAGCATCCTGTCAGCTTCATCAATCACTAAATGAGTGACAAAAGATAAATCCAAATCGTACTGGCCAATAATGTCAAATAATCTACCAGGCGTAGCAACGAGAATGTCTACCCCTTTATTTAACGCTTTACGTTGGGGGTTAATGCTCGCCCCGCCATATACTGCGACGCTCTCAAACGGTAAAAATTGAGCGTAATCAACAATGTTACGCTCAATTTGGATTGCTAACTCTCGTGTTGGCGTCATAATTAACACACGGAGTCTTTGCCAAGCAGTTTTAGTCTCTTGTTGCTCAATTTGTTGCGACAACAATGATAATAATGGCAACGAAAACGCAGCGGTCTTACCTGTACCTGTTTGAGCACTTGCTAAAACATCTTTACCTTCAATCACAAGTGGCATCACAACCTGCTGTACTGGCGTCATTTTGTCGTAGCCGCACGCCTTAACCGCATCTAAAATAGGCTGTGAAAAGCCAACAGAATCAAAAGTCATATTTTTCTCTAATCTACACAAGTAATAATGGCGCTATTGTAGCGGCTCAATGACATTTAAGCGATGTATTCAAGGCTGGATCAGTCCCTTTCACTATTAAATACACAAAATTCAATAAATACTGTTTTTAAGTGCAAAGTAACAGTTTGTATCTTGTGGTTTTTTTTGTTGATTTACCTAGACCAATTAAGCAACATAACCGCAACAAAAACAAAACACAAAAAGGCCCACAATGAAATTGATGTACCCGTTGTTATTTGCATTGACCTTATCTGCATGTGGTGGAAGCTCAGATTCAAGCACAACCGATCCAGTAGAACCTGTCGATCCCAATCCACCTGTAGAAGAAAAAGAGCTTCAAGCTGATATTTGTTACATCATGTCGACATCGCTAGGTGACATTACACTTGCTATCGATACAACAAACACACCGATCACTGGCGAAAATTTTAAAACCTATGTTGAAGAAGAGTTCTACAATGGCACAATTTTTCACCGTGTAATTCATAACTTTGTTTCGCAAGGTGGTGGCTTCACATCAGGATTAGTCGCAAAACCAACTAATGATCCCATTGAGTTAGAAAGTAACGTCGGCTTATCGAATGCTCGCGGCACCATTGCAATGGCAAGAACCAACGTGGCAAATTCAGCAACATCGCAGTTTTATATTAACGCGCTAGATAATACACAGCTGGATTACAGTTCAAGTACAAGCCCTGGTTATGCTGTTTTCGGTCAAGTTGTACAAGGAATGGAAGTCGTTGATCAAATCAATATCACTGATACTAATAGTAGTGATGTGCCGACGACGGATATCGTCATCAACACAGTAACTGAAACCACTTGTCCTCAAGTTTAACGACCTGAATGATAGCGGGTATATTCTAGTTTTATCGCTAACGGTTTCTCTTATTTAAATGCTGATAACGCTTTTAGTTATCAGCATTTTTTTTAGTGGATAATGTGCTCAATATCTCGCAAAAAACTAAAATAAGCGCCAAATCCCCATTTCGTATTAAAACTACAAAATGACAAAAATTTAGTATCAATATATGATTTTCATCACAAACCACAGTGCATTTGGTTGTTACTTTAACGACAGAAAAGAATTTTAACTTTATTAATTTCAAGCGTTGAAGAGGTTTATTATGGCGACTAAATTTTTCATTCCAAGTGTAAATGTTCTCGGTCAAGGTGGTGTTGATGAAGCAATTAATGACATTAAAACATTAGGCTTCAAACGTGCTCTGATAGTCACTGATACGCCATTAGTTAACATTGGTTTAGTAGATAAGGTCGCTGCTAAACTCATCGATAATGGCATTACAGTATTCATCTTTGATGGCGTACAACCTAACCCAACAGTGAGCAATGTTGAAGCCGGTTTAGCCATGCTAAATGCACATGAATGTGATTTTGTTATTTCATTAGGTGGCGGTTCACCGCACGACTGCGCCAAAGGTATTGCATTGGTCGCAACCAACGGCGGCAGTATTAGTGACTATGAAGGTCTGGATGTATCAACTCGTCCACAATTACCTTTAGTTGCTATCAATACAACAGCCGGTACGGCCAGTGAAATGACGCGCTTTTGTATCATTACTGACGAAACTCGTCACATTAAAATGGCTATCGTCGACAAAAACACGACACCAATTTTATCAGTAAATGATCCTGAGCTTATGATTGAAAAGCCGGCGGCATTGACTGCCGCTACTGGTATGGATGCACTAACGCACGCAATTGAAGCATACGTTTCAATCGCTGCCACTCCCATTACCGATGCTTGCGCGATTAAAGCAATCGAGTTAATTAAAGCCAATTTAGTCAATGCGGTAGAGCAAGGCGATAATATTGACGCTCGTGAACAAATGGCATACGCGCAATTCTTAGCGGGTATGGCATTTAATAATGCAAGCCTTGGGTATGTCCATGCAATGGCGCATCAACTTGGTGGTTTTTACGACCTACCTCATGGGGTTTGTAATGCATTGTTACTGCCTCATGTTCAGGCTTACAACGCAAAAGTGGTTCCAGGTAAGTTAAAAGACATCGCTAAAGCAATGGGGGTAGATGTTGCTCAACTATCCGATGAACAAGGTGCTGAGTCTGCAATTGAAGCAATTAAAGCGTTATCTGTTGCAGTGAATATACCTGCTAACTTAACCGAGTTAGGTGTGAACCCTGAAGACATTCCAGTCTTAGCTGACAATGCGTTAAAAGATGCATGCGGATTGACTAACCCGCAACAAGCAACACACGCAGAAATTTGCGAAATTTTTACCAACGCTCTATAAGTTAATAAGTACCTAATCAGCATAAGCTGACTCATTGTCTTACATGATGTGTTAAGAAAGACAGAAATTGTACTGCGGCAAGCTAATTTGGTTGCAGCAGTACGATTTTCATTCAAGTATCGAGCTACAACAACTGGCAAGTTTGGTATACCTGCTTGGCAGTAATTCACGCATGTGCTTATAGGCAAACTATCAATATTTAGCGTAAAAAAATAAAGTACCAACTACAGATAAAAACACATAAACAACTGTTTAATATATACTTTTAATTACCATCATTTAAGAACTGTTAACTGGCTCTAACTTCTATAAATAACCATTGACCAAAGTTAAATTAGCAGTCTATGATGAATTACATTCTTAAAAAAGTAGGTAAGCTATGACAGCAATCACTCATGTGTATAACTACACAGTAAGATGTCCTCATTACAAAGAAAATGAAAAACCAGCAAGCTGGTTAAATCATGTCGAAATTAACCAATCTAGTGAAATCGCACTAAATAGAATTACTAAGTGGCACTGTGAGCCAGGCTCAAAAGCATTCGAAAATGGTGAGTTTGTGGTTAGAAAATCTGACACTGACGATACCTACTATGCAATGCAAAGTAACCGCATGTTAAATAACGCCCACTCACTGGTGACGTTTAAAATATTCTTAGACCAATGCTGCCAAGATGCGGATCCCGAAAAAATTGTAGCTCACCTTGTTGAAGATTATAACGGCCGACTGGCTAAAGCTCAGTAAATCAGTCATAACAACTTAATAAAGCACAATTGTTTTCCAAAATCTCCACTGACTCGTATATCGTTCTAAATGGAAAACAGTCATATCAACCCGACAATACGTTGTGATTGTCGGTGTTGTTTTAACTGTAATTAACTTTCCAACTCCGCGCCCATTTTGTGATCGACTCTTCGTTTTTGGTAACAGCATTGATATGCGATCACAGTTTATCGATCAAAATCTGACGAACTCCCCTGTATTACTATATAAACACTGCTCAAATTTCTATTTTAATATCAGAACACAGTGAACTTACCGGCTCAGTCAATTGAACTTAGTCTCACTGAAAACAAGTGATTTAAAACGCTTTTACAATTAGCCCCGCTTTATCAAACTTATGTTTACATTATAAAGATTAAGACGAGTAGATAAAGTTCAATATGGCCAAGCTATTCGATTTCTGCCATTAACCAAATTAACAAGTGAGCTAATTGGCGTTCATATAACGCCCCAAATAGAAATTAACTGAATTTTTAAACTTACCTTTATAGGAGCATCATCAGATGCAAGCAGTTCCAAATATCGTCATTATTGGTGGCGGCGCAGGTGGTATGGAAATCGCCACAAAACTTGGTCATAAAGTTGGCAGAAAAGGCAAAGCAAAAGTCACATTAATTGATTGCGCCGAAAGCCATGTGTGGAAGCCGTTATTGCACGAAGTGGCAACTGGCGCCTTAGATATTGGCCTAGATGCAATCAGCTATCGAGGCCACGCATCAGCCCATGGTTATCATTTCCAGCAAGGTGCGATGATTGATATTAATCGAGACGAAAAACAGATTGTTTTGGCGCCAATTAATGACGAAGAAGGTCAAGAGCTGTTACCAGCGCGCCATATTCCATATGATTATGCCGTAATCGCAATTGGTAGTGTTGCAAACGACTTCAATATACCTGGCGTTAAAGAACACAGTTTATTCCTAGATAACACTGAACAAGCCATGTCTATTCGTAAAATATTACTGAATAAATTCATGCGCTACGCAAGCCACCATCAACTTGATGAAAAAATCAAAATTGCTGTCGTTGGCGCTGGTGCTACAGGTGTGGAAATGTCAGCGGAAATGCACCATGCAGTTGAACAGCTAAGTGGCTTTGGCTATAAAATTGATACTAGCTTGCTTGAAGTGACCTTAATTGAAGCTGATGAACGTATTTTACCAAAAGTCGATAAGGTAGAGATTTCAAATTCAGTTACCCGTGAGCTGAAACAGCTTGGCGTAAACGTGATGACAAATACGCGTATCACACAAGTAACCCCTGAGGGTTTATCAACAACTGAAGGCAACTTAATTCCTTCAGACATGGTTATTTGGTCTACTGGTGTAAAAGCGCCTGACTTCCTGAACAATATTGGTGGCCTTGAAAGCAACCATATCAATCAGGTGATGGTAAAGCAGAACATGCAAACGACGCTAGATGACCATATTTTCTCAATTGGAGACTGTGCAGCTTGCCCACAAGAAGATGGCAGCTGGGTACCGCCTAGAGGTCAATCAGCAAGACAAATGGCGTTAATGACAGCCGATAACATTATATTAATGCTTGAAGGCAAAGCACCTAAGAATGAATATGTGTATAAAGATTTAGGCTCTTTGGTGAATTTATCTAAGTTTCATACTGTCGGTAATTTAATGTCATTCATGGGCGGTGGTGTATTAGTGGAAGGTAAAATTGCCCGATTCGTTTACACTTCTTTATATCGTCGTCACTTGATTGAATTACACGGTGTAGTTAAAGGGACATTAATGATGTTGGCTAAAGGCATTGGTCGCATCATTCATCCACATTTAAAACTACATTAAAGGCAGGTAAGCCCTTTTAGGCTTTTAATGCGTTTTAGCAAAAGCCCATTTCAATATTGAAATGGGCTTTTTTGTTTTAAGCCTTACGCAGCATTCGCTCTGATCCCATGTGGCACAGGCAAACCACGTTCATTGATATTCACAAAAACAACTTTATCAACCACCGCAATAGGCGCGTTTGTTGATTGATTTCTTGCTTTACAGCGAAGTGTTATAGAGCTTTGACCTAAGCTAATAATTTCCATTCCAAACTCAACTACATCACCCAAGCTTGCTGAGCACATAAAATTAATTTCCGACACTAGCTTGGGCATCAATAATTTACTGTGCATTTCACATCGAGCATAAAGAGACGTTTCTTCATTTAGCCACTTCATCAACTGGCCACTACATAATTTCTTATCTGAATTTAAATCAACTAATTTGACAATATGACGGCCTAAATATTCCATGATATTGATCCTTTTATAGAGAATACCCCTAAAGAGGTAGCAACATTGATACCACTAAGGTAAATAATTGAAATATAAGGAGTAGAACAAAATAAACTTAACCCAAAAGAGATGGTTTGCGCTACAAATGAGCATAACATGAGTAAGATTGCACGATAAAAGCGCAACGATAGTCGCTCGCTACGCTTCGTCTTTGATTGGCAATATTTTAGATAAACTACTTAGTGAGAGCCTGAGGCAAACATGCTTTAAGTGCTTTAACAAACGTCAGTATGTCTTGTCGGCTAATATCTTTATGGGTCACAAAGCGAAGAGAATAACTAGAACTGATTAATATCCCTTGTTGTGCGAGTAACAAGGTTAAATGCTTTACATCAAAGCGTTTATCTAACGTCGCAAAAACCATATTAGTCTGCACTTGTGAAATATCTACGTTAAGCTCAGGCATCTCAAGTAAATGTTGCGCGAGTAAAGCTGCGTTATCGTGATCTTCTGCTAATCTATCAACCTGATCGGTAATCGCAAGTTCTGCGGCGGCTGCGATTATCCCAGCCTGACGCATACCACCACCTAACATTTTACGCCATCGAATTGCTTTATTAATTAATCGCTCATCGCCTAACAATATTGATCCAATTGGCGCCGATAACCCCTTTGATAAACAAATAGAAACAGAATCAAAATATTGGGTAATATCACTTATCGCTACATTTTGAGCCACTGCAGCATTGGCAACTCTAGCACCATCAAGGTGAATTTTTAAATTATGATTAAACGCTAACGCTTGGGCATCAGCCAAATATTGTTGCGGTAGGACTTTTCCCCCAATCGTGTTTTCAATGCTCAGCAAGCGAGTTCTGGCAAAGTGCACATCATCGGGTTTAATTGCTGCTTCAATATCCGTTAATAAGATACTGCCATCAGCTTGATTATTTAGCGGTTGCGGTTGAATACTCCCCAGTACGGCAGCCCCACCACCCTCAAATTTGTAATTATGAGCCTGCTGACCACAAAGGTATTCATCGCCTCGGTCACAATGGCTTATCAAGGCCAGTAAATTGGCTTGAGTGCCTGAACTAACAAACAAGGCACTGTCAAAGCCGAATCGCTCAGCGGCCATGTCTTGCAAACGATTCACCGTCGGGTCATCGCCATAAACATCATCGCCGACTTCAGCATTCGCCATTGCCGCTCGCATCGCATCGGTAGGTTTTGTGACTGTATCACTACGAAAATCTATCATGTTTGTTCTCATCAACATCAAGCTTGTAATAAGCAGCTAAATTAAAGGCATTCATTCTACCTTAATTAATCATGCCTTCATTATTTAATGTCACACCATTTGAACCAATTCAGCCTATGTTGATTAAATTTGTCACAAAAAAAACCAGCAACAAGTGCTGGTTTTTTAAAAGAGTTACCGACTTATTTGGCAGGCATCTCTTTTAAGTGAAGATCCATTTGTGGGTATGGAATTTCAATATTCGCTGCATCAAGTGCATTTTTAATTTGTTCAAGTAGTTCGAACTTAGCACCCCAATAATCTGGTGTCTTTACCCAAGGACGTACAACAAAGTTAATTGAAGAATCAGCAAGCTCAGCCAGTGCGATTGTGTACGCAGGATCTTTTAAGACATAGGCATTGTTGTCTAACACTTCAGTTAATATTTTCTTGGTTTGAGCAATATCAGCACCGTAGCCAACACCAATAACCATATCGATACGACGTTTTTCTTGTGCAGAATAGTTGGTAATTGTGCCATTCATCATTGCTGAGTTAGGAGCAACAATCACCTTGTTATCAGGCGTTAAAAGACGTGTTGAAAAGATAGTGATTTCATCAATCGTACCAGAGACACCTGCCGCATCAACGTAATCGCCTACGCGACATGGACGAAATACAACCATAAGCACGCCAGAAGCAAAGTTTGATAATGAACCTTGAAGCGCTAAACCTACCGCTAAACCAGCCGCACCTAATACAGCAACCAATGACGCTGTTTGCACGCCAATTTGGCCTAAAGTGGCGATAATGGTAAATACAAAAACAACGCCCCAGACTAAGTTACCGACAAAAGAGGCAACTGTTTCATCAATTTTACGGCTTAGCATCATCTTAGTGGTTAAGTTCTTAGCCACGTTTGATAAGTACTTACCGATAATAAAGATAACAATTGCCATGACCACTTTCAGTCCGTAAGTGACAATAAATTCTGGCGCTTGTTGCATTAAGCCTTCAATATTTTCCATTGTTTAACTCCCTAAATATAAATTATTTTGTACTTTTACTATTTAATAAAATGTCTACTCGTCTATTTAATTGACGTGATTCTTTAGATAAATTATCAGTCATAGGCTGACTGCTGCCCTTGCCTAACACTTCTATAAATTCTGTATTAACGCCATACTCTTTACTTAGTAATGACTTCACTGCTTTAGCCCGTGCTAAAGACAAGGCGTTATTAAACTGTTCTGATCCAATATTGTCTGTGTGCCCTACCAACAACACCTTTGCGGAATGCCTAATCTCAGGTAAAAATGCCTGTAAAGAAGCTCTCTGCGTTTGCGATAAGTCTGCATCAGCAAATTCAAAGAATAGCCGCATTGGAGATTCAATAGCTGAAACTGAATAACGTTGCACATCAGCAACACCTGCAGCTTTTTCATCGATGACATTCGTTTCACTTGATAACAAAGTAAGGTCCTGGCAGCCATTGGCTAAAACAACCGCATCAGCGGGTGTATCAGGACATGCATCTTTTTTATCTGGTACGCCGTCTTTATCGGTATCAACCCACGCCGAACAAGGTAAACTCAAACTTAATAAGCAAGCTAAGACAAATACTTTGTAAAACATCTTGCCTCCACGCTTATAAATCCAAGATTAGGCATGCGAAAACAGCACATGTTACTAACACGTAAATCAAACAATTGAATATCTAATTAAGACAAACAGATCCAAAGAGTTACATTTTATCTTCTTGTTAACAGATTGCAAAGCAATTAACCAAACTTACTCTAGTATAGGTAGGATTTTTTAACTTGCTTATCCTTAGCCACTCTCGCTTCAACACTGCATTAACCAAAACAGTGAAATACAAGCTTGAACCTGCACCAGCGTTAAACGAATACAAACCCACTACAAATCTCAACAAAGGTATCTAAAAATCCAACGAAGTTGTGATTTTATACAAGTATTTACAGAGCCAGATGTCGCATTAGCATTGACTTTTAAGGCCTTTAAAGGGTATATAAGGTTAGCTTTTTGAGGTTTTAATGATTAAAACTTTAAAATGATGACATTTAATATAATAAATAAACAACAAAGTGATTAATTTTATAGCAACTAAATTGAAACACTAACGGGCGTAGACCCTTAAATAATCAATACGTTGAAATTAATCACCATTTGCAGACAACAATTTCTGTGGCGACCCTTGTCCCGCAGGCAATCACAAGCTTAAGGTGGAAGACTTAATGAGCAATGCAAAACCACAGGGGACCATGCTTGGTCATCCCAAGGGGCTTTTCCTGCTGTTTACAACAGAATTATGGGAAAGATTTAGTTACTACGCAATGCGCGCCATTTTGGTGCTCTATCTAGTCGATAAGGTTCAATCAGATGGTGGTCATGGTCTTGGTTGGACACAAGCAGATGCAATCTCTCTTTATGGTACTTTCACAGGTCTAGTATACTTAACACCGCTTATTGGTGGTTGGTTAGCTGATAATTATTTAGGTCAACGTAAAGCCATCATGATTGGTGGTGCATTAATGGCTGCTGGTCAATTTACTTTGGCATTTCCTCATAGTTGGGCACCAGGTGCCGAAACGACTATTTTCTATATCGGTCTATTTACTCTTATCATTGGTAACGGCTTATTTAAGCCAAATATCTCTACTATGGTAGGTGACTTATATGAAGAAGGTGATCACCGTCGTGATGGTGCATTTACTATCTTCTATATGGGTATCAACGTAGGTGCATTCCTTTCAGGTATCATTGTTGGTTCGGTTGTTGCTGCTTACGATGGTAACTTCCAAATGGGCTTCTTGTGTGCAGGTATCGGTATGGTACTTTCACTGATTATTCAATTTGTTTTTGCGCAAAAATTATTAGGTGACATTGGTCGCTACCCTGCTGCAAAACTTGAAAAAGAGAAGCAAAAAGAAAAAGGTGATGTACGTAAAGAGCCATTAACTAAAGTTGAGCGTGACCGTATTAAAGTGATTATGGTTATGGGTCTGTTCACCATTATCTTCTGGGCTGGCTTTGAGCAAGCTGGTGGTCTGATGAACTTGTTCACTAATGACTTTACTGACCGTATGATTGGTAGCTGGGAAGTACCAACAACTTGGTTCCAGTCTTTAAACGCTATGTTTATTGTTATTTTTGCGCCAGTGATAGCCTCTATTTGGGTACGTCTTGGTAAAAATGAGCCTAACTCACCTGTAAAATTTGCTTTAGGTTTAGTATTACTGGGTATTGGTTTCCTATTCATGATTGGTGCGGTATTAGAAATGGGCGGTGATGCCAATGCCAAATCAAGCATGTGGTGGCTTGTAGGTGCATACTTCTTCCATACTATGGGCGAACTATGTTTATCTCCGATCGGTCTATCAATGGTAACTAAACTTGCTCCACTGCGTATTGCTTCTCTAATGATGGGTGCTTGGTTCCTATTCGTTGCTATTGCAAACAAAGTTGGCGGCATTGTAGGTTCATTCATTGGTCATGGTGGCGAGAAAGAAGAGCAACTTGCTAATGCAATGGCTATTTTCGCTGGTATCGCAATTACTTCTGCTGTATCAGGCATTATCCTTTACTTCATGGCTGACAAGCTCGTTGACTGGATGCACGGCGCTGAAGGACACAATGAAAGCGAAGAAGAAGCATTAGCAGAAGAAATCGCTGTTACTGCTGAACACGAAGCGATTAAACCAAGTTAATCGATAAGTGTTAAAAAGCTAAAAACCTCGCAATTGCGAGGTTTTTTTATTTTACTTTCTTAATGCTTGTTGGCTAATGACTTATCACTTATTTAAAAACTTGAAACAGCCCTAAATAAACCCACCTTGTCTTATACTAGTAACCGACTAGTTAACCGCTAACTCAATAAAACCACCAGCAGGTACAGTTTCATCATAATATAATCCGTCAAATTCATTGTTCAAAAGTTTATTACGATGCTGACTAATATTACTGGCGATACAAATTTTTTCTTCAGGCATTAACGTTCTAAACTGCATACTTGGTTTATTCCATTCAACAGTTCCCAGCTGTAACGATTCAGACATTGCCAATGGCGCAAGCCCATTATTATTACGTAAATAACAGCGTAAACCGCTACCAGCCTGCCCTATTGCCACTCTAAAGTTACTTAAATCAATGCAGACATAAACAATATCTACAAATAAATTAATGCCAGAATTAACCATACGGTCATTTAGGTAGCTCAACATATTAAACGGCTCAATGAGTGTGGTGCTCAATCCATTTCTAAATAACTTTAGTTTTTGATTTACGAAACTTCTTAATAGTACGCAGCCAAATGCAGCACGATTATCCTCGGGATGGAAATGAGCCATATACATCATTAAGTGATTGTCACCCACCATCGTTGAGTCAATAAAGTAGGCACTGACATCACTATTTTTGCAGAGGCTATAATGAATTTTAGCTGATGGATAACACACATTTGATGCAGGAAATAATTGCTGCTGAACACTTTTAGCCGCTTCTGAATTATGTTCAAGCAAACTGAAATTATCGGTTAACTCTTGGTAGGATAAATCCTGACTCATGTTTGCCGCTGAATTAATCACCGCGTCACTATCATTAAAATCGAGATGTTCTAATTGCGTGTTTTGTGGGGAAATAGCTTGCAAGATGGCTTGTTCGATAATACTAAAATCAGCCAAAGGTTTAACCAAATAATCACTGGCGCCATATCGCAAAGCCTCAACAACATCGGCCATGACATTGTTTCCAGAAATGACAATTGAAGGCACTGCTGGATTAATTTTAATAATTTGCTTGAGCATCCCTAACCCATCGAGTTTAGGCATACTCAAGTCTGCAATCACAATATCAACAGTATGAGCCTGAAATTCACTGACACCTTCGTTACCATCTGCGGCTTCGAATACAACGGCACCTTGCTGGACTAAAAAATCGGCCAACAATTGCCTAAAAACTGAATCATCTTCAACTAACAGCACAGCGACATCTGTTAATGCCATACTTTTCCCCGGCAGATTATCTACCGGCGAAATAATTAGTCCGGCAGGTTTACTCGAGCTCTAATAGGTATTCTTCGAGTAACTCGTCATCGTCTTGTTTTGAAGGCACATTGCCGTCATAAACTTTATAATCCATATACTGAAAATAGGCTTCTTTTACAAAGGTATATGGATCAAGCGCATTATCCAATAAGCGTTCTTGATCAATAGCAGCTGCACGAGAATCAAGGTTTTTTAAACCCCATTTCAAAATTGACTGCCATAACAAGAACTCTGATAAAGGAAAGTATAGACCATCAACCCAATCTGAGGCGAGTTCCCTTGTCACATAGGGGCCAAAAAAAGGCGCCATAAAATAAGGCCCATTTGGTACACCGTAATAGCCCAAAACTTCGTTAAATTGATCTTGTTTTCTTACCATCCCCATCATGTCAGCAACATCAATGATGCCGAATAAACCTAAGGTGGTATTAACTGTGAAGCGGCCACCAGCATTGGCCGCCCAGCCCCATTTTCCTTGTAATGCATTATTCACAAGTGAGCTTGGCTCTTCAAAGTTACGTACAAAGTTATTGACACCTGATTTAACGGGTAAGGGTAAATAATCGTTGTAGCCGTGGGCTATGGGGCGAAATAAATGCCTGTCTAGCACCAAGTAATTAAAGTCCCACATTGCACGGTTAAAACCTTCAATAGGGTCTCTTGGGTCGTTATAAATAACTTCAACTGCTGGTTTTACGGTTGCTTGAGGTGCATTGGTTGAAGCTTCTTCAGCGTGCGCTAAAAAAACCGAATTACCCAACATCAAAGAAAGTAACATCCATTTATACTTCATACATCTCTCTTTAGGGAATTAGTAACTACCAGCAATTGACAATAATTATGATACTAATGAGTACGTTATATACATATGATGAGATCAAATAGAGACTACAAAGAAAGTTGGAAATCATCATATTCTTGCTGATAGTGTTAAAGCTTAATCTTAGTAAGTCGATAAAAGAGCACTGAGGTTATAACTTGTTCATTGAGCTTATCGGCAACGATAAATAACAAAATCATTTAAACAATAAGTCAATATTTGTAAGTTTAGCAATGTTACAAATACCACCAAGTGACTTACGATTAGGCTACACAATGACTTTTAAGGATACGTGTGGCCAACAAGATATCAACCATTAAATTGTAATAGAACATATTATAAGGTGCTATTGCCCTGTTATGACAACTATCAAAACAAGTGCACATATAGACAAAAGTGAGGTAGGTGCCGCATTAAAAAATGCAGCTAAACCCCACAGTCTAAACTCGTCCTCGTCAAGGCCAGCATCGTCACAATTAGAACAGGGTGCTGTGCTGGTTCCTGCTAAAATAATTGCTGATAAACCAATAGCTAATTCTTCAACAAGTCGTGCACAAGTGGATAAGCCTCAACCAGCAGCGAATCCAAGACAAGTTACACTTGATATAAAAGGTAAACAGATACAATTTAAACCGAGCCTGCAAGTCAACCAACTGTTGCAGGCTGGCGCTAAAGTCATGATTAGCGCCGAGCAAGTCACTCAGTTGACAACCAGCACACAGCCAAGCCCAACACAAGCCGTTAATCTAGGGCAACAACAAATTGTCATTGTGGGCCAGCCTGTTAGGCTTAACTTACCGGATGAAATTTTAAATATTGCCTATTCAAATGGAATTTCATCCAAGCAGCTTTTGACGTTAGCATCTCGACCACAAGGTTATCCGCTACCAATTGTAAACATCAATACCAATGTAATGAGATTCGATAATGGCACCAATGTCACTGTTTCAACATTACCCACACTACCTAGTGGTACCCAAGTTGCCTATGTATCTCAGATCGCAGGCAAACTGCAGCTCATATTAAGTCCAGTAAGACTTATAGAGTCGGTACCAATGACACTAAAAGTCGACCATATTACCGATGCGAGTACTAAGGCGGCGCCCAGCTTGACCTCCCAATTAGACCAACGCATTATCACTCGAAATGAACCGGTCCAGGTCTTATCGCAATTTTTAAAAAAGCTTGAGCACATGCCTGCAGCTATAGAGAGTAGTCATGCCAGACCGGTACAATCTAATACAACCACGTACCCAGTGCAGAACCCTTCTACAGAGTTGATTGCAAAACAAAGCCATCAAGAACAAGCTTTGTTTATAAAAATTAAAGATGTATTAACGAGCCCTTTCAATAACAGAAGCATTGACCTTCTCAACAGCAATGTTTCGCAATTATTATCTAAAGGGGCGTCGTTATCTCCAGATCAGTTTAAACAACTCACCAACCTTATTCTACAAATGGCTCAATCAAGCAATGCTGGGAGCTTGAGGGTGACGCAGGATCAAATAGCTGCGATTACTGCGCAGGTGAATAAGTTAACCCCTCAAGCTAAGCTTGATGCCGCTCATATTAGCGCAGCAACTAAACTAACTGGCGAAACTTTGGCGAATACAGTCTCGAATAGCACTGTGGCTGGTAATAGTCTAGTTAGTCATAGTAAGTCACCATTTGAAGTACTAAACCAAAATTTATCTAAAGCTGGTGCAATGCCCTCTCAGCAAGCCGATACTGCTCAATCACAAAGCCTAGCATCACAACTATTAAAAATACTGCCTAAGCTCGATCCATCGCCAATAACTGAGTTAGTTAATCCTCAACTTCTAAAGGCTGAACTAACACAGCTTGCAAACCTTAACCTGAGCCAAACAGCATCTATTCCAAATAGCACGCTAATGGGCGGAGCAATAACAAGTCTATTTCAATTATTGCTCGGATTTAAACTCAAAAGTGTTAATACCAGTATGAGCCCGAAGCTGCAAAACTATATGGCTAAATTACAACAGAAAGTTGTTAGTTCAATGACCGCCAATCATCCGATGCTAGCAGCATTAGATAAAGCGGGCAGCTTAGAATCACTCACTAAATTTGCATCAAGTGTGAACCTTTACCAACAAGCGAGTAATGAAAACAGTCAAACGCAGACTTGGTATTTTGCTTTACCTTATTCTATTGGGCAAAGAAATGAGCAGTTTGAAGGCAAATTTGAACAGTCAACAGCTAAGGATGAAGATGAAAAACAGCAAGGCTGGCGTCTCCAGCTTAAGTTTAACCTTGCCCACGGCCCATTACTAATTAGTGCCCATAAACAAGGTGAGTACCTAGACTTAGTCTTCGCTGGTGACAATCCTGCTATTTTGTCAAAAGTGGATTCATTTCAAGAAGCATTAGCTGAAAAAATAAACCAAGCAGGCTTACAAGCGCGAGAGATAAAAACCACTGTAGCCCCAGTTGCCGCGACCTTATTACCTGGCGACCATTACTTGGTGAAAACCAACGCTTAATAAAGCTGGGAGAGTAAAACCAGTACAAGTGAAATCAGTGTTTAGTCAAAACACGTTTTTAATTGAAAGCAATTAAAGAATAGGATATGTATGAGTAAGATTAAGAAAGCGGTTGCATTGAGCTTTGATGGAAAAGAAGCGCCAAAAGTAACAGCAACAGGCAAGGATTTAGTCGCGCAAGAAATCATTGCTTTAGCAGAAGCAACGGGGGTTTATATCCATCAGGATGAGCATTTAAGTGATTTTTTACAATTGCTAGAGCTAGGTGAAGAAGTTCCCAAAGAGCTCTACACGCTAATCGCAGAGCTCATTGCATTTATCTATATGCTAGATGGTAAATTTCCTGAGCAATGGAATAACCTTCATCAAAGGATCTTAGATAAAGCCTAATGACAATGTACGCTATTTTTTATGTAAACGAATGATAAGTTCAGCTTCGGCTTTCGGTAATTCACATTCTTCCATTAATTCTTGTACCCCAGCGCCTAACCCCACCATTTTTAATGCGCGAGAATATAACTTAGACTGGGGATCTTGCTGACTGGCCTCTTCAATCATATCTGATTGTTTAGCAATCTTTTGCTCGAGTTCTAATACTCTTTTACCTACCCCTATAGTGCCACTTCTTAGCTCTTGCAGCTCGCGCTTGACCGACTCGCGCTGTCGATCATTTTCTTTCACTAACAAGGTAAGTGCATCAACTTTGCTTTGCAGCTTAGCTGTTTTTTTACTAAACACAGCCCAAAAAATTGCCCCTGCAACAACAATAATAGCGATAAGAATCAGCAACTCTTGTGACATTTATTTTCCTTGGTAAATTTTTTAGTCATTAAAACACAAAAGCCAGCAAAAAATAATGCTGGCTTTCATTGGTATAGCGTTAACACTATAACTGAGTGATTTCAGCCCACTCATCATCCGATAATAATTTATCTAAGTCGACTAAAATAAGTAACTCATTGTCACGGTTGCTCACACCTTGGATAAATTTAGCACTTTCTTCAGTGCCGACATTCGGTGCATTATCAATTTCAGAGCGGCGTAAGTAAACGACTTCAGCAACGCTATCCACTAAAATACCAATAACTTGTTTTTCAGCTTCAATGATAACGATACGAGAAGAGTCATCGACCTCAGCCGAATCAAGGCCAAAGCGCGAGCGTGTATCAATAACAGTAACCACATTACCACGAAGATTAATAATACCCAGTACATATAATGGCGCACCTGGTACAGGGGCGATTTCAGTGTAACGTAACACCTCTTGTACTTGCATCACATTAATGCCGTAGGTTTCATTATCTAACTTAAATGTTACCCACTGTAAAACTACATCTTCTTTACCCGTAGCAACCGCTGCTACATTTCTTGAGTCTGTCATAAATAACCTCAGTCAATCGAATCTTGACAACCTAATCCTGCATCTAGCATTTCAATAAGCGCTTGCACGTTTAAAATGCCACACATTTGTTCTTTTACCACACCAGCAAGCCACGGACGCTTACCAGGTTTTTCACGCCAATTAACTTGTGATTTATCTATTTTTACAGCGTTAACTAATGACTCACAAGCCAAGCCCCAATCACTGTCTTCTAGCATTACTAAATACTGATAATCTACGCTTTCAGCCAATTCTTTAGTGTATTTCTCTGGCATAACCCAGCGGCAACTATCCACTACATTAACTTTTTGCTCCCTGCGTGTTTGTACTCCTAAAAACCAATCCGGGCGACCTATTAGATGACTAATATGCTCTATTTTAACAATACCACCTAGACTTACCAATGGCACAGCAAGTGTCAGCCCTGCAACATTAAAAAACAGTACCTGAAACTCATTATCAAGCACTTCTTGCAAGTTTTGAGTGACACTTGGTGGTGTTGCTCCAGTTTGTAAAGCAGGAGATGACTCTCGTTTACTATCAAGGGTGTCTTCCCTTGAATGGTTTTTCTTTAATGATATATCGGCAGTTTTTTCAGATACTTTACTGACAGATGCGCCAGAAGTGTCAATTTTTTTATCTAGGCTGTTTACCTGAGTTTCAGGGCTTGCTTGGGTAAGCTTTTCCCTCAATAACTGTGCTTTTAATTTAATATCATCTTGAACCTTGCTACTTGAAGGTTGTTTAATATCCGCAGCAAGATTTTCTTGTGCTTTTTCTAATGTTGGCTCGACAACACCTTGCTTCTTAATCGTTGCACTAGCGGCTGGTTCAGCATGTTTCGACACGACTGAAAGTAATTTAGATAAAGCCGCTTTATCAACTGGAGGTTCAGCAAACGCTTTGCTCTGTTGTGATGTGCCAGCAACCCTAGCCTCGTTGAGCTGCGGAACATCGTCAGTTGGAGCGACAGGCTTGTGTACCACTTTGCTGTGCTTTTTCTTGAAATCTACTGAATTGATATCTCGAGGGTTAGCTGCTGTTTTTTCATTTATTAATGCCTCGTGAGTATCAATAGTCTTTTTCGTTGCGGCAATGGAGTTAGTTGCATTGTCTGTTTTAGCAGTTGTTGAATTAGATAAGGGAGTTTCGGAGTCAGCTACGCCTGCCGGCTCTTCTGGAGCTTCTTGTAATAAAACAGAAAAAAAATCAAAAACAGTTTCGTCAACCGATTTTGACATGCTTAAACTCCTTGGCGAGCAAAAAATCTAATAGTCGATTATAAGCTTTCATTCCTCGGCTGCTCGGGGAGTAGTGAGAAGCAGGGACATGCGCAAGACTCGCATCTCTAAACTTAGTATCGACAGGAATAACATCTGGCCACAAGGTATCAGGATATTTTTCTTCTAACGACTGCAATGCAATAGGTGATGCTTTGGTTCTTCTATCGAACATGGTAGGTAAAATGGTAAAACTATAGGTCGTTTTTTTAGAACGCCCCATTAACCCCATTGTTTTAACCATACGTTCTAAGCCTTTAATCGCCAGAAATTCTGTTTGCACAGGAATAACGATATGCTGGCTCGCAGCCAATGCATTGACCATCAACACCCCTAAAATAGGTGGACAGTCGATGATAGCCACATCGTATTTATCTGCAAGTAACGAGGTCACATTTCTAAGTACTAACCCCATCCCCTCTTGATGACCGAGCGCTCTATCTAGGGTAGCAAGGGCCATTGAAGCAGGAATAATATCCAATCCATCGATGGATGTGGGGACGATATGCTTTTCAACACTTTCAAGAGTGAGGGTCTTATGTGAAAGGAAAATATCATATAGTGAGCTTGGGATTTCTTCTGAATCAATGCCGAGATAGTAACCCAATGAAGCATGAGGATCCGTGTCAATCATAAGCACTTTTTGGCCACGTTTTACTAACGCACCCGCTAAACTTGCCACCGTTGTGGTTTTGCCGACACCACCCTTTTGATTAGCAATTGTCCATACTTTCAAATCACGCCTCATTACTCATAAGTGTTTGCACTATATTATTGTTATTGCTTGTTATTGCTATTACTAGGCTCAGCCTCACGTGTGGTAACTCTGATCCCCCCATGGGGTAAGGTAATCACTTTCACACCTTGTGCATTTTCAGTTACAACTCCGTTTGAAATGACTGAGTTTGAAAATTGCTGCTCAGCATTAGTGTTTGCCGCGGGCTGTGATGAAACCGCATCACTCCCTGGGCCAAACGTCATTGTTATTCCTTCTCCATCAGCCGCTCTTGCCGCCAAAGCTTTAGTTTGATCAGGGTATTTCGCTAACCAATTGGCAATATCTGCAGCCTGTTCATCGGGTACCATCAATAATACTTGCGATGCTTTAAGCTCTTCTACTTGTTTTGTTAATTCTCGGTTTTCTTTAGCAAGCTCAAAATAAAGTGCGCCAAGCGCAATCACTCCAATAACCAACAAAAACACGACAAGCATGTGCTGGGTCGACATTGAATGGCTCACTTTAGCCACGAGCAGTCTCTTTCAAAATCGCTTCAGCCATATTATCTAAGGCTATAGAGTGTGATGATATTCCCGCTGATGTAACGGCTTGAGGCATGCCATAAACAACACAACTCGCCTCATCTTGCGCCCAAATAGTGGCACCAGCGGCCTTTAACATTCTAGCACCTTCACGGCCATCTGCTCCCATTCCTGTTAGCACAACGGCCATAACATCGCTGCCAAATGCTTTTGAAGCAGAAGCAAAGGTAATATCGACACTGGGTTTGTAGTTCATGTCAGCATTACCTGCAATCACTTTTAATCGCCCTAGCGCCCCCGCTTTTTCTATCATCAATTGCATGCCACCTGGCGCTAAATACGCACAACCGGGTTTCAAGGTATCGCCAGTTTGTGCTTCTTTCACGTCAATTTTGCATAAGCTATTGAGTCGACTGGCAAATGCTGGAGTAAAAGCAGCAGGCATATGTTGAATTAGCAATATTGGATGAGGATAACTAGCTGGAAATGACGTCAAAATTTTCTGCAGTGCGACTGGACCACCTGTCGATGTGCCGATTAGCAATGCTTTATATTTTTTACCACTTGCTCTAATGGATGACACAGATGTGGCATTAACTGGTTGTTCGCTAGCTGCACTCGTTTTTGAACGCAGTGATGTCAGCGAACTGGTAGACTTGCCTGTTGAATGACTACTCAACGGACGAGAAGTCGCATTGGCACGAGCTATAGGTTTATACAGTCTTCTACGACCTAACGCTTTTACCCTTTGTTGTAGTAGCTTAATCGCATCATCTTTATTAGATGCGATATCTTCAAATCGTTTAGGTAAAAAGTCTAACGCACCCGCATCTAATGCATCAAGCGTCGCCTGCGCACCATCATGGGTTAATGATGAAAACATTAAGATCGGTGTTGGATTCGAAGCCATGATATGGCGCACGGCAGTAATACCGTCCATAACAGGCATTTCAATATCCATAGTAATCACTTGAGGCTTAAGCTTCTCAGTCATCTCAATGGCTTCTTTGCCATTAACTGCAACACCAACAACTTCTAGGTCAGGATCTTGATTAACAATCTCACTGACCCGTCGTCTAAAGAAACTTGAGTCATCTACAACTAATACTTTGGTAGCCATTTAAGTCCTTAAAAATTGGAACTCTTACTTCTTATTCTTGGCGTAATATTTCAGCAATCCAGGTACATCTAAAATAAGTGCAATACCACCATCAGAAGTAATTGTTGCCCCAGCCATTCCTGGCGTACCTTGTAACATACTGCCAAGAGGCTTAATCACAACTTCTTCTTGGCCGATTAAGGCGTCAACGACAAAACCAATTTGCATTGTCCCTAACTGAACAATCACTACATGGCCTTGCTGCTTATCACCATGAGTAAAGTTGGTCTTATTTCGGTGTAACCATTGCTCTAGATAGAATAGCGGTACCGCTTTATCACGCACAATGACAGTTAATTGACCATCTACTACATTTGTTTTAGTTAGATCGAGATGGAAAATTTCGTTAACACTTGATAACGGTAAGGCAAAGACTTGTTTAGCCACATCCACCATCAAGGTTGGCATAATTGCTAACGTCAGTGGCACTTTAATTTCTAAAATGGTGCCTTTACCCTTCACAGAATCAATATGTACGGTTCCGTTAAGCTGGGTAATACGTGTTTTAACGACATCCATACCAACACCACGGCCGGAGATGTCTGAAATTTCAACTTTGGTCGAAAAGCCTGGTGCGAAAATCAAGTTATAAGCTTCATTATCAGTCATTCTAGCGGCTGAATCTTCATCCAATACACCACGACTAATAGCAATTTCTTTTAACTTATCAGCATCCATTCCAGCGCCATCATCTTCAATTTTGAGAAGAATATGATCACCTTCTTGGCTTGCCGACAGGGTAATTGTACCTGCACGTGACTTGCCATTGGCTTCACGCGTGATAGGCATTTCAATACCATGATCCACTGAGTTTCTCACCAAGTGAACCAAAGGATCGGCTAATGCTTCAACCAAGTTTTTATCAAGGTCGGTATCTTCACCCACCATGACTAAATCAATTTCTTTATTTAATGTTCTCGCTAAATCACGTACAACTCGAGGGAAGCGACCAAACACTTTCTTGATCGGTTGCATACGTGTTTTCATCACTGCGCCTTGAAGGTCAGCAGTAACAAGATCGAGGTTAGCTAAAGCTTTAGACATCTCTTCATCATCGCGAGAAATACCTAAACTTACTAATCGATTTCTAACCAGAACCAACTCACCGACCATATTCATAATTTGGTCGAGTCTCGAGGTATCTACGCGAACAGTTGTCTCACCTTGAGGCATTTGCGCTTTTGCAGGCTCTGCCTTCTTAGCCACAGCTGCTTTAGGCGCTGCTGGCGATTTTGCAACCGGAGCAGCTTTCTCTACTTTAGCTGCAGGAGTTGCAACTGGTTCAGCAGCTTTAGCTTGGGTAGTTTGCGCTTTATCTGCAGCTGACTGACTTGCGTTTGATGGCGATGAGCTTGTTGATGATGAAGCAGGCTTTGAGGATGTCGATGCTGTTGCTGCAGGTTTAACGGCCGCTGGTGCAGACCCCTTTCCATGCAACTCATCTAATAACTTTTCAAATTCGTCATCAGTAATATCATCGGCATCTACGGCAGGTTCTTGTTCAACTGGCGCAGGAGTCGCTTTCGCTGTTGGCGCGGCATTAAAACCACTTGAACCATGAAGCTCATCTAATAGCGCTTCAAATTCATCATCGGTGATTTCATCGCTGCTGGCAGCTGGTTCAGATTCAGCAACTGGCGCAATTGCAGGTTCAGGCTCAACTTGAGACGTTGGACTTTTTCCTTCACCATGAAGTGCATCAAGTAAAGCTTCGAATTCACTTTCGTCGATATCATCAATAGAGCCTGACGCATCTGAGATTTCGTCATCAAGTTGTGCTTCAACTGCAGGTTCTTCAACAGTCTCTACAACGTCTTCAGAAATTGATTCAATAAATTCTTCGACAACTTCAACTTCATGATCGGCATGAGCTGCACTGCCAGCAAGCTCTGATGGCAAAGGCTCACCAGAACTTAATAATTTGAGTTTTTCCAACAACTCAGGATCAGCATCATCTTGTTGCTGACCTTGCTGAGTTTGTTCGAACATGCTGTTGATGGCATCAACTGCTTGCAGAATAATATCCATTAATTCTGCATTTACTTGGCGCTTGCCCGTTCTTAGTAAGTCAAAGGTATTTTCTGCCTCATGACAGACATCGACCATTGGGCCTAAACTTAAAAATCCAGCACCACCTTTAACAGTGTGGAACCCTCTAAAAATAGCATTCAGTAAATCAGCATCATCAGGATTATTTTCAAGAGCGACAAGTTGCTCTTGCAGAAGCTCTAAAATTTCACCAGCTTCAATTAAAAAGTCCTGGAGTATCTCTTCATCAACATCAAAAGACATTAAATTTGACTCCTAGTTAGAAACCCAGACTTGAGAGCAGATCATCCACTTCATCTTGGCCAGTCACCACGTCTTCACGTGTTTCAGCATTCAAGATAGGGCCTTCTGCTTCAATTTTATTTTCATCAACGACCCGTGCCGAGTCAGCTGCATTTTCGCCAAAGATGGTTAGCATTGACACTAAACTGCTTTCCACTTCTCTGACTAAATCAATAACACGACGGATCATTTGCCCGGTTAAGTCTTGGAAATCTTGCGCCATCAATATCTGATTGAGCAATTCTCTTAATCGACTTGAGTCATGTTCGCTATGAGACATGATATGTTGGACGTCATGACACAGAGCCTTAAACTCATTAAGAGCAATGTCTCTACGCATCAATTTATCCCACATTGGCGTGACCGATTGAATGTTATTTATTATTGTATCGGCCAAAGGTAAACATTCTTCAACTGCATCCATGGTTTTATTTGCAGCTTGCTCTGTCATATCGATGACAAAGTTCAATCTTTCTTTTGCGTCAGGTATTTCGTTGTTGGCAAGTTCGGCTAAACGCGTATCTAATTGGAATTCATTTAATGAACTGTGTAATTGACGTGTCAATTTACCCACTTCATCAAACAACTCTCTTTGAAGCGGCGCTGATAAGTCACGAATGACGTCATCAGCTTGTTCTTGTTGTCCATCTTCAAGTAGTGCTACGAGCTGCCTGGCTTGCTCAAGGTCGATTAACCCCGATATTGCTGCCTGCATAACTTATCCTTAGCTTATGCTAAACGCTCAAAGATTTTATCGAGTTTTTCTTTTAGCGTTGCAGCGGTAAACGGTTTAACAACATAACCATTCACACCAGCTTGCGCTGCTGCGATAATTTGTTCGCGTTTTGCTTCTGCGGTCACCATTAAAACAGGTAAATGTTTTAATGAATCATCAGCACGAATAGCCTTTAGCAAATCAATTCCTTGCATGCCTGGCATATTCCAGTCAGTGACAACAAAATCAAATTCGCTTTTTTGTAACATTGGTAAGGCGGTTGAGCCATCATCTGCTTCTTGGGTATTATTAAACCCCAAGTCTCGCAACAAGTTCTTGATGATGCGTCTCATTGTTGAAAAGTCATCAACAATAAGAATCTTCATATTCTTGTCCAAGGTTTCCTCCGGTGAGCTTCACACTGTGCTTTTATTAATAATTATACCTGTGTCCAATGCTTAAGCTTGCCTTTAAGACGCAGCATTGCCTGACTTAATATCTGGCTAACACGCGACTCGCTGACCTCAAGAATGGCACCGATTTCTTTTAAATTTAATGCTTCGTCATAATATAGCGACAAAACTAACGCATCTCTTTCGGGTAATGTTGTAATTGCTTCGGCTAACGCAGATTTAAACTGAGTTTCAGCTAAGGAATCAAAATTTTCATCGTGAGTTGTTTCCTCACTTACAATCACATCTTCAGAAACACCAAGATCTTCTATTCCGATGACTTTACCGACTGACACATCATTGAGAATATGGTGATATTCTTCTAATGTCATTTCTAGCTTTTCAGCAATTTCGGTGTCTCTAGCATCACGGCCAAGTTCTTGTCCTAGTTCATCAATAACCTGAGCCACTCGGCGCTGATTACGGTGCACAGAACGAGGAACCCAGTCTCCGCGACGGATTTCATCAATCATAGAGCCACGAATTCTGATGCCTGCAAAGGTTTCAAATTTTGCCCCTTTGCTTCCATCAAACTTCGTTGATGCTTCTAGCAACCCCATCATCCCTGCTTGTAATAAGTCATCTAATTGCACTGATGCTGGCAGCCTTGCTAGCATGTGATGTGCAATTCTTTTTACCAACGGAGCATACTGTTCAACAATTGAAGTTTTATTATCAAACTGAGTATACGCGGCGGCTTTATTCACTCGTAGTATCCTCTTGTGGATCTTTACGCTGAACTAAACGTTCAACAAAAAATTCAAGATGTCCACCAGGCTGTTGCGGTATCGGCCAGCTCATAATTTTATTCGCTAAACCATGGTATGCAATGGCCGCAGGAGACTTAGGAAAGGCTTCGATAACTAATTTTTGTTTACGTACAGACTTACGTAAGTTCTCATCGAATGGCACCGTAGCAACCAATTCTAAAGCCACATCTAAGAATCTATCGGTTACTTTACTCAGTTTGGCAAATAACTCCATACCTTCGCGTAAACTTCGTACCATATTTGCTACAATTTTGAACCGGAACACACCATGTTCACGACTCAGGATTTTTATCAAGGCATATGCATCGGTAATTGATGTCGGTTCATCACAAACCACAATCAATACATCTTGTGAAGCACGAGAGAAACTTAACACCATATCTGAAATACCTGCTGCCGTATCGACAATCAGTACATCAAACTGGGTTTTCATTTCGCTGAAAGCACGAATTAGTCCAACGTGCTGAGCTTGAGTCAATTCAACCATCGCTTGTGTACCTGAAGTGGCCGGTACAATACCGATCCCTTTAGGACCACGAACGATAATATCATCCAGTTCAGCTTCGCCAGACAGTACATGAGATAAGTTACGTTCAGCTCGAATACCGAGCATCACATCGACGTTCGCTAAGCCTAAATCGGCATCAAGTACGAGTACTCGTTTACCTTTCTCTGCAAGGGCAACAGCTGTATTAATTGACACACTGGTTTTACCCACGCCGCCTTTACCGCCACTTACTGCGATTACTTTTACTTTGTCGTTATTTGGTTGATTCATCATACGTAAACCACTTGCTTGATCTCGGGTCATATTTTTACTCGAATGCGTAGGCCATGTCATTTGACCACGCAGTGTCAGGTGACGTTTGAGGTTTGGTGTCGTTTAATGCTGCTAACGCTTGTTTTGCTAACATTAGCGTATCTGCAACTTGCATATCTTCTGGAACACGTTGACCATCAGTTACATAACTTAATGGTAACCCATTTTGAATCAATACACTTAATGCGCCGGCAATCGATACGGATTCATCTAGTTTTGTCAAAATAACTCCCGATAACGGGATGCGTTTAAAATGCTCAACTGCATCTTGTAACACTCTGCGTTGTGAAGTTGCTGACATGACTAAATAACTTCTAATCGGTATTCTTGTATTTGCCATTAAATCATCTAATTGCTGATATAGGCGTAAATCACGTTGTCCCATACCTGCAGTATCTATTAATACTAACTTACGATTCTTAAACTGATAAAGAATTTGTTCTAATTCAGCTAAATCATGTGCCTGTTTAACAGGACAGCCCATTATTTTGCCATAAGTTGCTAATTGCTCAAAGGCTCCAATACGATAATGATCGGTTGTAATTAATGCAACTTGCTCTGGGCCATGATGTGCAGCAAATCGAGCAGCTAGTTTTGCTAGTGAGGTCGTTTTTCCAACACCTGTTGGACCAACAAAAGCAACAACGCCACCAGTGCGCACAATATCATCACCTTGATTATCTAATAAATTCGCTAAACTCTGTGGTAGTGCTCTAACCAAATCTGCTGGGGTATATTGTTGACTAAGCCCTGCTAATTTTGCGGCAACAGCAGGAGAAAACTCAGCATTAATGAGTTTACTTTCAAGCATAGCCCCAACTGGGTCTGTACGTTTTTTCTGATCCTTCATCAATGATGAAACTTGATGGGTCAACAATCCTCGTAATGACGCCATTTCTTCGCGCATGGCTTCCATTTCTTCAGATTGACTATGATTTCTTGATGAACTTCTTGGTTGGTCGAATTGCGGCTGCGGTTTACTGTCAGCTTTAGCGGCTTTAGTATCTTGAAGCTGTTTTGCCCAATCAGGTAATTCCGTTTCTTCTACTCGCTGAGTCATCTGTTGCTGTAAACGATTATGCTGCTTTTCTAATAACGCTTGCAGAGAGTCTGCCGCTGGTGGTGGGCTCACTTTGGTCTGTGCTTTAACTGATGGCTTGTTGATACCTAACGAAACTTGGTCATCACTCACGTCCATAAAACCTGGAACAGGTGAATTCACTGCAACATCAGCTTTTGGCTCGTCGTAATCAACAGCTGCAACAATTTCTATACCACCAGTGACTTTCTTATTTGACATGATCACAGCATCTGACCCCAAGGTGTCTTTCACTTGAGCTAATGCTGAACGCATGTCTTTGGCAAAAAATCGTTTAATTTTCACTTAACACCTCTTTCAAACAGAAAGTCATCGCTATTGCCCTACTGCAGATACTATGCGTATTTGCTTTTCATCAGGAATTTCTTGATAAGAAATAACCCGTAAATTCGGGATAGTATATTTAACAAATCGTGACAGCGTTGACCTTAGCATACCTGATGTCAATAAAATGGCTGGCTGACCGACCATTTCTTGCTTCTGAGAAGCGTCTAATAATGACTTCTGCATGCGTTCTGCAAGGCCTGGTTCAATATTTGGCCCTTCACCGCCTGTCGCTTGCATAGACTTGTGCAACATCTGTTCCAACTCTGGCGCCAATGTTATGACAGGGATTTCTAATTCTGGTCCAGATATCTCTTGAACAATCATTCTCTTCAATGCAATCCGCACTGCGGCTGTTAATACTTCAGTATCATTACTCTTTGTACCGTATTCTAACAGTGTTTGCACTATTGTACGTAAATCTCGTATAGAAACACCTTCATTGAGAAGGTTTTGCATCACTTTAACCACTGAGCCAAGTGGCATGATGTCTGGAATAAAGCCATCAATAAGCTTCGGAGAGTTTTTAGCTAGCATGTCCATTAATTGCTGTACTTCTTCATAGCCCAGTAATTTCGCAGCATTGTTCGTCAATAACTGACTAATATGAGTCGCTACTACCGTTGCGGTATCCACGACCGTATACCCTAATGTTTGGGCATGTTCACGCTGCTCAGGTGCTATCCATACTGCTTCTAAACCAAAGGCTGGGTCAGTTGTCTCTATGCCATCAAGTTTACCGTAAACTTGTCCCGGGTTGATGGCAAGTTCACAGTCGTGCCTAACTTCAGCCTCACCAACAACAACCCCCATCAGCGAGATTCGATAACTATTTGGTGATAAATCCAAGTTGTCGCGAATATGCACAGCGGGAACAAGGAAGCCTAACTCTTGAGATAGTTTTTTACGCACCCCTTTAATACGGCCAAGTAATTCGCCGCCTTGACCTTTATCCACAAGAGGAATTAAGCGATACCCCACTTCTAGTCCAATAGTGTCAACATGTTGAACATCTTCCCAGCTCAGCTCTTTGGGTTCAGCATCTTTAACTTCTGCTGGGCTGCTCACAGCTTTTTCAAGGGCCGCAGTTTTAGCGTCATTATTACGTTTATAAATCATGTAAGCTGCAATGCCAGTAATCACAGCAAAAGTTAAGAAAGCAAAATGAGGCATTCCAGGGACAATACCCATAATGAACAATACAGCAGATGCAATCGCCATTGATTTATGACTATCAAACATCTGGCTAATCATCATACCGCCCATGTCACCAGATTCATTTTGACGAGTGACCATTAACGCAGCAGCAATCGATAGTAACAATCCAGGAATTTGAGCAACTAAGCCATCACCAATAGTGAGCAGAGTATAAATTTCAACGGCACTCGAAAAATCTAGCCCATGTTGCACCATACCAATAACAAAGCCACCAAGAATGTTGATGACCAAAATCATGATACCCGCAATGGCATCACCTTTTACAAATTTTGACGCACCATCCATCGCACCGTAAAAGTCTGCCTCTTTAGTCACTTCAGCACGTCTAACTCGAGCTTGGTCTTGCGTCAATGTACCTGCGTTAAGGTCTGCATCAATCGCCATTTGTTTGCCGGGCATAGCATCCAATGTAAAGCGAGCGCTGACCTCAGAAATACGTCCAGCACCTTTAGTTACAACGGCAAAGTTGATAATAATCAAGATAAGGAAAACCACTAAACCGACAGCATAGTTACCACCGATAACGACTGAGCCAAATGCCTCAATGACTTTACCTGCAGCATCTCCACCGTTGTGGCCTTCTAACAATACAATCCGAGTGGAAGCGACATTAAGCGCTAGACGTAATAAGGTCGCAACGAGAAGCACACTAGGGAAAGCAGCAAAATCTAATGGACGATCAGAATAAATAGCAACTAACAGCACGACCAGAGCAAGTGCAATGTTAAATGAAAACAAGATATCGAGTAAAAATGCGGGCATTGGTAGCACGACCATGCCGAGTGCAGCAAGTACCAATAGCGGTGTACCAACACCTTTGAAAGTACTGAATCTAACTTGTTTAACTTGGCCTAATGCTGCTTTTACATCCATCAGTAGGAAACCTTTATAGTAATATTCTTGACGCTAACGTCTCTAATTAGCAATTACTACGCCAAAAGAAAGGTTCAAACAGAAATACTCAGCTGAGTGGCCAAGTTATAACCAAAAAACAATAAATAAATCTCAGTTAGTGTTTTAAGTCATCGGGGATGGGTTGATTTAAAGGAATAGGTTTAGGGCGCTTCCCTTTGCCTTTTTGATATTGTTTAAGTTGAAAAACATAGGCCAGAATTTGAGCAACAGCAGTAAAGAGCCCTTCTGGCACTTGCTGTTCAATTTTCGTAGTATGATAAATGGCACGGGCTAAAGGCGGTGCAGAGACAATCGGTACTTCATGCTCTCGAGCAATTTCGCGTATTTTAAATGCGACATCATCCACACCTTTCGCCACTAAAAATGGCGCAGATGATTGCATAACATCGTATTTTACAGCCACAGCGTAATGCTCGGGGTTTACCACAATAACATCGGCATTAGGGACTTCAGACATCATGCGCTTATTCGCCATTTCATGCTGCATTTGCCTAATACGCCCTTTCACTTCAGGCTTACCTTCAGTGTCTTTATATTCATCTTTTACTTCTTGTTTGGTCATTTTTAATTGTTTGTTGTGATTCCATATTTGAAATGGCACATCAATAATTACAATGAATAACATCGAAGAACACAGTAAAATAAACATCCACACTAATAGATCTAGCGCATGATATACATTGCCAGGCAAGTGGTCAGTCGACAGTGTCAAAATGTCAAAGAAGTAAAAACTTAACAAGAAATAGGCTGAAATGGCCACCACAGAAAATTTGGCAATCCCCTTAGTCAGCTCTACCAATGCTTGAGTACCAAACATCCGCTTAAAGCCTTTGGCAGGATTCATTTTACTGCCTTTAGGCATAAAAGCTTTTACAGAAAACGTCATACCACCAAGAATGATATTACCGATAAATGCGATGACAGTTAAAAAGCCAATAAAGCTGAATAACGGAAACGCGAGCTCTGTGCCAATTATTCCCCAAACGAGAAACATGGAGTTGGTATCAAAAATCTGGTCACGTTCCATGGTCAAAATTTGCGTCATGATGGTGTGCAGACTTCGCGCAAGGTTTGGCCCCACAATAGCAAAGCCCACTGCTGATGCGAGTAATACCGCCGCAGTACCTAATTCTTTTGAACGTGCCACCTGCCCTTTATCACGCGACTGTTGCAGTCGCTTGGCGGTGGGTTCCTCGGTGCGTTCTTGACCAGTATCTTCTGCCATCAGTAATTTACCGAGTTATCGAGCCGTCAGTTTGACAGGTCAGTTGCAAAATATCACACATCAATACTTGGCCTTGCAGCCAAACCTCATCGAAATGAGACATGATGGGTCCTAAAGTTAACCACAAAATTAGCAATCCACTCACCATAGTGACTGGAAAACCAATTGCGAAAATATTCAATTGAGGTGATGCACGAGTCATTACCCCAAAAGAAAGGTTTATTAATAATAAGGCGACAATCGCTGAAATTGACATGGTGAGTGCAGCGCCAAACATATAGCCACCAAACTCAGCAAGTCTGCGATAATTTGTAATTGTGAAGCCCTGATTTGAAATAGGAATAGTATCAAAACTCGCCACCAGCATAGTAAACATCAGCAAATGCCCGTCCACGGCAAGAAAAATCAATGTTGCCAATAATAAAAAGAAATTACCTACAACGGGTGTCTGCTGCCCTGAGCCTGGGTCAACCATTGACGCAAAACCCAAACTGGTTTGCATACCAATAATTTGTCCAGTTAATACAAAAGTTTGCATGACCAAAATAGTGACAAACCCCATTGCAGTACCGATAAGAATTTGTTGCGCTGTAATAAACACTGCACTTAACGAAAATAGCTCAATATTGCCGACGGGTTCAGGTAACACTGGCGCCACAGCAATGGTAATGGCGACTGATAATAATAAGCGGACTCTTGCTGGAGTGGTGTTAGCGCCAAATACCGCCATGACCATCAACATTGAGGAAATTCTAAATAACGGCCAGACATAAGCTGCTATTGTTTGGCTAATTTCCTCAAATAGAATCTCCATCAAGCTAGCCTATCACTTGAGGGATCATATCAACCATGGTGTAAAAGAAATCCATCATGGTTTGCACTAACCAATGGCCTAAAAACATTAATGAAAAAAGCGTCATTAACAGCCTTGGTAAAAAGCTTAAGGTTTGCTCATTAATTGAGGTGGCCGCTTGAAACACAGCGACAATTAAACCGACAAAAAGACCCGGTAAAATAATCGCTGATACGATCAATACAATAACCGACAGCCCTTCGCGAAATATATCAATTAACGACTCTGGTGACATAGTTGTCCCTTACGTGCCGAAACTGTTGGCAAGTGTTCCCATGACTAATCCCCAACCATCAACTAATACAAACAACATAATCTTGAATGGTAAAGAAACAATCATCGGCGATAACATCATCATACCCATCGCCATCAAAATACTCGCAACCACTAAATCGAGCACCAAAAATGGCACAAACAACATAAAGCCAATTTGAAAAGCAGTTTTTAATTCGCTGGTGATAAAAGCAGGTACCAGAACACTCATAGGCACTTGCTCTGGAGATGAGATATTGGTGTAACCAGAAATTTCAATAAAGGTTTCTAAGTCTGTGGTTCTGACTTGAGACAGCATAAATGCCCTAAGTGGCTCTTTGCCTACCTCATACGCTTGCTGCATCGTCAGTGATTCATTGATATATGGCTCAACCGCTTGGTCGTAAATTTTGTCGAAGACTGGCGCCATGATAAAAAATGTCATGAACATGCTCATACCAATCAACACTTGGTTTGAAGGGGTTTGCTGTAATCCAAGCGCTTGACGCAAAATAGAAAGCACGACAATGATACGGGTAAATGAAGTCAGCATGATGACCATGGCTGGAATAAAGCTCATCGCCGTCATCAATAACAAAATCTGCATTGTTACTGAATATTCAGTGCTACCATCGGCCCCTGTTGTGACTGTGACGGCTTTTAAAATACCGTCTTCTGCAAAGCTATAAGGGGTGAAAAATAATGCCGTCAATAATGTCAGAACAATCCATTTTTTCATTATCGTTATTCCTTGGAAGCTGACTTAGCTTGCTCTTTGGCTTGCTTTAAACGGCTTGCAAATGAAGTGGTTTCAACTTGTACTGCGCTGTCTAATTTTTCAATCAGATTCACTTGCTGCGCGGTCACGCCGAGTAAATATTGTTGGCCTTCTAGCTCAACAAGCACCAGTTTTTCTTTTTGCCCTAACGGCGTCATTGCAACGGTTTTTATGACACCTTGGTTAGATTGAACGAGGTTTAGCTTTTTAACGATGTATGCCAGTACAAAAATGATCGCAATCACTAATATCAGGCCACCCATCATACTGGATAAGGCTGCAATATTTGATGTTTCCGCCCCCCGAGTAGCCACCACGGGTGACGCAGCCTCATTGACAGCAGAACTCGCAATGGCGAACAAACTAACAGCATTTAACACAAATAAATCCTTTACTAATTGATGGGTGTTTTATCTCTATTTTACTTAAGCTTTTTGATCCGTTCAGTTTGGCTGATCACATCTGTTAGGCGAATACCAAATTTATCATTCACCACAACCACTTCACCATGGGCAATCAAGGTACCATTAACCATAACATCTAATGGTTCACCCGCCACCCTATCAAGCTCAACAACTGAGCCTTGGTTAAGTTGCAGTAAATTACGAATACTAATAAAGCTTCGCCCTACCTCCATCGAGATGGTGACAGGAATGTCCATGATGCTATCAAGTTTTTCTGCTTCTTCTTTTGAAATAGGCGCAGACTCATCAACTAACTCATCAAGCTCGACTTGTTCAGCAACATTTGCTTCTTCAAGAGCTTGCTCTGCCATCGCTGCTGCCCAATCATCAGTATCATCACTCATTACTTCACCTTATAATTCTGAAATATCACGCGCTTTACCTTTCTTACGCGTAATTAATTGTAGTTCCGATTTAGCGGTTTCTGGTCGAGGTATTTTCTCGCTGATTTTTAACGCTAAGTTATCTCTAGATTTACCTAATTTACATCGATAAGTCGGTAAATCTTCGATTCGCATCATGATGTGTTCTGGTAATTCAATCGGTATCACATCACCAGCTTTAAACTCCATGACATCTCTAAGAGTCACTTCATGTTCAATAATATTGGCATCGATTCCAACCTGTACGTCCATGATTTCATCACGTAATGCTTGGCCCCAGCGCATGTCGGTATCTTGTTTATCACTTTGAACACCCGCATCTAATAATTCTCGAATCGGCTCAATCATTGAATACGGCATCGTGATATGAAAATCACCACCGCCGCCATCCACTTCAATGTGGAATGAGTTAATCACCACAACTTCAGTTGGGCTAACAATATTCGCCATTGCAGGGTTAACTTCAGAGTCAAGGTACTCAAATTCGACATCCATCACTGGCGCCCAAGCATCCTTGTAGTCTTCAAAAATAATTTTCAGCAATAGTTGTACAATGCGACGCTCGGTCGGGGTAAATTCACGCCCCTCAATCTTGGCGTGGAAACGTCCATCACCACCAAAGAAGTTATCAACGAGAATAAATACCAGACGCGCTTCCATCGTGATAAGTGCAGTCCCTTTTAGCGGACTGAAACGCACCATATTTAAACTTGTTGGCACAAATAACGTATGCACGTATTCGCCGAACTTGAGCATTTGTACGCCATTAATCGAGACTTCGGCTGCACGGCGCATCATATTAAACATGCTAATGCGAAGATGACGAGCAAAACGTTCGTTTACAATTTCCAGCGTCGGCATTCGCCCACGCACAATTCTATCTTGAGATGAGAAGTCATATACCCGAGTATCGTCATTCTCATTAATGTCATCTTCATCGACATCATCAACACCATGGAGTAGCGCATCAATTTCGTCTTGGCTTAATAAATCACTCACGTCATCACCTTGGCTTTTTCACTGGCGTTATTGCATTACGAAGCCAGTAAATAGTACTTTTTCGACTATTTTTCGACCCGCTACAGGTTGCAATGTATTTTGCACGTTTAGTAAGGCCATTTGTCTTAACTCGTCTTTTCCAGCTTGAGTACTGAGCTTTTGAACATCAGCAGCACTAAATGTTGTCAGTAACGCATCTTCAATTAAAGGAATATGCATTTTAGCTGTTTGACCATCGTCGCCACGTACCATTAGTTGAACTTTAATTTCAACTAACCTTGCTCTATCGACTCCTGGTAAATTAAACAAAAACGGCCTAGGCATACCGACGTAGTTCGCTTTACCTTTGGTTGAATCATCTTCCACCACTTCACTTGTTGCTGCTGTGCCCGGTGTCGTTGAAGCAGACTCTTCATCTCCACCTAAAAAGAACATTGCAGCACCTGCGATAACCGCAAGCAACACCACACCTATCACAATAAAAATGATGAGCTTCTTTTTACTTTTAGGTTGGTTCTCTGTGGTTAACTCTAAAGACTCTTCTTCAGCCATAATTCATTCCATTTATTTATTGCGCTGCCAGTAAAATTATTAACATTCGCTATAGCGCACCAACAGTCTTAACTTGTTGGCTATAGATTACCGACTTAGGCGTAATAATCTATAGCAGAATTGCTACTCAGTGAATGTTTTGCTGCAATGTCGAGTTCTTGTGCTGATATTTCATCCAACATCGCATCACCATTGCTGTTTTGTTCATCATATTCAGATTTCGACTCGTTATCACCATCTTGAGAAACATGACTATCAGCAAGTTGAAGTCCTTCTTCAGCTAACATTTCGCGTAACTTAGGAATCGCTTGTTCGACGAGATCTCTTGTTTGTGATTGTGCGACTTGGAACTGTACTTGAGTTTGCTCACCGTGAACTTGAACTCTCACGACCATATGGCCGAGCTCGGCAGGATCAAGTCGAATTTCAGCATGTTGAACGCCTTGTCCAACCATAGTGATTAATTGCTGCTTCATCACTGGAGCAAATTTTTGAATCATATCTTGCATGTTCACCGCAGCTTCAGCCCCTTGGCGTAAAGATAGCTGAAATTGTGGGACATCACTTTTATGTTGCGCCGTAAAGCTGCTTTGATTTTGTAATGCTTTTACTTCAGTTGACTCAGGTGTTAACTCAGACGTTGCTGCGCTAGCAGCTGAACTGGCCAACGCTGCATTTTTAGCTATTTGTTTATCCATTGACACAGTTAACTCAGCTTTGGACAAATTGATTTGAGGCACTTCTTTAGAGGATGACTTCGTCTCTGCTTGGGTTGCTTCGCCTAATATCGTGCCTTTTTCGGCATTGAGATTCGCCTCTGCAGAATTTTTACTGGCTTGCATTTCAAGTGTCGTATTAACCACTGACTGAGGATTCACTAATGATGCATTATTTGTTTGATTGGTATTAGCTTGCGTATTGGACGCTAAATTAGCGACGTTTTTAACTGAGTCACTGTCAGCCGCACCTTCATTAGCATTTGCAAGCACAGCTTGCTTATCTGTCAGAGCCATTAAAGGCAACGCTTGTTCACCGCTTAGCTGATGCTGACGATTGAAATCAGCAATCAATTGATTAAGCTGCGCTGGCGTAAGGCTCGCTAACTTCTCGCTATCCATTGATGAAAACTCACTTAACTGAGTGAGCTGTTCAGCCGTCAACGATGATAGAAAAGCGTTGACGGTTTCATCAACCTCAGTCTCAAGTTGTTCATCAGAGTTGATTGTCTGAGTATTTGCCAATAACTCAGAATCCAGCATGTCAGAATCTATTGCTGAGCCTTCGTCCGCTAAAAGCTCTTCATCTAACGGCAATTCTTTGCCACTTGGATCTGAAGGCCCGACTTTATCAAAATTTTCAGACATACCAATTTGCGCAAAAATTAACTCTACATCAGCCTCTTCAATTGCGACATCAGACTGCTCTTCTACATTTGTCTCGCTACTTTTTGCCAACTTGGTCTTTTCAATATCCATTTGTGACGCTTGGTTAAAAACAGATAGAAAAGATTGATTATCAGCACCTTGCGATTTATCTGAACCAGTAACACTTGCAACTTTACCACTATTGCCTAATAAAATATTACTCATCTGCTGCATAACCAACTCCAAATCACTCCCCTAATCGAAACCATTAACAAGGTCATTTCTGGGGGTTTATCCATTGTCACAAAGCTGACACTTTGCGAAGTTAATACAAGTAACAAGCAAATTAAATGCCAAACTTTTATCTTTGTAAAAAGTTGAAAATTGGTAAGAGTAATGACAGTGAAATGAAACTAATGATGAATTGATAAAAATAATAAAAAGACCTTAGCGAGATTTCATGCGGATAAACTGCTGCATAGCAAATTCATCTGATGCTTTTTGTTCCTTTTTATTGGCAAGCTGTTGAGCTTTTTGGGCGTTTTTTTCAAGTAACAATTCAACTGCTTTGCGCTTTTGTTGTTTCTCTTGCCAGTGAACCTGACGATAACCCGTTTGTTTCTCAGCCTCTTTTACCGCATTAACTTGTTGTAATAAGGCTTGATCTACTTGCTTTATAAATTCATGAAAAGAATGATACTGGCTTGCACTGAGGGTTTTCCCTTGGTTTTCGCCCATTTGTTTCATGTATTCAAGTCGATAATTATTAAGCGCATCAAGTTGGCTTTGATGTTTTTGTTGTTCAAGCTGAGCAGACTTTAGCTGAAGCGCAGCTTGCTCTTCAGCTTCTTTGTTCAACTTTAATACGGTTAACAAGGGATCAGTTCGGCGCATTATTTACATTGAGCAGCAATCTGCCCAACCATAGTTTGACTATCATCAAAAGTAATTACATCTTTAAAGCCTTGCCTTAAAAAGGCATTCATAGCCGGTTGTAGGCGAATCGCATTATCAATTCGAGGATCACTCCCTTGGGAATAAGCACCTATCGAAATAAGATCTCTGTTTTGCTGATACAAGGAATACATTTGTTTAACCAGTCGCATAGACTCAAGGTGTTCTGCTGAAATAACCATAGGCGCAACACGACTAATAGATTGTTCAATATCTATTGCAGGGTAATGCCCTGAATCTGCAAGAGTCCTTGATAAGACAATATGGCCATCTAAAATCGCTCGAGACGCATCTGCAATGGGATCTTGTTGATCATCACCTTCGGTTAATACCGTATAAAACGCAGTAATAGAACCTTGACCTGGTCCACCATTACCGGCTCGTTCCACTAAACGTGGCAGCTTGGCAAATACTGAAGGCGGATAACCTTTGGTTGCTGGCGGCTCCCCGACGGCAAGGGCAACTTCACGTTGCGCTTGAGCATATCGAGTTAAACTGTCCATCAATAACAAGACGTTATAGCCGAGATCTCTAAAGTATTCAGCTATTCGTGTAGACGTTTCACACGCTCGAAGTCGCATTAACGGTGAAGTATCTGCTGGCGCGGCGATAACGACCGAACGAGCTCGACCTTCAGGGCCCAAAATTTCTTCAATAAATTCTTTTACTTCTCGACCACGCTCTCCCACTAAGCCAACAACAATAATATCTGCCGTAGTCCCCCGGGTCATCATGCCAAGTAGCACACTTTTACCGACACCAGAACCAGCAAATAATCCCATACGCTGACCTTTACCTACGGTTAGCATGGCATTAATCGCTCTGACTCCCACATCCAAGGGTTCTGAAATAGCCCGTCGAGAAAGCGGATTAATCGGTGGTGCATGTCTTGACGCTTGCTGTTCAGTGTTTAATGGGCCTAAACCATCCAACGGTGCCCCACTACCATCAAGCACGCGCCCTAATAAACTTAAACCGACATTTAACCCAGATTGCTCCCCCAAAGGTTGAACTCTTGCTCCTGGTAACACACCTCTTAATTCTTCTACCGGCATCAAATACAAGAGCTCATCATCAAATCCAACCACTTCAGCAATTAGCTCACCAGCCATAGTTTCAATTGAACATAAACTACCGACAGGTGCACGACAGCCCGTTGCCTCTAGCGTTAACCCTACAACACGCACCAATTGCCCACTTGCAACAGGGCGCAAAGGGCTGACTTTTTGGCTTTGTATTTTGAGTTTATTCAGTAGCTGATGTTGACGGCTTTGCATCGTCGATATCCTCAGCAGTTACAGAAGTGTCAGGAGCTTGACTCGCTTCCTCTACGGGCGCGTCTGATGCTGCTAGATTGGCTATTTCAGGGGACTGCTGGTTTGGAGACAATGCAGCGTCAGGCTCACTCTCATCTGCAATCGTTGTTTCTGGCTCATGTCGAACTGGTGAAGATGTCGTCGTTGAATCCAAATTACTTGCTGGTAGTTCATCGACAATATCAGTTTGATAAAAATTGGAATCCGATTTCACCGTTTGAACATTATGCTGAATACCTTGTGCTTGCTCTTGAAGCTGAGAGAGCACCTGCTTCATTCTCTCTTCAACTCGCAAATCCACGCTTGAACGTAAGCTATTAATAATACAGTCACCGGAATTCAGAGAAGGATCGGCATCGATTTCCCAATGGTTTTTTGCTAACTGAGCATCACTGTACATTTTGGTGACTAAGGTGGCGTCGTCAGGATGTAATCGAAGTTTTACTTGCTGTTCTTTAATAGGCAGTGAGTCAACACCTTGGCGTAACACAGATAAAATATGTTCTGGATGAGTTTTTAGCTCATGGCCCACAATGGATTTTGCCAGATTAATAGCAAGGGTGAGCATTTCTGACTCAATTTCAGCGTCGAGAATCATTAACGGTTGCTCAAACTGTTGCACAATGCCCGTTAAGCGCTCCAACATCTCATTCGCTTTATTCAATCCCTCTTCATAGCCTTGTTGCTCGCCTTGGCTAAATCCTTCTGAGTGACCTTGTTCTAACCCTGCTAATTTCCCCTGCTCAAGCCCTTGGTTATACCCATCAGCTTTGCCTTGTTCAAATCCTTCTTGCTCTGCCTCTGCTCGAATTTGCTCAATCTCAGCCATGGTTGGCGGTAATAACGGTTTGTCATCCGCTTGCGGTGGCGGATTATTGGCACCTAAGTGACCAAATAAGTTTGACGGAGCATCAGCTTGAGATTCAGTCACATCAGGTAATTGCCAGTGACTAAAATCATGTTCTTCATTTTCAAGCGGTTTGTTGGTTTTAGCGTCCGTCATCTTAATGGCCTAATTGACTGCAAAAATACTGGTTAAGTCGGTGATGTCACTCACTCGTTTAGCACAAGTGATTATAAGAACTCTTCTCCACCACCGCCGCCAAGCATAATTTCACCACTATCACTCAAGCGTCGTGCAATTGCGAGAATTTCTTTTTGAGCCACTTCCACTTCACTGATCCTAATCGGTCCCATAGCCTCAAGATCGTCACGTAGTAACTCACCTGCACGCTTAGACATATTACCCACGATTTTATCAGATAACTGGTCATCGGCCCCTTTCAAGGCTTTCATAAGTACATCTTGTTGTACTTCTCTGAGCAAGACTTGAATGCCACGGTCATCAACGTCAATCAAGTTCTCAAATACAAACATTAAGTCTTGGATCTGTTGTGCCATTTCCTCATCAGATTCACGCATGGTTTCCATAATCTGACTTTCTACGCCGGTATCAAGGAAGTTCATAATATTCGCAGCTGCTTTTAAGCCGCCCATTTTAGCCGCTTGTGCGCCGCCTTGGCCTGCAAACTGTTTCTCCATGATGTCATTTAACTCTTGCAATGCAGCAGGTTGCACTTCTTCCAAGTTAGCAATACGCATCATTAAATCTAAGCGGGTATTTTCTGGGAACTGACTAAAAATTTCAGCCGCTTGATCGGGCTCTAAATAAGATAAAACAATAGTTTGGATTTGCGGATGCTCATTCTGAATAATGGTGGCAACCTGACGTGCATCCATCCATTTCAATGAATCCAAACCTTTGGCACCACTGCCCATGATAATTTGTTCAATCAAATTACCCGCTTTATCTTCACCAAGTGCCGCTGTTAATGCTTTTCTGACAAATTCTTCACTATTAAAGCCAATAGATGAGAATTTTTGGATTTCTTCAAGAAATAACTTATGAACGCCAATGACTTTTTCTTGGCCAAACTCTTCCATAGCAGCCATTGCCATACCGACTTTCTGGACTTGCTTAGGTTCAAGGTGCTTCAAAATCGAAGCTGCATCAGCTTCGCTTAGGCTTAACAGCAAAATAGCCGTTTTCTCGATACCCGTTAAGTCATCAGGGTTAAACCCTTTAGTTGCCTCTGCAACTGCTACGTCATCATTTGCCATCTTCTTGTAACCAACTCTTAATTACTTGGGTAGAAAGTTCAGGTTCATTAGCCACTAATGCCCTAATCGACTTGATCATATCATCATCTTTATGCAGGTTCGGTATTTGAATCGAACCGTCATCAGCATAACTGTAATCAGCTTGCTGAGTATTTAACATGCCTAATGTGTCTGCAGCGTACTGATCTTCAATTTCAGCAAGCTCATGGCCCAAACGTGTTTCTTCAGGCATCTCAACTTCGTTAGATTTCAATAACCTGTTTAGCATTGGACGAATAACAAATAATATCAGAACTAGCACTAATAATGCGCCTAGTATTAGCCTTACCGCTCGCCAAAACCATGGTTGTTCCCACATTTCAAGCGCTGGCAATTCTTCAATTAGTTGGTCCATAAATGGAACCGTTACCACCTCTAACGTATCACCACGTTGACTGGTAAACCCCATCGCCCCTTCTAATAAACGTCGGATATTAGTCAGCTCTTGTTCGGTTCTAGGTACTCTTGTTACCACACCATTTTCATCAACTGGTCCTGGCTTGTAGTCAATAGCAACCGATACACTTAACCTTCTAACCACGCCAACTTGCTGACGAGTATGGCTAATCGTGGTATCAAGCTCAAAGTTACGAGTCGCTTCGCGGAAACTGTCTCCAGTAGCCGCTGTGGCTTCAGATTCACCCACTTCTTGTGGAATATCAGACTCCATAGGTGGTTGGTTTGATAATGCACCTGGAATACCACCCATTGCCTGACCCGATGAATTACGCTCAATGGTCATTTCGCTGCGTACTGCTGGTAAATCAGGAGAAAAACGTTTTGCTGTTTGCTCAACGGCTGTGAAGTCCATATTGACATCCACTTGCGAGGTAAAGTTTTCAGGGCCTAAAATCGGCATTAAAATAGAATCAACCTTATTACGGTATTCAGATTCTTTTTGTTGAACTAACTCTTGTTCACGGCGAGCTCTTGCTGAAGCGCCATCTTGGCTTCCAGAGTTAAGTAAACGGCCATTAGAGTCAGTCACTGTGACTCGAGTAGGCTCTAAACCCTGAACAGCAGAAGCGACAATATCAACAATGGAATCAATTTCTTCTTGGCCTAAGCTGCCACGGCGCACGTTAACGACTACGGTTGCGCTAGGTTTAGATTTGTTTCTGGCAAATACATTTTCTTTTGGTAACGCTAGAATCACTTTGGCACGAGTAACACTTTTAAGCTCTTCAATTGCACGAGCTAAATTGACTTCTTGGCTTTGTTTTAATCTCGCCTGCTCCATGCGTTGACTCACACCAAAGCCACTATCTTTACTCAAATAATCAGTTGGTTGGCTTGAGGTTTCAACACCTGCACGGCCTAATAGTAATTTTACATCTTGATACTTATCTTCTGGAATACTGACTACATCACCAGAAATTTTATAGGCAATTTTATTTTTATCGAGAACGTCCAGAACCTGGATCATTTCATTGGTTTCCATCTGACCTAGAGGTCTAAACTCAGGCTCTTGCGCCCAAATCATCATGAAAACCGCCAGCACCAAACAGACTGCCAACGCTAATATCATGGTGATTTGACGCATGAAATCAGCACTGCCAAATGAACTCATTAAGCCAGATTTGTTCTCTTGCTGAATCCCTGTGCTATCAACGGTATCTGAATCTAATACGAGATCTGTGCTCACAATAATTACCTACTTTCTAATCTGATAAGAGCCTAAACAGGCATGCTCATAATTTCTTTATAAGCTTCAACAAGCTTGTTTCTTACTTGCACAGTTGCTTCAAATGCCACACCTGACTTTTCACGAGCTATTACAGTATCTGACAGTGTGACTGTCGAATCCCCCATTTCCAAACGTGTCGCTAGGTTGGCGGAATTTTTTTGTAAAGCGGTAACACTACCAACGGCTTGAGAAAGTAACTCTCCAAAATCAGCCCCTGATGTATTACCCACCTTCTGAGTCATATCCGGTTGAATTGGAGAACGAAGATTAGGTGAAATTTCACCACGAAGTGATTGCATTTCTTGTAAAAAAGGATTTCCGCTAACCTGCATTGTAAACTCCTATTCGTCGGATATTTGACGACTAAAAACCAGTTACAATAGATTTAGCAATTAGGATGCCAATAATATAAAAATGCGTATTAACAATAGATATTGGGGGTAAAAAGCAGTGAGTTTGCTCAATGTGTGCGCAGCAATCGTCATTGTAGATAAGAAAACCTAGCGAAAGTGCTAGGTTTTCTGGCTGACGTTAACAACAGATACGTTAACAGGAGAAAATTAAGCCGGCACTTGAATGCCCATATCGCGCATTTTCGCCATTTTATATCGTAAGGTTCTTGCGCTAATTCCCAGCTTTTCAGCTACCGCTTTACGGCTGCCATTACACTGATTTAATGTTTCTAAAATAATCACATGTTCTTGGGCTTTTAATTCTCCCCCTAAGCCATCTGTTTCTGTGCTCGGTTTAGCTTGTTGCTCAGTAGGCTGCAGCGGCACTTCGGCACTATCAAGCACAATATCATTGCTTGTCACCTCTTCACCTGTATGCAATATCAGCGCTCGTTGAATGACATTATCAAGCTCGCGCACATTACCAGGCCAGCGATAAGTCAGCAGCCTTCTACAAGCCACATCATCGATTGTGGGTACTGGTGAAATATTCGCAAGCTTTGCATGTTTCACAATCAAATGACGAGCAAGCGGTAAAATATCAGCAGGTCGCTGATTTAATGCAGGCCAAGTAAGCGGAAACACATTAATGCGATAATATAAGTCTTCTCTAAAGGCTCCTGAAGATGCCATTTCTTTCAAATCACGGTTGGAAGTTGCTAACACTCGAACGTTTAGCGATATCGTTTTACGACCGCCAAGGCGCTCTACTTCCCTTTCTTGCAGCACACGTAAAAGTTTAGCTTGCAGACCAAGCTCCATTTCAGAGATTTCATCTAATAAAATCGTCCCGCCTTGTGCCTGCTCAAATTTACCAGGACACGCCTGATAAGCGCCAGTAAAGGCGCCTTTTTCATAACCAAATAGGGTTGCTTCAAGCATATTCTCAGGTATAGCGGCGCAGTTAATGGCAATAAAAGGCTCATCTGCTCTGGCACTGTTTTGATGAATGTATCGTGCAAGCACTTCTTTACCTGAACCGCTCGGCCCCATAATCATCACTGATGCATCGGAACTTGCGACTCGTTGTGCAATTGACAGTAATGCCAAACTTTTGTCATCAGCCACAACAGGTTGATCGAGGTTTTGTTTTAACGGCAAGTAGCGTGACACTTGATTGAGCAGCACCTCTGGCGCAAATGGCTTCGCCAAATAATCCACCGCGCCTAACTTAATGGCACTTACCGCATTATCAATGGTGGCGTAAGCTGTCATTAATAATACTGGAATCTTATTATTATTTTGCTGGAGGTAATTTAATAAGCCGATGCCACCAATGCCATCCATCTGAACATCACTGATAACCAGATCAAAATCATTAGATTTTAACGCTATGATGGCTTCTTCGGCTGAACCAACATCAACACAATCGTAATGAGCTAGCATCAATGTATCCAGTAATGCTTCTCTTAACGATGCATCATCCTCAACGAGTAGTAATTTTGCTTCACCCATGAGAAGTCTCCGTTTGAGTTAAACTTGCCTTAGCGTTGACTTGTTCATCAACATTATGCACTGGGAATGAAAGCCTGATAAGGCAACCTTTATCGGGTTGCGATGACACCTGCACCGTGCCGTTATGGTTTCTCACAACGGTTTGCACTACAGCAAGCCCAAGTCCTGTACCTTGGCTTTTTGTGGTAAAAAAGGGCTCAAGTATTTGTTGCTGCATATCAGCAGCTAGCCCTTTACCATTATCAATCACATCAATATTCAGACGATGATCGGTTGAACTGGTTATGATACGTACTTCAGTTGCATTGGCTTCTAAGCTGTTCATCACTAAATTGTTAATCGCTGAACTTAATGCATTGCCATTAGCTAAAATCGCATCACTAGAATGATTAAAATACTGTAATTTACACGACTTGTTTTCAGCAATAGGTTCACAGTTAGCTAACACAGGTTCAATAATTGCTTCAGCCAATAAAGCCTCTGAGACATCATCTTGTTTATTCTTAGCCATTAGCAGCATGTCATTAACTTGTCGCTCAAGTTCATTAAGGCGATCAACTAACTTAGACTGAAAGCGTTTTTTAGCCGTTTCAGCCAACTTAGGGCTGGCTAAATTCGACGCATATAACATTGCAGCAGAAAGCGGGGTTCTGACTTGATGAGCCAATGTTGCGACCATTTTCCCAAGCGCTGATAATCGCTGCAAATGCGATAAATTCTTTTGAAGTAAGCGGGTTTCAGTTAAATCCGTCAATACAATTAACTGACCAGGCTCCGGTGTTAAAGGGGTAATTGCTAACTTAACTCGACGACCATTTTTAAGAGAAACCTCATGACCATCATCTTCTTGGGGAGAGAAAGCGCGATTAATAATTTCAAACCACTTGGCACCTTGTAAAGGTCTGCCTAATAATTCAGTGGCCACAGGGTTAGCAAGAGTGACAACACCATCCCCATTAATAATCACAACGCCAGATGGCATAGCTTGTAATATATGTGCCATTTGATTTGACATATTAGCCGCCTTTTGCGGAACCGCTCGCTCATTTTGTTCAATAAACTGCTGATTAAAAGGCGCCGATGAACTGACTGAGCCAGTTAAGTCAATTTTAGCAGTGCTTTGCTGAACTGAATCGTCATCTATATTAAAGGCATAGTGCTCTGCTGATGCTTGCGCCGTTACTGATTGTTCTGAAACTAGTTGCGCTGAAAACATAGCCACTCCGTCAAAATATTTACTTTTAACAGGCTAATGCATTTGGTATGCCACTTTAATCAAACTTATCAAGAGGCATAAAAAAGCATGCCAAAAGGCATGCTTTAATAGAACATTTTTTGCGCGATGATACTAGTCTTTACTCATACCGTATTTACGCATTTTCTCAACAAGTGTCGTTCGGCGAATACCAAGCATTTCTGCAGCCCTTGCAACGACGTTATCTTGCTGCTCAAGTGCTTGACGGATCATATCGATTTCAAGCTCGGCTAATAAATCTTTTAAATTCACGCCTTCAGGAGGTAATTCGCTTGGGAATCGTGTTTCAGGGATTTCGATTGGCTCATCATCACTGAAAATTGAAGCTAAGGCGTCACGCTCTTGTTGCTCCTCACTGATTTCCACGCTGTATTCAGGCACATCAATATAACGATACTTACGTGGTAAGTCATTGACATCGACAAGCCCGCCTGGGAATAAAATGGTTAGCCTTTCAACTAGGTTAGACAGTTCACGTACATTACCAGACCAGTTATGTTCTTTTAATGACTCTATCGCACGTTGGGTAAAACGAATTTTACCGCGACCTTCATTAAACACACGGCTAACTAATTCTTGCAGTAACAGTGGTACGTCATCACGTCGTTCACTTAACGACGGCATTTCAATTGGAAATACGTTTAGTCGATAGTATAAATCTTCACGAAACTCATTCTTATCAATCATGGTTTCAAGATCACGGTGAGTCGCAGCAACCACGCGCACATCTGTTGTAATCGTTTTAGAACCACCGACACGTTCAAAGACTTTTTCTTGCAGTACACGTAATAGTTTTACTTGCATCTGCAGCGGCATATCGCCAATTTCATCTAGAAATAATGTGCCGTTTTCAGCTAGTTCAAAGCGACCTTTACGGGTAGAAATCGCGCCAGTAAAAGAGCCTTTCTCATGGCCAAATAACTCACTTTCTAATAACTCTGGTGGAATAGCACCACAATTGACAGGAATAAACGGTCCATCACGTCGCTCTGACATATAATGAATATTACGAGCAACCACTTCCTTACCTGTACCAGATTGACCCAGCACTAACACAGTGGCATCAGACGTTGCGACTTGGCTTATTAGGTGACGAACATTGGCAATCCCTTCACTACGACCAACAAGTGATCTAAACAGTTTGGTTTGATTAGCGCTGGTTGGTATTTGAGGTTGCTTAGCTTGACCGTAAATTTGGCAAAAATGAAGCAGCTCAGTGAGCTGAGGATAGTTTATTGGCTCTTCGATTGTACCAAGTACATTCACACCATTAATCTCTTGCGAACCGATTAATAGAACGGGTTGCCAAGGGATTGAGGATTGCACATCTTTAATGAATTCAGCTGAAACAGATTCAGTGTCGATAACTAAAGCTCTAAAACGAGAGTCACGAGTTAACGGCGCAAGATCATCAGTTGAAATGAGGTGATGTTTTTCATCTAAAAATTCAAAAATACAACAAAGACGAGACACGCGCTCAGAAGGTTCAGCAACAATTAAAATTCGTTGTTCTATTTGCATCATTAAGAAGGCCAAAGCTCTAGTTATTAGTAATTCAGAGTCAAAATTCTTCGTTATCAAAAATCAATAACGCTCACCTGACTTGAATGTAGTTTATCACGCTATATTTCTATGAGTCAGATGACACAATTATAATATAAACATTAACATAGAAGATCGCGAACACATATTTTTTAATCTTTACTTAAATATAGCCAAAACTGCAATAAAGTTTAAACGAATACGCAAAAATAAATACTGTATTATCAGAGCAAGAGAATCAAGCTTGATCAGCCAATATTCTACCATGCTATTGATTTAAGTCACTAACAGCTGTTTTTATATACAACCAATACGATAAGCCAGACTGGAAATGCCATTTATGGACGAAAAGAAACGTTCATTTTTACATGTCGAAATACGAAAAAGGCGCCTATGGCGCCCTTTACAATGATATCAAAATTAACTCGCTTCTGACGTCATTTGATGCATCTCTGCAGGGATTGCATCCCAACCTTCTTTAATCGTTCTAAGGATATTTGTGACATCATCAATGGCTATCACATCATTATTCACGTTTGCCTCTGAAATACGGCGTAACATGAAATCATAAAGATCACTTAAATTGCTTGCAACAGAGTCTTTGACGTCCATATTAAGACTATTATTCAAGCCATTTATGATACCTATTGCTTTGTTAATCGCGACACCTTTAGCCTGTAAATCATGATTTTCAATTGCGTATCGGCTTTGCGCTAATCGTAATAAAGCACCATCGAACATCATTTGAATAATTCGATGTGGAGAAGCAACAGCTATCTCACTGTCGATTGATACCTTTTGGTAAGATTTAATTGATCCTCTCATAGGATTCACCTTTGCTACTTATTTGAGTCTATAGATTGATAAACATTAATTTGGCGCTGATTTTTCTTTCTAGCCTGAAGTAAAGATTGAATGTGTTTTTGCAATGCTATGACCTTCTGCTCAAACACTTTGCCAATAGAAATCTGTTGTTCTAACATTTTTCTTTCAGTTTCTTCATCTTCAAATTTCAGGTTATCGAGTAAAATTTGACGCTCACCTATAAGTACTAGCAAGTTAGATACCAACTCATCAGAAGATTCATTTTCTGAAGGAGTATTATCAATATTTTTTAGCAATTCTTCTATTTGCAGGTTTTTTTCAGATAGTTGTTTCATATAAATTAGCTACTTGGCACAGAGCCTGGTAATGAATTTAATCGCTCTGTTAATCCAGAGCTTTGTTGATTCAATGATGCAACGACCAAATCCATGGCATTAAACTGTTTAAATAAACGTGCTTCAAGTAACTCCATTTTCAAACTAAACGCATCACGCTGATCGTCTAAACGGCTTTTCTCACTGGTTAAACTATTATTACGGCTATCAATTAACCCACCCGTTTTAACATAACCTTCGACCATGGTATCTAATTGGCTTGCAATACCTGTGTCAGGAGTCGCAAATAATCCTTCAACTAAATCCATGTTTTCACTGATAGATTCATCTAGTTTTTCGGTATTAATTGACATTTTTCCGTATCGATCAGTTTCAATACCAATGTCATATAATGCAACGCTCTGTCCGTCAACATCGACTCGATTACTGATCATGCTTCTCATTTGGGATTCTATCGAACGAATCATTGAATCCCCTTGCAGCGCAGCGGCTTCTTCTTTTTCAGTGTCATATTTAGACATATCACTGATTGAAGTCACTAATGTATTGTATGCATCCACAAATGCTTGCACATTTTCTTTAACTAGCTCGTCATCTTGCTCAATTTTTAATGTTGAGGTTTTTGATACATCAGCATCAGTTAGCGAAAGCGTGACACCAGCAATGGCATCGGTAATTTCATTAGATTGAGAAGTAACCTTTTGACCATCAATATAGATGACGGCATTTTCCGCATTTTGAAGTGTCGTCAAATTTCCAGCGCCAAACATGTCATTTAACCCAGAGCCGGCAGTATCGTTCGCAGTAATTGTCACTTCATTGTCGGTACCTGGCTCATCAGAGCTAAACACGATACGGCTACCATCATCACTTTTAATGATCGTTGCAGTTACACCAGAGTTGTCTGTAGCGCCATTGATTTTTTTGGCGATATCTTCAAGTGAGTCGGTGGCTTCAATATCTACTGAGAAAGCTTCACCATTAACCGATAAATCCAGGCTACCAGTTCCCACCCCTAAACTCGGGTCGGCCACATTGGCTCCAGCCACTTTATGAGAAGAAGCCAGCTGTTCTACTTGAATTTGATAACTGCCTGATTGTGCATTCTTATCGGCTGTAGCGCCAAAATAAATGCTTTCGCCAGTCGACACTTTACGAATATTAAGTGCATCTGGGTCACTCAGCTTCTCTAGTGCATCTTGGAATGTCGATAATTTACTTTTCAACGAACCAATGGCTGACACTTTTGCATCTATTGTCGCTTCACTTTTATCGAATAATGCTTCTTTAGGGAGTTTTTCAGCATCGACGAGTACACCGACAATGGTGTTGATATCAAGACCTGAGCCAATACCAGTTGCTGTTAATGCCATAAATTCCTCACCTATTATTCAATAATTCTTACATTAATATTAACGCAAAAAAACGCCTTAATTATGCCTCTGTATTAAGCAAAATCCCTGCCACTTCAGCTAATTTTTTCGACAGTTCTAACGCTTCTTCATTAGGTATTTGCCTAATGACATCACCCGAGTCAATATCCATGACACTGATCACATTTTTCCCAGAGTCATCATCCACTTTAAAGGCAAGCCCTTTACGCATTATTGACGCCATATCATTTAGGTCATCAGTAACTTCGGCTAACTCTTGATTATTTGACTCTTTATCAACATAGTCTTTAGCTTGTTGATCTGACTTTACTAACTCAGCAACTTTGGTTTTTTCTTCTGCGACCTGAGCTTTACTCTCAGTCAGTTGACGAGTCCCCATATTATCAGTAAGGGTATTTGAGGTACCAGTAAAATTGATATCCATAGCCATCTTACGCCTCTTAATTAGTTTAGTACGATAATCAATATCAAAACGACAAAAGGGAGACCTAACAAGATCTCCCTTCTCTAATCATCAAAATTTAATTAACTAATCAAATTATAGAAGAGATAATGCCACTTGAGGTAACTGGTTAGCCTGTGCAAGCATTGCAGAACCTGTTTGTTGTAACACTTGGTTTTTAGTCATTTCAGCGGTTTCTTTCGCGAAATCAACATCTACAATACGTGATTTAGCATCTGCAACGTTTGCTTGTGTATTTGCACTGTTAGCGATGTTATGTGCAAGACGGTTTTGTTTCGCACCTAAATCTGCACGTTGGCTATCAATTGTTTTAATTGCCGCATCGATTTTAGACAGAGCAGAAGCACGGCCCGCTGATGTTGCGTTAGTTAGTGAGGCAACTGATAAGCTTGTAGAGTCACTTGTTTTAACTGTAATAGTGATATCTTCACCATCTTGGTGACCTACTTGGAAGTTTTTACCACCTGAAAAACTACCATCTAATAATTTAGTTTCACCAAATGCGGTGTTATTACCAATTTCAGTAATTTCTAGTGCAAGTTCGTCCATTTCAGCTTTAAGAGCCGCTAAATCTTCAGTACTGTTTGCACCATTCTCAGATTGTACCGTTAAGTCACGCATACGCTGAAGCATGTTTGTTTGCTCTTGCATTGCGCCTTCAGAGATTTGAGCGATTGAGATTGCGTCATTAGCGTTACGCATACCCACTTCTAAACCACGAACTTGAGAGTTCAAACGGTTCGAAATAGCTAAACCAGCCGCATCATCTTTTGCGCTGTTAATACGTAAACCACTTGATAAACGCTCCATTGAGGTTGCTAAGTTACCTGTAGAAGCATTTAAGTTCTTTTGCGCTTTCATTGATGTTACGTTTGTATTTACTGTAATAGCCATAATTTGTTTCCTCTTTATACCTGGCTTTAAAACTTGCCTGTCTCTATTGCCAGGCGGGTCTATTGGGTTACAAATACTTTAACGGCAGCAATTTAGGTTACTTTAGAATTTTTTTGAACATTTTTCGCACATTAAGCCTTAACCACATAAAATCAATAACTTAAATAAACAAAAAAGCCATACTTGTTATTATTTAAACAAGTATGGCTTAATTTTTAGCCCGAAAGATTTTATAAAAAGCTTTAGGGTGTTAACTCGGTGTCATTAACCTAATAATGATAGCGCCACTTGTGGCAATTGGTTAGCTTGAGCCAACATTGAGCTACCCGTTTGTTGCAACACTTGGTTTTTAGTCATTTCAGCGGTTTCTTTCGCGAAATCAACATCAACAATACGCGACTTAGCATCTGCAACGTTAGCTTGCGTATTTGCACTGTTTGCAATGTTATGTGCTAGACGGTTTTGTTTTGCACCTAAATCTGCACGTTGAGTATCAATATTTTTAATTGCGGCATCAATTTTGGTTAGCGCTGATGCACGTCCTGCTGAAGTCGCATTTGTTAATGCTGCAACAGATAGACTTGTCGCATTACTTGTTTTAACTGTAATGCTGATATCTTCACCATCTTGGTGACCAACTTGGAACGTTTTACCAGCAGAAAAGTCACCTGTTAATAATTTCGTGTCACCGAAAGCCGTACTATTACCAATCGCGGTGATTTCTTCCGCTAATTGATCCATCTCAGCTTTCAATGCTGCTAAATCGTCAGGGCTGTTTGCACCGTTTTCAGATTGAATAGTCAAATCACGCATACGCTGCAACATGTTTGTCTGTTCTTGCATCGCACCTTCTGAGATTTGCGCTATCGAAATTGCATCGTTCGCATTACGCATACCAACCTCTAACCCACGAACCTGCGAGTTCAAGCGGTTAGAAATAGCTAGACCAGCCGCATCATCTTTTGCACTGTTAATACGTAAACCACTTGATAAACGTTCCATCGAAGTACTTAAATTTTGCGTCGACGCATTTAAGTTCTTCTGTGCTTTCATAGATGTAACATTGGTATTTACTGTAATAGCCATAAATAAATCCTCATTCTTAGTTTTGTTGCCAAGACTTTGGAGCTTGGCTAAATTTTACAATTTAACGTTGGTCTTTCTTGCTTTATATATCTTGCAAGATCTGAACGCCTTACTAGATATAATCAAACAACGAAATAGAACCGACTTTGCCGAACACACTCGACACGGCATTTAATGCCAGTTGCTGTTTTTCAAATTCAGTTATTGCTGCGGCATAGTCCAAATCTTCAAGCATGGATAATGCGCTATCATTAACGATTTTTTCTTCAGCGTGATTCGTAGAGATACTCTCTAAACTTTTCAAGCTATTGCCAGCAATACTTCTTGCTGTACTGACTTGATTTTGACCACTATCGATATTATTCAATAGCTGTGCCAACTTTGAGTTTCCTTGAGAAGTATTTGGAATAGTAGGATCTTCAAGCATCGCAATCGCTTCATTAAAGGTATCTAGAATACTGACGGTTTCTTGAGGTTCCATGGTAAAAGAGTCACCCGCGACAGGCTGACCTGACAGTTGAACTTCTATGCCGTTAAAACTTACCGGATTGCTAGGATCAAAGTTTGCAACCGTTGATACGACTGTGCCGCCCGAATCTTCAATTTGTAAATCAAGGACACCTGCGTTATCAACAAACTTAAAGGTATAGGTATCTTCTACGTGTGCGGCAGAATCAAAAATGGCCGCCTTATCAACAACAAAATCACCCTGTTGAGATGGCAAATAATTGACACCATAATCACCAAGCGGATTAGGTGCGTTCATAAACACAGTGTCACCTGGCACATTTGTTCCGATGGTAACACCCGAGGCAACGATACTTTGCCGCTCGCCACTGTCACCGCTATAAATTATTTGACCATTATTATCAAACGCAAAAGGTGGATTATTAGTATTGTTGCCAGCAAAGATATAATTACCCGATTCGTCTTTTGTGTTGGCAATCGACATTAACTCTTCGAGACTATCTTTCATTTCATCGGCAATCATTTGCCGTTCCGATTGAGATAGGCTGCCGTTTGCGGCGCGCTGTAGTTGCTCACGCATACTACTCATAATTGTTTCTGTGCTGCCTAACTTACTTTCGCTTAATCCAAGGTGCTTTTGTGCATAGTCAATATTCTTGACGAATTGATCCACCAAGGCGTTTTTCTGTTTTAAGTTATCAACACCAATAGCTGCAACAGGATCGTCTCCCGCGGTATTGAGCCTTTTGCCACTTGCCAGTTGTTCCAAAATTTTATTGGTTGAAGACTGACCTTTAGACAGACTTAAAGTATTTTGATGAAACATTTGAGCAGTTGAAATACGCATGACTAATTCTCCTAACGAACAGAACTAAGCAATGAATCAAACATTTGCTGAGCTGTTGTCATGATCCTGGCTGAAGCTTGGTAAGATTGTTGATAACGCATTAAGTTGGCAGCTTCTTCGTCTAAGTTCACTCCCGACTCACTTTGTACACGGTTATATGCTTGTAGATAAACAGCTTCATTTGATTCAAAAGACACGGCAGCGGCTTTGGTTTTGCTAGCAATATCAAGCTTACTACCTTCAAACACGCCAGCTAAGGTCGTTGTGCCGCCATTCATTAATTTTTCATCTGACAGTTTCGCCATTTCTATCGCATTGCTGTTATCTCCTTCGGCAAATGATAAATCGAAGGTATAACTGTCGGTTACGCCGGCTGTTGACGTGTCGCTAATTTCAAAATCAAAGCCATATGGTGTACTAATTTGTGGAGGAGTAAATGCCGTTGGGCCACCAATTGCTGCGCCACTGGCGTCAAAAGCTTGATAAGTATTTGTAACGGTATCGACTTGAATAGTGATTTCACTATCAGTCACAGGGAAATTAGCATTTGTTCTATCTATGCTAGTTAACTTAACACTGGTGTCACCCGAGTTAGTGGGTTCACCAGTAATTTTAGGGGCAGCTGCTGCAATACCTTTGGGATCGGTCATTTCGACACCAATACCTGCTGCGGCGCCTGCATTAGGTCTAATTTCAAACTTATCACCATCTGCAAAACCTGCTGGCACCGAGTCAATTTGGATACTGAATCCATCTGCGCCCGTTAACTGGTTATTGACAGCATCATAGGTCAAAGCTTGTACTTCACCTGTTTTAGTATCTTTTAACTCATAGGTTGAAGGTGCAGTAAACGACAGTTCATATGAACTTCCTGTCAATTCACCGACATCATCTATGTTGACTCGGATTTTGGCAGTACCAGTATTTCCGTCAAATTCACCGACACGCCCAGCTGACATCAGTGGATCATTTATATCAGTAAATATATTTTGACCAATTTCACCATTTAAATCATAGCCATTTGACTGCATTTCATTGAATGCATCAGCAATACCTAACGCTAATTGACCTAATTCTTGGCCAACAGGCACTAAGGTTTCATCGCGAAATTTAAATAGCTCCCCAAGTTGACCGCCTAGTTTTGATCCATCAATAACTAAACTTTGATTACCAGTGGTCGTGGTCAAACGAGATTCATTGGGATAAGGGTCTCCAGTCGTGGTACCGATTTGCATTGAAACTTCACCAGACACCAGCATCACAGAGCCGCCTAACATGACACTTTTAGCACCATTCTCAAGCGGAATAACGTTGACTTCGGAATACTCACTTAACTCTAAAATAAGTGCATCTTGTTTATCTAGTAACTGGCTGTCTGGACTTTCGCTTTTCATTAGCTCTAGATTAATGCTAGCCAGCTCATTGCTGATTTCATTGATGCGATCAGCCATCGCACCGATTTGACTATTAGTCTGTTTCATCTGTGAGTCGAGATGAGACTGCATTTGATTTAGGCTACTTGCAGCTTGTTGCGCTGCGCCAAGCATACTGTCACGCATACCGATATCGGTTGGTAAATCGGCCACACTATTAATGCTTGAGAAAAAGTCGTTTAATCGATCTGGCACCATTGAACCAATTTGTGAATAGAGCTGATCCATCTCATTCATTTTGGTGTAACGAGTTTCTGCGGCGCTCATTGAGGTTTGACCTATACGTAACTCTCTGGCAGCAAAATCATTGTAAATCCGCTTAACATCAGTAACGTAAGTACCCGTACCATAAAAGCTGTTACCAATCTTTTGGGATTCTAACGACGACTGCTCGGCAACTTGACGGTGATAGCCAATCGTATTGGCGTTAGCAATGTTATTACTGGTAACGCCCATTTGAGATTGAGCCGCCAGTACGCCGGTGCGGGCGATATTTAATAAATCAACAGCCATTAGTTAGTCTCTCCTGGTAATGCAGACTTAAGTCCATTAGTCACTGTTTCCATCACTTTTAGCACTTTCTTTGCGTATTGAGGATCAGTGGCGTAGCCAGCTTTTTGTAACTCGTTAATAAATTTTGCAGGTTCTGCAGCCACTTTTTTGGCCTCTTGGTAACGTTCACCATTGGCAATAAAAGACACAAAATCATTAAAGCTTTGTTCAATACTGTCGTACATTCTAAAGTCAGCTCTTTGTTTAACAGCCTTGCCTTGCTCATACTCCAAGGTGTTCACCGATGTCTTATCACCCTGCCAGCGAGTGTCGGCTTTAATGTTAAACAGGTTATTACTAGCCGTGCCGTCTTGACGTCTGATCATTTTCTGACCCCAGCCTGTTTCAAGTGCTGACTGAGCAAGCAACACTTCAGGTGTTGTTCCCAGAGCTTTAGCTGCTTTTTCAGCATGAGGATAAAGCGTATTAACAAAATGCGCAGGGTTGCTAAATTCGGACGGCGCTTTATTGACTGATTGCGGCAATTGATTGCCATTAGCGGCAACTGAAGTGTCATTTTCGCCTGCTAGAATTTTCGCCATTGCTTGCTCATCGATCACCGAGTGATGACTGGCAAGCTGATTAACATTTACTACTGGTTCATTGGGTATTTTTTGTGCAAACGACGTTATTGGACTGACCGCAATGTCTGCTGATTTGTTATCAAATAAACCATGTTGAATGTTTGCATCAATATCGCCACGAAGGACAGAGGCAGGCTTAAATGGTGTATCTTGAGGTGATAATTGCTGAACCATTAAATCAGCAATGCCCAGCATACCTTTATCAGACAAGTCCACTGACATCTGTTGATCACGCATGTTCTCAAAAAACTCAGTGGTTTGACTGTTCATTGGACTGTCTGATTTAAAAGCTGCGTTAGCATCACGCATGCTTTTCATCAGCATTTGAATAAAGATACCTTCAAACTGTTTAGCGACTTCTTTAAGTGCCGCTTTCTCGTCTTTCTGAGCCTGAGAACGTAATGAATCTAGTCCTCCTAGATCCAGAAAGTGCGATGAATTTGACAGCTTTTCCATAGTCGTACCGACAATATTTAGATGATGATAAGTTCACCATGCAAAGCGCCTGCCATCTTTAACGCTTCTAATATTGCAAGCACATCAGAAGGCGCTGCGCCAACCAGGTTTACTGCTCGTACTAGCTCATCTAATGTCGTACCTGGGTCAAACAAAAACATTCGACTGTCTTCTTCAGCAACATCAATGGTGCTATCTGTAGTGACAACCGTTTGACCATTTGCAAATGCATTTGGCTGCGAAACTTGCGTTGCTTCTGCAATGGTGACCGTTAATCCGCCATGCGTCACAGCTGCAGGCATTAAACGCACATTTTGGCCAACGACAATGGTGCCAGTGCGAGAGTTAACAATCACTTTCGCAGATTCATCAGCTATCTCGACTTCAACATTTTCTAATGTCGCTAAAAAAGAAACTCGCTGTGATGCATCACGAGGCGCACTGACTTGAATAGAGGTTGCATCTAACGCTCTTGCCATACCTGGACCTAAAAAGTCGTTAATTGCATCTGCCATACTTTTAGCGGTAGAAAAATCTGAACGACGTAGGTTAAAAGTTAGGTGATCCCCAGTCGCAAATGGACTCATCACACTGCGTTCAACAATCGCGCCACCAGGAATACGCCCAACTGTTGGCGTATTTTGAATCACTTGCGAACCATCTAGACCTTCTGCACTGAAACCACTGACCACTAGGCTGCCTTGCGCGATAGCGTAAACATTGCCATCAACCCCTTTTAAAAAGGTTTGCAGTAAAGTACCACCGCGTAAGCTTTTTGCTTCACCTAAACTCGATACGGTAATGTCAATATTTTGACCGGGCTTAATAAATGCTGGCATCTCTGCATGCACCGCTACCACCGCCGCATTCTTGGTTTTAGGGTTCACATTATCAGGTAAATTAATGCCAAAGTTTTTCAGCATGGTTCTGAATGTTTGTTCAGTGTATTTGGTTTTTTCACCTGTGCCTGGCAAACCAACCACAAGGCCATAACCAATCAGTTGGTTACTACGTACACCTTGAACGTTGGCAATATCTTTAATTCGCTGTGCTTGAACTGGCGCAGAAAATACCGATAATGCAACTGAGGCGGTAAGGGCAATCGAGATAAATAAAGATGAAATTTTCATGGCATACTCCTTAGAAAGGCCACCATTCGCTCATAAAGAATGAGCTTAACCACCCTACTTTTTGAACATCTGCAAATGTACCTGTTCCGCTATATTGAATGCGGGCATTGGCTACTCGAGTTGACTGAACTGTATTCTCAGGAGTGATATCTTGACTTCTTACCATGCCGGTAACACGAATAAATTCATCGCCATTGTTAATCGAAATCCATTTTTCACCACGGATAACCAAGTTGCCATTACTGAGCACTTGCATCACGTTAGCTGAGATACTGCCATCAAGGCTGTTTGATTGGTCAGCATCAGCTTCACGCTTGGTGTCCATCGCATCAGAATAACGTAAATCAAGTGGTACACCTTTAATCGTCACATTGCCGCCACCAGCATAGATAGGGTCAACACTCAAATTAGAGTCTTTTTTGATTTCGTTATTGGCGCTTTTTTTAGCTTGAGTCGATTCATTTAACAGCACTGTGATAATGTCACCGACTTTATGTGCTCGTATATCTGAATATAAGCTAGACGATTGATGGTCCATGTAAATCGACCCCGTCGACACCATTTTAGTTGGTGGTGCTTCTGGATACACTGGCGCATAAAATGGATCATCAGGTATAGGTTTTTGTTGCGTTGAACTACAACCGGCAATGAAAATAACGGATGCTAACGCTAGGTATTTATTCATAATCCAGTTCCTTTCAATAACAATTATAGGTTCTGAGTCACGTAAGACATCATCTGATCAACAGCTGATATCACTTTAGAGTTCATTTCGTAAATACGCTGACTTTGAATCAGGTTTACTAGCTCTTCAGTCACATTAACGTTTGATGTTTCTAATGCCCCTTGGCGAATAGCGCCTAGGCCATCTAAAGAAGCTGTTCCCTGAATAGGCGTTCCACTTGCGCCAGTTTCGGTATACAAGTTTTGCCCTAATGGATCTAACCCTGATGGATTAATGAAATCGCTCATGGCTAACTGTCCAACAACTGTGCTTTCTGTCGCGCCAGATAATTTTACTGATACTTCACCTTCGGCAGAGACTGTAATTGAAGTTGCATCATCAGGTATGGTGATTGACGGTTGCACGACATAACCAGAACCTGGAGTCACAATCTGGCCATTTTCATCTAAGCTAAATTGACCATTTCGGGTATAAGCAGCGGTGCCATCAGGCATCTCGACTTCAAAAAATCCAGGGCCTTCAATCATTAAATCTAACGAGTTATCAGTGGTTAACATGTTACCTTGGGTGAACATTTTTTGAGTTGCCACGACCTTAGTACCGGCACCAATGTTCAAACCATTCGGCAGCTTAGTATTATCAGCACTTATACCACCAGCTTGATTAACTGTTTGATATAGCAAGTCTTCGAATACTGCGCGGCTTTTTTTGTAGCCTACGGTGCTCGCATTCGCCACGTTATTAGAAATAACTGCAATATCGGTTTGTTGGGCATCTAAGCCTGTTTTACTGATCCATAAAGCGGGATGCATAATTATTACTCCTAACTAACTCTCATTAAGGATGATGAAGCACGGTCTAGCTCTTCGGCATTTTTCATCATCTTCACTTGCATTTCGTATTGACGCTGGATATCAATTAACGCCACCATTTCTGAAACAGCGTTAACATTACTGCCTTCAACAGCCCCTGTTTCGATATTCACATTAGGATCGTTCGGCGCATTTAAGCCCGAAGTCAGCCTAAATAACCCATCTTCACCACGCATCATTTCTTCATTTGATGGATTAACTAATTTAATTCGGGCCACTTCTTCAACCACATCCGCAGTTGCGCCCTGAGGTCTTACAGAAATAATGCCATCAGGCGAGATTTGAACTTTGTCGATTGGTAGCGGCAAAACTATCGGTCCAGCCTCTCCCATAACAGGGTTGCCTCGACCATTAGTTAATAAGCCTGTACTGTCAAAACTTAGACTACCGGAGCGGGTATACGCTTCACCGCCATCAGCACCTTGCACTGCAATCCAACCTTTATCTTTAATCGCAATGTCTAAATCACGACCCGTAGTTTTAATTGGGCCTGAACTAAAATTTTGCCCAGGGCTTTCAGTCATAGAAAAGACACGTGTCGGTAAGCCTTCCCCAAATGCTTGCATAGAGCGAGCTTGAGCCAAATCAGCTTTAAAACCATCGGTATTCGCATTGGCTAAATTATTGGCACGAACAGCCAAAGCATTCATATTTTGCTTTGCCCCACTCATGGCAACATACAGTAATTTGTCCATCTGCCGCTCCGTCAAACTTTTTACATAACTAAAGATATAACTAGAACTAGCAATGAGTGTGCCAATATATAAATTGTGAATAGAGAATGGCTAACTAAATGAAATGTATTTGAAAAGCAGGAAGTGAAAAGAAAAACAATAAAAGGCAAAAAATGAAAAGGCAAAGAGTTGCCGTTGCGGCAACTCTTTGTCAAAACAAGTCAAACTTATCGAATTTGAAGAATCGACTGATTTAACGTGTTATTCACTTCAAGTGTACGAGAGTTCGCTTGGAAGTTACGTTGTGCAGAAATCAAATCCACTAACTCAGTGGTCAAATCAACGTTAGATTGTTCAAGCGCCGATGAACGAATACTACCAAAGGTACCACTATTTGCTTCACCTGCTAGCGCTGGACCAGAATCTAAGCTGGCTTTCCAAGAAGTATTACCCACTTGGGTTAAACCTTGCTCGTTAGCAAAACGAACCAAAGCAACTCGAGCTAATGGTTCAGTCGAACCGTTACTGTAACTTGCTGTCACTAAGCCATCTTCGCCAATACCTACGTTAGTCAAACGACCGACGGTGGTACCATCTTGAGTTAACTCAGTCACTTCAAATGGAGATGCATATTGAGTTGGATTATTAAATCCAACGGTGACTTTTTGACTGCCATCAGCGCCAGGGCCTAATACGTTAGCACCATTAACACCCAGCTCAACAGTTTCAACTACCGCAGGATCTGAGCCTGTATATGCGCCCGCATCATTGAACTTTAATACCGAGCCTTTCCAGCCTGATGCATTTTCAGCAAATCTTGTCGTATCAGCAACACCGTCACCAGTCGTATCAGCGCCGTATGAACCACCATTTGCTTGGTCAAGGTCAACTTGTTTGCCATCTACAGCATAGAATGCAACCCAGTTACTTTCACCGGTATAAGCCCCTTCTGTCGGCTTAACAAAATAGGTGGTCATAATGTGCGATTCACCAAGTGAGTCATAAATCGTCACTGAAGTCGATTTATTAAACGTGTCAGGATCGTTTGGATCAAAGTTAGCAGGATCTAATGGCGTTTCACCCACATCAAGGTTCATCTGTAGGCCAATATTCTCAGTTTTCACTGGGCTACCTGCCGTATCAGGGATCTTAATTGGTTGAGTCGTCGTTAAACTAACCGAGGTAGAGTTACCGTCAGCATCGACAGGGAAACCTTGTAAATAGTTACCAGCAGAATCAGTCATGTAACTTTCTGAGTTAACTTTAAATGCGCCAGCACGAGTGAATGCGTGATCTTGAACTCCCACACCTGATGATGTCACAAAGAAACCACCGCCACTTATCGCCATATCTAAAGAGTTACTAGTAAACTGTAAACTGCCTTGCTGAAATTGCTGTGCAACCTGAGTCGTTGTCGCACCGCCACCAACAGCAGTTTTGCTGTTTGAGAAAATTGAATTAGCATATACGTCAGCAAACTCGGCACGAGATTCTTTAAAGCCTACGGTGTTAACGTTAGCAATGTTATTCGCAGTGGTATTGAGATCTTTTTGAGCTGCAGAAATACCACTCAAAGCAATGTTAAACGACATAATTCACCCCTTTCCTACTCATTCTGTTTGTTTTACTGACTGCCACAGCTGCCAGCTTTAAATTTGATAAGCTAATTAACTTTCAGTGACAGCTAAGACATCTGACAACTGAATACCACCAATACCACGTAGGTTTAATATTGCCCCTGTAGTGGTGTTACCCAGTGACACGCTCGTCACATGCGCATAGGTCGATACTGCTAAATCTTCTGATTTTCCATCAATTTTGCCGTTCGCTTTTATCGCGTAATTTCCTTCAGGAGCTGGATCGCCATTTTTATCTAGCCCATCCCATGACACATCAATGTTACCGCCAGCAGAGCCGTCAACTTCAAAGGTTTTAATGACTTGGCCACTTTCGTCTTCAATACTGACTGTTATCGTATCGATAGAAGTTGGTGTACTTATCACGCCATTGACTTCTGGACTATCTGACGATATGTGCCCCGTATCAGACGGAATTAACACTTTACGGCCTACTAAACTTGAAGCCTGCAGCGCCTGACTCGAACTCGTTAAGTTATTTAAGTTAAGAATTTCTTCATTCAACTTGGCAATACCGTCAACGGTTGAGAATGATGCCATTTGCGAAATCATTTGATCGTTTTCAACAGGCTTAAACGGATCTTGCATTGATAACTGTTGACTCAATAAAGCAAAGAAATCTGATTGAGTCAGTTCCTGGCTATTAGGTTCAGGTGTTTCTGGCTCTCCTTGTAAGGCCACACTGTCTAAAAATGCATTCCCTGTACTGGCTGTTTCTTGTGTATTGGATGCAATACCAGTACTACTAGCAGATTGAGTCTGTGGTAAAGACTGACTGCTGTAAGGATTAATGAGGCTCATCTTTTACCCCCCACAAAATTCATATTACTTACCCATACGAAGTGTTTGCTGCAGCATAGATTTTGCCGCATCAGCCACTTGGACATTCATTTGATAAGAACGAGAGGCTGAAATCATATCCGCCATCTCTTCCATCACATTGACATTCGGTTTGTAAATAAAGCCGTCACCATCAGCCATAGGATGATCAGGAGAAAACTCCTTTAATAACGGTTTATCACTTTCAACAATGCCCTTAACACTGACACTGTGAGAACTATTTTGCTCATGGCTTGCTTTGGCCATTTCGGCTTCAAAAATTGGATGGCGAGCCTTATAAGTCTGATCAACACTACTGGAAACTGAATCAGCATTGGCAATGTTACTGGCGGTAGTATTAAGTCGCACTGATTGTGCTGACATACCAGAACCCGACACATTAAAAATATTAAATAGACTCATGATTAATCACCTCTAATAGCTTTACGCATGCCTGAGAACTTGCTTTCAAGAAAACCCAGTGACATTTGATATTCCAAGGAGTTCTGCATAAAGGCCGCTTGTTCTTGTTGAGAATCAACGGTGTTACCATCACCTGTATCTGGTTGATTAGGCACTCTAAACTTTACGTTTTCCTGGCTTAACGCTTTCAAGTCGAAATGTTTGTCAGTTGTTTGACTCATCTGTAATCCACTTTGCTTAGCGCGTGCGCTGTTCATTGCTGCGGCAAAGTCGACATCTCGAGCTTTATAACCTGGCGTATTAGCATTGGCGATGTTGCTGGATAGCACTTCAGCCCGTTGTGCACGTATGCCCAAAGAGTATTGATGTATACCTAAACCATTTTCAAAATTAATCGCCATAAAATTGCCTCCACCAGCTAACTGACAGAATTAAAGCAAAGCTTATGCCAAAAAAATTAGATTATTAGAAATGAAATGATAAAAATGAAAATGCCAACGAATGCTGGCATTAATAAATAAAAATATTCAACTATTACAATAAATTATAGTTAACTCTTCTTCTGGTAATATATACCAGGGTTGCACCTAACCATATTGAACTCGTCCGTTAATCCCGAGATAGACTCTGACGCCCCTAAAAACAAAATACCGTTAGGGTTTAAAGCGGCAGCAAATTGCCGCAATATTTTTGCTTTTGCCTCTGGGGCAAAATAAATCAGAACATTACGGCAAAAAATAATATCAAACTTTCCTAAAAGGCTATAACTTTCAAGAAGATTGTGTGCCCTAAAGTTTACCAAACGCTTTACATTATCTTTTACTTTCATGTTACCGGAAGGCAAAGGATCAAAAAATTGGCGCTTACGCTCAGGTGATAACCCTCTAGCTAGGGCTAAACTATCGTATTCAGCATTTTTACAACGCTCAAGCATTGACGGAGATAAATCTGTCGCTTGAATGGTTGCATTACCAGGTAATGCGCCTGGTTTACGTTGCTGGTATTCCAAAATCGTCATCGCAAGCGAATAAGGCTCTTGCCCTGAAGAACAAGCAGCTGACCAAATTTTTAACGGTCTTCCTAAGCGACTGTATTCAGGTAATAACGCATTATTGAGCAACTCGAACGGATATTTGTCCCTAAACCACAAGGTCTCATTCGTTGTCATTGCATCAATGACTTCCGCCCTTAAATGCCTTTCCGTTGGCTTCATCGACCTTTTAACCACTTCTGATAATGACGGCAAATCATATTTACCCATCAAAGGAGCTAATCGGCTTCTTACTAAATATTGCTTGTTGTCACCTAATACAATGCCGCTGTGCTGTTCTAAAAAGAGCTTAAACTGATTATATTCTGCTTCAGCGAGTGATTTATTCGTCACATTTACATCCTATTATAAGAAATGACACTAGCGTCACTTCAGAGTGAACAGGTTACTTTTATTAACTTATCACGACTATCGACAAGCACAACGTATTGCTCACAATAACTGTCTGACTATCTATTTAATCATAGTCAGACTTATCAATATTGCTTATAAAATTAGGTGTTTATTTACAGCAGATGCTAATTCATCTGGATTAAACTTGGCGATAAAGTCATTGGCACCCACTTTCTCAACCATTGCTTGGTTAAATACACCACTAAGAGATGTATGAAGTACCACTTTAATGTCTTTCAACTTAGGATCGTCTCTAATTTCAGCCGTTAAGGTATAACCATCCATTTCTGGCATTTCGATATCCGAAATAATCAAAGGAATTTCGTCAGCAACATTATCCATCTCAGTCGCAATCGCTTTAAGCTTTTCTAGCGCATCTTTACCATCAATGGCGGTATCAATTTGCAAATTAAGCGACTCAAGCGAACGAATAATTTGTTTACGCGCCACTGCAGAATCATCAATGACCATGATGTGATAATGCTGGTCACGATCAATGGTTAACGCTTCATTAGCTTCTTCACTGATTTCAGTCTTAACAGGTGATATCTCGTCTAAGATTTTTTCAACATCTAAAATCTCAACCAATTCACCTTCGATTTCAGTTACCGCAGTTAAATAAGAGTTACGCCCAGCCCCTTGTGGTGGTGGCATAATCGATTCCCAGTTCATATTGATAATACGTTCAACTGAACTGACTAGGAACCCTTGAATACTTCGGTTGTATTCAGCAATGATAATAAAACAATTCTCTGTCGATGTAAGAGGACGCCCACCTGTTGCAGCACTCAAATCAATCACAGAGATGGTTGAACCACGGATATGGGCAATACCTTTAATCAGCGGACTCAAACGAGGTAATGTCGTTAACGGAGGACATTGCAGCACTTCTTTTACTTTAAATACGTTAATGCCAAAACGCTGACGTCCATTCAACTTAAATAGTAACAACTCTAATCTGTTTTGACCTACAAGCTGCGTACGTTTATTAACTGACTCAAGAATACTCGACATAACCCTGCCTTGTTTTATTTATACTGCCCCTAAGGACTTTATTACTTATGACTTAAAGCGACCATAAGCCATATTTGTCAAATTGTAGCATACGCTGCAATTATTTATGTCGCGATGACTATCGCATTTAGGTAATAGGCATACTTATTGCTTATTTAAACCGTATCGGTGCTTTCAAGCCAAAAAAGTCAAACTTATGACTCTTTATTTACCCGATAACCATTTATCCAAAATCAAAGCGTTGTTAGCTTAACTTAAAAGTATAGAGGTATTCTGGCCACCACCGCTAGAAACAAGATATGAAGAAAAACACATTACTGTTATTGCTCATTCTTTGCATTCATTTACCGGTTTTTGCCAGTGAACAAAGCACTATTACCTATACTTTATCGACCATCACCGAGCTAGCTAAAGAGACAGTTGCAAAAAAAATTGCAACCAGTCCAAATGCCAACCCCAATGCGAAAGTGAATATCATTCCCCAAAGCTTAGAAGGAAGGTTAACGCCACCCGCTTGTTACCCTCCTCTTTCTGTTGCTATGGCAAGCGACCGACCGATTAATCGAACCAATACCGTTAAAATTAGCTGCATCAGCCCAGACTACGATTACCCTTGGCAAATGTACTTATCGGTTAAAGTCGAAGTCATGTACCCCGTCGTCACCGCAATTGGCATCATTGAAAAAGGTGAGCTCATCACTCCTGAAGCCATCGAAATTAATTACGTTGACCAACACAGTATCCGAGGACAGTTTTTCTCAGACACAAGCAACATAATCGGCACCCGCTCTAAAAGACGTGTCGCAGCTAAAGCCCCATTGCTGAATAATAACCTATGTTTTGTCTGTAAGGGGGATTCGGTATCCATTTACGCAAAAACAAATAGCTTTGAAATAAAAACAGCTGGTGAAGCATTAAGAGATGGCAATATAGGCGATGCAATAAGAGTCAGAAATGCCAACTCAAACAGACGATTAGATGTCATTGTCACCGGAGTTGGCGAAGTTGAAGTTAGGATGTAAAATATTCCTAAAGTTTTTTCCAACAGGGTCGATAGCCTGTTAGGAAAACCATAAATTACGCTGGAGCCTAAAATGGCAATTGATATTAACAATCTTAAAACAGCATCACACACTCAGTTGCGTACTAATCGTGACTCAGGTGCTGCCCCAAAAGCTGCCGAGTCAGCTGGGCAACAGGCTGCACCTATTAAAAGTGATTCGGTCAGCATTACCTCGCAAGCACAGCAGCTGCAAGGAGCCCAAACTAACATGGCATCTTTACCTGAAATTGATCAAAGCAAAGTTGATGCAATAAAGTCAGCCATTTCAGAGGGACGTTATAAAGTCGACCCTGAAAAATTAGCGGCGAATATTGCAAGCTTTGAAGCTGACATGAGCGGACTAAATTTCGACCAAGAGTAGCGTCATACCTGCTCTTGGATAAACAATCATCATCGCATTACGCCTTGTCGTTATGATGTGGGTTTTTATAAAGAGTAAATTATGAATGAATTACTACAGCTGTTATCTTTTCAGCACGGCACTTTGTCGTCGCTGAAAAAACTTGTATCTGCAGAAAAGCAGGCCTTAGCAGATCAAGATGCCGACACCTTGCTAGCACTTGCACGCGAAAAAGTGGAGTGTTTGAATACGCTTCAACAAAATGATGAGAAATTAGCTAATCATCCAGATAAATCTTTGCTCAATTCAGAGCCTAAACTCATTGAGAAAGTCGCTGAAGCTAAAACCATTCTCGAAGAGTGTAAAGACATCAATAATCAAAATGCTAGCTTAATCGAACTGAATATCGCGAGCTTAAATCGCTTTTCTCAAGCCATGCAAATGAGTAGAAATGCCACCAGTTTAACTTATAACGACAAAGGCCGAACGTCGACAATTTCATCTTTGGGCCAAAACCTCAAAGCCTAAGTTAAGCTAATATCGATTTAAGCCATGTAAACAGTTCATCCTAGGTCAACTGCAATCTCTCCAATGGCAAAACAGCATCGCTAATGACCAACATAAAAAAACCGCCTTTATTGGCGGTTTTTATATCTGTCGAAATTTACATTAAAAGTATGTCACTTCTTTTACACGACGGGGGCGGTTTTGTTGCTGATAAAGATCCCACACCTGAGCAAAATCCAGCTCTAACTCAGTCACATACATATCACCCGCAGGATAGCTTTTTACTACTTTCGCGCCTTTAATCATTCCTGACACATTGGCAGAAACGGTTTCGTTATTGAGCATCCAGTCGCTCATTTGGCTATGAGCATCAATCTGTTGACCATATACCTGCTCTGCTAATTCTCGATATGCCGCGATTTTTGACGCTTGCATGGCCATTAGAACTTTATGTGACTGCTCTTTCGCAGGCTGAGTCGCTAAAGGCGCATAACCAATTGCAGTTAACTTAGGGAACTGATCTGGCGCTTCTGTTTCCCATTGCACATATTTATCATTACTTGCACAACCACTTATCGAGATTGCCAATAATGAAACCAATAGAACCACTAACTTATTCATAATTTCGCTCCCAATACTACGGCATTACCTTGACCAGACGCTTCATGGCGAAAAAGCAATCCATCTTGAAAAATGACTTGATTTGAAGGTGATAAATAGCCAGGTAAACTATTCATATTCACAAAAGTTTGTACTGCTGACACCACCCGATTATTAGTCACATTCACAATTCTTGCATTAAGAACTAAGCCCATTGGTGTGGTATCCATAGTCGAAACGACAACGTGAGAGACAGGCAAATCAGACGGAAGTAACTTCCAATCTCGACTTAAAATAAACTCGCCCTGCTCAGTTGAACGTAATGCATTCGCCACGTTTAAATCGACCAAGTTAAATTCATGACTATGAAAAGCGGCAACAAAACCTTGCTGTAACTGTAAGCCTAAAGCATCCGTTTTGCTGTAATCACTGGTATTAACCGGAGTGGTTACAAGTAAAGGTTGGTCAGAGCGTAAACTGTCATTTTGTAATACCAATTCATTTACGACTTTTTCAGCCAATATATTTACATGTGATTTAGGGGCTAGACCGGCTTTAGTAATGTCATATTGTAAAGGCGCAGGCTGCACTTCAGGTTCATCACTAAACCAAAAGCTAGTTTCAGTAGGCTTTTCTACATAAGCTAACTCATTTGTCGACACAGGCGGCTCGCTAGCGCAAGCAGCCGCTAGCAACGCAATGGGAAAAATGATTAAACGGCTCATGGCTTATTCCTTATTACAATGACGTCTCAGCATTGATGTGATGTTAGGTTCAGTAATGTTGCCACTAACAGGCTTTAGGCCCAATCAGAGCACACATTAAACACACTATAGATAATGTATCGACCACACATTCAAAACCTTTACCTTGAAATGAAGAATTTATCTCCATCTGTTCACTGCTAAAAGCTCATACAGGCATGGTTTTTGCTTTTATTATGATAATTAATTTAAGTCGTGCTAAACCGTCATAGAGTTGGCACCCTTTTTCTTCGATATTGTGAAAAGCGAACATGAACATGCCAAACGTTAGCTCTAAATATTTGACGATTATCATGCTGGTTATTCTTTCAGCTTGTTTCAGTCACTCTGTATTAGCGCAAAGAGTTGAAGTGTCAGGAAAAGCCAAAATTATTGACGGCAATATAGATAAAGCCCGCGAGGATGCGATTAATCAAGCATTAAACTATGCCAGCTTAAAAGCGGGTGTAAACTTTAATAGCCAGCAAAGTATTAATCAGGGCAACTTAACTCAAGATGCATTTCAAATAAAACGCATGGGTCAAGCTAACGATATTGAGCTCGTGTCTGAAATCATCAGCGCATCAGATATCACGGTTATGTTGCGGCTCAATCTTGAATCTAAACCCCAAGCACAGCAATGCCACAGCCAACAATTAAAAGCGGCAATAATGATCCCCCAAGCCATCATGCGTGACCGCTCACAACTTCGATACGGACAACTTGCTAACTTTGAACAAGCTTTATCACAGCAGTTTGGCAATTTATTAAATAATGGCTCTGACTACAGTTTTGCTCGTATGCACGCCGATGAGAAGCTTGACCATACCAACCAACTCATCAACTTCAAAGGCCAACGCATACCAAGCTGGCTTGGCGAAATAACCGACAGCCAATATATCTTACAACCGGAAATCCTCGATATTTCAACCGAGCCATACTCGAGTTCTTTATTTGGATTATGGGATGAGACACCTTTAAGACAAATTAATTTACGGTTTACCATGTTCCATGGCATTAGTGGTGAAAAAGTGTGGAGCAAAGACTATCAAGCAGAAGCTGAGTGGGATTTTGAACGAGATGAAACCGTTTCACCTTCAACCCAACGATTTTGGGGCTCAACTTATGGTCAAACTATGAATCAGCTTTTACAACAAAGCACTCAAGATATTGATAATTTACTAAATTGTCGACCTTTACTCGGTCAAATCGTTGCTAAGCAAGGTAATAGAATCATCATTAATTTAGGCCGTCGAAATAACGTCAAAATGGGTGATAACTTCCAAATCGTGTTACAACAAAATATTCCTGATAGAGTGAATTTAATGCGAGCTGTTGCGACTAAAAATAGAGCCACGGTCACAATAGAACAAGTTTCAGAAGAAAGCGCCACAGCCTTACTAGAAGGTATTGAAAGCTCTGGCAACATACAGATCCAAGATATTGTGATTAAGATTTAAAAATCAGTGAACGTGAATCGATAAAACATATACCAATAGACAAGAAGGTTTTACTTACAATGGCTACATCACAATCAGTTTTTAATAATCAGTTCGCCATTAGTCAATTTGATGAGTACTACTTGCCCTGCATCAACAGGAATACCTTTGAAAAAGAAGACTCTATAACCGCTTTTAAAAAGAAGTATAAACAGGATATTTTTAAGGAAGATACATTACACATCATTCTAGGTCTCGATTCTGGCTTATTGGTTAATTATATTCTTGAGTCTCCACAGGTAGCAGGAAGTAAATACATTTTTGTAGAGCTTCCAGAAGTCATGTCGATGTTAAATATTGATATACCAGAGGAGCAGCAACACTACCTTAAAGTGCTAAGTCTTGAAGAACTTAATGAACATATAGAATCGGGCGAAGATGATTTATTCCTTATAAAAGATCAAATCGCCATTACACTCTCATTAGCCGCCTCTGCAGGCGTGGTTGAAGAATATTCAGGCTACTACAGCCAAATTTATAAGTTAATAAAACAACAAACCACCTCACATAAAGCAAATTTTACTCAAAAGTCATTTTTTGTAGAACAATTTTTCAATGTTGTCGAAAATAACCAACCAGCTTCGATATTGAAAAATAAATTTGCAGGTAAAACTGCAATAGTGATTGGTGGTGGCCCATCACTTGATGAACATATTGATTGGATTAAAGCTAATTATGAACAGCTTTTCATTCTTACCGTATCAAGGTTCGCATCAAAGTTGTCTGCTGCTGGGATCCCAGCTCATATTATTGTTTCAGTAGATCCTCAAGATACAAGTTTTGAGGTTAACCGCGATATGATGCGCCTCGCAAATGAAAGCCTGTTTATTAACTCACATCATGTCAATCATCGAATCATTGCCCAGTGGAATGGAAAATCATTGTTCTTAGGCAATCGGTTCCCATGGGAAGAAACTAACAACATTCTTACCATTGGTCCTACGGTAACCAATAGCGCTATCAGAGTGGCAATTGAAATGGGCTTTAAACAAGTGCTTTTAAGCGGCGTTGATTTATGTCACTCCTCTGCAGGCGTCACTCATGCAAAAGGAAGCGTTGAAGCCAGTGCCGGAAGTAATAATAGTATTATTCATGAGTGGGTAGAAACCTACTCAGGTAGCATTGCTGAAACGCCAATTCAACTGATACATGCAGCACTCGCGCTAAAAGAAGAAGCTGAGACTTACCCTAATGTTGAAATCGTTAACCTATCTATAAATGCAGCTAAAATTCAAGGTATTACCCATATACCAAAAGAACAAGTTTCAATTGTTTCAGCTGATTGCAGTCCAAGTCAGTTACTCGAAATGGTTCCATCAGCTAGTGAAAACAAACAAGAAAAATTACAACGTATTCAAACTGAATTATCTGCTGCTAACGAGGCTTTTAAAGCAATAAGCAAGCTGGCTATCAAAGCCTTACACATTAATAATGAAGCTAAAAAGTTGAAACAGCACTCTGCAGCGTTTCAAGCTAAAGCGAGTGAAATCGATAAAGTTGAGCAAAAAATAAATAAGAAATTTCCAAAATATAATATGTCGATAAAGGTATTCGGATATTTTGAGTTTACGCAATTTCTGACAACAAAGAAGACTCAGGATTGGTCCTTTAAACAAATGAATTCGATGACTCATTTGTACTATAGTGCTTATCAAATCATTACTGAACAGCTTCAAGAGTTAACTGAGACCGCACTAGATATTGTCAAATTAAGACGTGAAGAAATAAGCGACGCACCATCAATAGAATTGATTACCGAAGGCTGGAAAAAGCACAACCAACCGGGACGAGTCAATATTTTTCAAGCAATGCTCGACAACACAGTCGCTAGCTCTTTGACACTAGATGAAAAATCCAAACTAAAATCAGCAAGTGACAGCTATCAAGATCAACTCACAAGCTTTGCTCATCCATACTTTTCGATGAAGAAAAAGAACCAAAATTTAGACAATACATTAGCCAAAATTCTAGATTTGAAACAACATAAGAATATCGATGGTTTAACACTACTCACTAACAATATAGAGCCATTAATTGCCAATGATAAGTTTGCACATAGGTTATTCCATCTCGCGTTGCATTATGTACATTTTTTAGAAAATAACTTTGATGCAGCTTTAGCTGCGTTACTGGAAATTGAACCCACAAGTAGAACTGAAGTCGAATTAAAGCAGCAGTTATTGCTGGCGCTTAAATTACACAAAATTGACTTAGCAGAAGAAACAATAACGTCTTTGGCTCAGTACAGTGACGAATATTACCCTCAGCATGCCCATATATTGTCCTTACAAGGTAAAAACCAGCAAGCATTGGATTTGTATTTAAATTATTTAGACAAATACCCTACTGACGAAAGTACATTGATTAAACTCGGCGTCTTTTTAGCAGGGCTTGGGCAAATCGAAGGGGCTAAATCAGCTTTCGATAATGTGATGCAAATCAATCCTGATAATGTCACCGCTAGAAACTACCTAAATCAGTTAGCAACAGGTAATGCATCTTAAAAGTCTATGATGTTGAAACTATGCGTTAGTTGACGATTAAAGGTCAACTAACTCAACTGCTTAACTATTAAGCATTTAAATTTGAAGCCTTTTAATCATATTAAAAGCTTGTATAATTGCCCTGTCTCCCTATAGCTCAACAGGATAGAGCAGTCGCCTCCTAAGCGATCGATCAGGGTTCGAGTCCTTGTGGGGAGACCATAACATCTTATTAAGATGCCAATAACTCCCCCCCTCTAACTCTTATGTGAACTTTACTTATAAAGACTTAACCCAAACTCTTGTGTTTATAGAGTCGCAATTCTGAATTAAATCCGTCTACCGTTTCAAACCCAAATGGATGAACATTCGTTGATACCAACTGATAATCAGGTAAAAAGGTATCGTAATCATCACCTTTAATTTGCTCTTTAACCCCTGCATGGCTGCCATCTGTTGCCAATTGTTTTCCTTCACGTAGATTTCGTAAAAGCACGTATTTACAGTTGAGTCTGGCAACATGTTCAAGATAGTTCTTAACAATATCAGGCTCCATTTCTTGAAAAGAAATAAAGTTAACGAGCAAGTCTAAATCGCCGCTCACCTGAGGCAATTGCCATGGACACAAAACGGCCCCTTTAAAGCGTTCAGAAAGGTTAGGTAAAGATGGTTCTTGCATCGATTTAACCGTTTGATAATCAGCAATATTATCTTTTCCAAAATGCGATTGGAGGTAGTAAGTCGAAAATAAGCAGGTCGGTGCAATATCAACATTCATATAGAATGTGTTGTTACGGCTATCGCTTAATAAAATCTCGCCGAGGGATCCAAAACCACCACCGATTTCAAGCACTGTATTAATTGGAACATCTTTAATTTGCTGTTTAAGGAAATTAAGACCCAATAAATAATTCAAACTAGAGCGACTAAACTTACGGTTTTCGAACTCAAAATGTTCAATTGGTGTACCTATCGAGCTTTCACTGAACTTATCAGTAAACGGCTGCTTGTTAGTCTCACTTGCTTTATACACTCTAAAATCACTTCTTGCATGGCTTTCACCCGACAAGAAATCCTGCATAGATAGAATTGCTTTTTGATCTCCAGCTAAATGAGCTTCGCAAACTCCGACCAGGTCTTGATACTTTTCAGGACGCGTCGCCCAACCATGAAATTTATAGGTTGGTACAAAAAACGATAATGCACTCTTAAGACTTCGGAAATTTTCAATACCATGAGTTTCAATATCTTGCTGCAAGCCATTAGCACCAAATTGCCAAAAGCTGGTTGGCAAATACTTGGAATCAACTTGCTTCATATCTTTACTGATTATTTCAATTTGTTCAGTCCACATGGAACATCACCCTTTCATTTTTTATTATTAACGTCCTGTTAAAGTTAACAAAAACAATAAATCAGGAAATATGTAAAATACATTTTAGCTAGTAGCCCATACACAACGACTCCATTGCGTTACGACCAGTTTCACTATTGTTGTAGAAAATCTTTTTTATCAAGATCTTCAGCCAATACTGGCTCACCAACATTGACGCTGCGAGTCAATGTTGCCCCAATTAAAGACTTCATATGCTTTGGATGTAAACCACTGCCATTACGCAAAACTTTAATATCCTCTTCACCTATCAGCTCACCGGCAGAGCGATCTCGGCAATAAAAAATTGAGCGGCGGCGAAGTTTATCTTGTTCAGACACACTGTAATTGACTTTACCTAAACATGATTCGACATTTCTGATCTGATTTACCATGTCACGAAACTCATCAGGCTCCATTGAAAAAGCAGAATCTGGGCCGCCATCATGTCTGTCTAATGTGAAGTGTTTTTCAATGATTCTGGCTCCCAGGCTCACAGCTGTCATCGGCACTAATGAGCCCATGGTGTGATCGGATAACCCAATCGGCACGTTAAACTTTTTCTGCATATCGGTGATCATATGAAGATTGGCATCGTTTAAGCTTGCGGGATATTGAGAGGTACATTTAAGTAAAGCAACATTAGTATTGCCTGCTTCGAAACAAGTCTTAAGCGCTAAATCAATGTCCTTATCATCCGCGACGCCAGTGGAAATAATCAGAGGTTTGCCTGTACGTGCGGCTTTATCAATGAGCGGAATGTGGTTAATTTCGAAAGAAGCAATTTTATAGTAAGGAACATTAAGTGTTTCAAGGAAATCCACCCCCTCAAGATCAAACGGACTTGAGAAAAACGCCATACCCAATTCGTTGGCAAGGGCTTGTAAAGGCTGATGCCATTCGTAGGGCAATGCGGCTTCTTGATAAAGACTCCACAAGGTACGTCCTTTCCACAAACCTGCTTTCCGTTTGCCAAAATAGTCATTATCGACATCTAGACATAACGATTCTGGACGGTATGTTTGAACTTTAACAATATCCGCTCCAGAATCAGCCATCGCCCTTACCGTGTCGCAAGCTCGTTGTAAGCTACCATTGTGATTGGCTGACAATTCGGCAATCACTAAGGCTCTTTTAGGTAACCAATCAGTCATTTAATTTACTAAAATAAGCGATTAAAGCGGCTGGGGAAGTTAACTCGTCAATCAGCTCATCAGGAACTTGATGACCTGTAAGCTGCTCAAGTTCGACAAATAAATTAAACATATCTAGGCTATCAAACCCTGCTTCTTCAAAGGTTTTATCAAGCACTAGACCTTCGGTATCAACCGCTGCACCTGACTCTTCTAAGGCTTTTTTTATTACGTCTAAATTGACCATGTTGGCCTCCTAATTATCTATACATTAATGCACTGGCCCACGAGAAGCCTACACCAAATCCACTTAGTACAATGTTATTCCATTCACTACTCATTGCATGTTTTTCTATCAAAAGAGGAATGGAAGAAGAAACCGTATTACCCGTGTCCTTCAGGTCTTTAATAAAGCGCTTTTTGTCCGTAAAACGCCGTGCAATGGTATCCACAATCGCGGCACTACCTTGGTGAATTAAAAAAGCATCCACTTCAGCCTCTGTTAATTCGCAAACGCCCAACAACTCTTTGATATGCTTAGGGACATTCATAGAAGCAAAGTTGAATACTTGTCGCCCATTCATCGACAAAATGCCTTCTTGAACTTGTAGGCTTTCTGCCCCCTCTCCGTCCGTGCCGAACAGGACAGGGCCCAGTTTGAATACAGGATTTTGTGAAATCCAACTCACAGTAGCAGCATCGCCAAATAACATGGAAGTGACTCTGTCAGAAGTATCAATAACCTTCGAATAAGGATCTGCTGTTATCAACAAAGCTTGTTTCATTCCAGCAGCTTGCAACAACCCTTTAATAATATAAAGGCCATACACATAGCCTGAACAGCCAAGTGATACATCAAAAGCGGCAATCGTTTTTGGTAGTCCCGCTTTTTGTTGCACTATTGCTGCGGTATGAGGCAGTTTTTCACCATCACCATTTTGAGTCACGACAATCAGAGCATCGATTTTTTCTTTATCAAAACTAGGCTGTTGCTTAACGAGCTGTTCAATGGCTGCGACACATAAATCAGAACATTCTTGATCTTCGGCCTTACGAGGCAACTTAACGGGGCCTAATTTAGACTCAACAAATTCAGCAGTTTCGCCAAAGTGACTACCTTGCTCTACATTATCAATTGAGGAGGTAGGGATATAGCTTGCAATAGCTTGAATACCGATTTCCATTATTGTCCCTCCACGATAAATCTAATTTGACCTAGCTTTACTCCGTCTAGCCACACTTCAGACACTGAAAATTTGCCATGTAGCATGGATTGAAGCTTTATTTCTGCGCTTTGATATTCTGTTGGTAAATTTTGTGTCAGGTTTAACTGGCCGAACAACCATTTCCCTTTGCTAAGAGGAGCAATTTGGTTATGCATTTTTTTGGTCAACGCAACAAGCACTTCAATACAGGTGTAATCGTCAACCGGTTTGTGCATCTTTATTGTTGCTGGTGATATTGTTAGTTCCGCATTAGCAACTAACTCATCTTCATCAAATTCATAACGGCCTTCAACAAGAGTATTTCCCTCAACCCACCAAAATGGAACTGTGTCACCATCACTGAGGCTAAATTTACCTGTTGCCACTACCGTGCCTGCTTCAGGTCTTTGGGTTGTTAACTCACATTGAAACCGTGCAAGCTTTCTAAAACTCAGTTGGCTCAACCTTGTGTTTTCAGGCATGTGTTGAGCGACATAATCAAGCGTAAACCGATAAAAATCAGTCCCGTGTAAGTAGTTTCGGTTACCTTTAAATTCAAACATATAACCACCTCTTATCTAGCTGACTCGACGGGCTGGATTCCCAAGCCATGTAGTGCCTTCGCCAGCATCTTTTAACAGCGCAGAGCCCGCTCCAATAACAGAAAAAGCTCCAAGGTTTAAACCATCACGTACTACGGCATTGGCAGCAACATGTACCCCTTCTTGCACGCAGGCATATCCACACAAACACACATTAGGACCAATATCGACATAATCAAAGATTTGTACATCATGCCCCACATTCGCTCCAGCTCGAACAAGCACATTACTGCCGATTTTAACCTGAGGTTGAATAGATACATTCGAGCAAATCACACTACCAGCACCAATTTGCGAATCAAAACCTATCATTGCACTCGGGTGAATTAAGGTCGCCATCCGCTTAGAAGGAATGCCCAGCGACTTTAATAAATCAGCCCTTTCTCGCATTTTCCCAACACTTAACAAAGCAAATACAAAGAGTACATCTTGGTCTAAGTCGCGCCACTGTGAAGGTTTCCCTAGCACTGGCCAATGAAACAGTAATTCATCAGTACTGTGATGATCATTAAGAAATCCGGCTAGCTCAATATCATCACCAGCGCGCTGCATATCCAGTATAATTTGCGCTAATACTGCCCCATTTCCGGCGCCACCAATGATAACGATTCGCTTTTTACCCATACAATTTTATTCCTAATTTTAATCACTTAGTTGAGTATCTGTGTCATCCAAGTATTTTTCTTATCCCACCCTAACATGACCTTTTTTGCACTCGCAGACATCGCTGACAACATTTCAGGTTGTGCGAATAATAAAGCCATCTTTGACTCAAGTTCGTGCGTTAAATTTTCACTCACTTTTCCGAGGTGAATAATGGCATTTAAGCTGGCTAGTTGTTCATTAGGTACGGTCTGATTATCTGCAATCGTCCAACAAAGCGCTGGCAATGCTGCGGCGCAACGTTCCCAAGAAATCCCGCCACCAGCACCAATGGCTAAATCAGCATCTGCCATCAGTTTTGATATTCGTGTCGATTGAACTTCAAGATTCAAATAGCCTGAATATTGCTGACATAATGCACTAAGTCGCTCAATGTGAGGGTATGACGATCCAACCACAACATCGACTTTTTCTAACTTGTTTCGAAATGACGGCTTGGTTAACACATCACAAACTTGTCCCGTGATGTCATCTTTATCAACGCCACCAAAACACACAAACACTTTGTTAAGTTCAGTTCTTCGTTTCGGATTAATCTCGGTAAATTCCTCACGAAGGGGAATGTGCCAAGGGCCAAAAAGTACCTGACCTTCTCCTGGTGTAGCAGAACGTTTATTTAGTGTTGGATCAATAAGAAGCTGACATTCATGTGGCCTATCTCTGAGTCCATCAATGACCAAAGCACGAGCGTGTGTTTCTGATGTTAACTTTTGCTCCCAGATTGCACCTAAAGAGAAATGGTCAACGATGACCCAATCAGGCTTTATACCAGCTAGTGTTAACTCACGTATAGTCTGCTCAGCATCTTTTTCTTCTGTGCATCCCAACCAATGGCTATGAGGATAATCACCATGCTCCTGGGTATATTCTTCAGGCTCTGGCAGCATGACAAGCGGAAACGCTCTCAAAACGTCAGATTGATGACCAATATGATTACGACAACAAAATGTCACTTCTGCACCCAGTTTTTTGAGTAACTTTGCGATAGTCAAACAACGCATGATATGACCGCTACCGATATGGCGGCCACTATCTGCACGGATTACGACTTGTTTCACATTCTTCCCGCTAGAAATATACGTTCAGCAAATACCCAGTCTTCTTCAGTATCAATATCTTGCACTTGATACCTCGGCACAATAAAAGGCGTAGCATGGTTGGAGTACATTATATCTCCTCGTAAAAAAGCTTCAGCTTTACCCCAATAAAACTGTCCAGCATCGTGATAGGCCTCGACGAGATCTTGAGAGCGAGTTTGTAATTGATGCGGGGTAAACATTTCAACATGGCCAGCGTCATTCATAAATAATGCACGCTGGATAGGTGAGGCAAAACTTGTCACGGTAAAGCAAAAGTCTGTCCCCACTTCAATAAGTTGAGCAAAACTTTGCTTTATCGCTTTGGCTGTTACAAACGGTGCTGTTGCATATAAGCAGCAAACATGCTCAACATCACCTAAGTTATCGTTGACCCAATTAATGGTGTGATTTACCACAACACGCGTTGTCGCCACATCATTTGATAATTCAGCGGGTCTAACAAAGGGAACTTCAGCGCCGTAATCTTTGGCAATTTTTGCGATTTCCTGACAATCAGTAGACACAATAACGTGATCGAATAATTCAGATTCAATCGCCGCTTCAATCGATCTTGCAATGATTGGCTTACCACAAAAAGAGCGGATATTTTTCTTTGGAATACGTTTACTGCCACCACGGGCAGGAATAATTGCAATTCTCACTTGATTAACTCCTTTAGAGTGTCACAAATGAATGCTAATTCCTCGGAGGTTAAATCAGGAAACAAAGGTAAAGTGAGGCAAGATTGATAGTAAGCTTCAGCTTGCGGAAAATCACCTTTCTTAAAGCCAAGCTCTTGATAGTATGGCTGCAAGTGAACAGGAAAATAATGAACATGTACACAAATGCCCATTTCTCGCATATGGTTAAAAACCAACTTACGATGTAACTTGTTAGGTAATTGTACAATTAATAAATGATAAGAACTGATGCTATTAGACAGTGGAGTTACAATTCTAATATCACTATTTGCCAACAGACTTTGATACCTTCTTACAAGCTTATGTCTACTTTCTATAAACTCATTTATTCGGTTTAACTGGCTATTACCAAGAGAAGCATGCAGATCCGTCATACGATAATTTAAACCTAAAAGCTGTTGTTCATAATACCAATCTCCTTCATTAGGCCTAGATAACAACTCTGTATCTTTAGTAATCCCATGGCTGCGAAACAGTCCCATCTTGTTAGCAAGCTCTACATCATTTGTAGTTGCAACTCCTCCCTCAGCAGAAGTAATAATTTTTACAGGATGAAAACTAAATATAGTTATATCACTATATCGGCAACTGCCAATTTTATTCTCTTTATATTGTCCACCAATTCCATGCGCAGCATCTTCGATGATTTTTACACCATACTTTTTAGCTAATACAGCTATAGTTTCCATGTCACAACTATGACCAGCCATATGAACAGGTATAATGACCTTGGGTAAAGTCCCATTTTCTTTTGCTATTTTTAATTTTGAAGCTAGTGCTTTGGTGCACATATTCGCTGTATTAAAATCAATATCAACAAAGTCAATCTGTGCTCCACAATGTAAAGCACAGTTTGCTGATGCTACAAATGTTATAGGACTAGTCCAAACACGATCTCCTGTAGTTACTCCTAAAGCTAAACAAGCTACATGCAACATAGCACTAGCACTACTTGAAGCCACAGCAAATTTTGCATTAGTCAATGAAGCAATGTTTCTTTCAAATAAAGGTACCTGTGGTCCTTGAGTTAAATAATCCGAACGTAAAACATTTACGACTGAGTCAATATCATCTTGATTAATATTTTGGTGACCATAAGGAATCATCACTATTAAGCCTCATCTAAAATCATTATCAGTTCAACCACGAGGAGTTGACGCAATTCCTCTTAAAGCCAAATATCAATAACCACATACCTAAGAACTAATGCGAAAGCCTTTAGAAAAATGGAAACAGAAGGAATTTAAAAGGAAAATATTTCCCATTACATTCTTACAAGGTGCTTTATAGCAAAATTATTACTACTTACAGCGTTAGGTATAAATAATTAAAAGCAAAAATCACACCACAATAAGCTTACTTAACGCACTCAGGGAAAATTTCTAGCCGCGTATTTCTAAGCCTGTATTTTTTGAGTAATTAACCAACAATAATATGCATTACTTTTAATTACTTAACTAAATCTACCGCTAGCTTGAGTCTATCACTCTATAAGCTCAACTAACTATCGACTTAGGCATTTTTTTATCACCCGAGTCTAAAAAGGTGGTATTTGAAGCTCACATTTTCGCATGTCGCCACCTTTGTCAAAATGTTGACTAACGAAATTGAATACTCTGCACACAGCAACTGACTAATATTTCTAGCATAGAAAATTTCATTCATTCAATCTCTAACAATAATATAGTTGAGCAGCATCACCGAAAGCTTGGCATTTAGCCTTATTTCAACCATAAAAAACGACATAGGGAAACCATATGCCGTTTTATTCACTCAATGAGCTCAATTGATATTCTTTACTTTGGTTTTCTAAATACCAAAGTGAATCTGTCCGTATTGCCAGTCACGGTTTTACGCCCAACCTCGTAACGTAATTCATCATCAGGGCGGTAAAACATATTCGATGATTTCTCTAACACAAATCCTGCGGCTTGCACCTCTAAAATCACATCGACAGGATCTTCACGGCGACGCATTTCATCAGTTTCAGGCATCATGTGGCGTCGAGTATGATCAACAATCACATAAACCCCTCCCGGTTTTAACGCATCAAATGTGGCTTTATTCAGTTTAGTTTTATCTTCTACATTGAAGTTATGGTACTCGCGAATACTGAGCATCATATCGGCATCTGTCATACCAAAATCAATATTACCTAATGTGTAACTTCTTGCTTTTGGGTTCCAGTCCAATGCTATAGGTAGCTTTTGCGCTTTACTCATCGCATCTTTTGCTAACAGATCATTCAAACCTTCTAACCATTCTGCTTTATAGGCTAAGTGCAATTCACCTTGATCTTTTAACAGCGGGGCCAGTATTTTGCTATACCAACCATCACCAGGAGCGAATTCAATAACCTTCATCTCTTTTGTTAAGCCAAAAAATTCCAACGCATAATAAGGAGCACGATTATCATCTCTTTGCTTATCGGCATCTGTACGATGCTCCATTTTCATCACTTCAATGACATCTTGTTGAAATGGCGTAAGGGCAGCAAAAGATGAAAAACTACACAACAAAGAGGTTCCTGCTATCATCGCAGCAATCCAAGTCTTACTCTTATCAATCCTTAACATGTCAATCTTCCTTTTCCGCTCAATGTAATGAGTTGCTAGTCAAACTCGCTTAGGTTAAACAATTATCTTAGTTATTGTATGCCGTAATTTTATGCTGTAATTGTATGTCATAGTGACTATACGTCACTGCCGTTATATGCGCACACACTAATATGTTGCCAATTATGTCTATATTTAACCGACTTACGAGAGACACTAGCCACTATTGCACATCGTAGAATACGAAGAATAACCTTATAACAACCACTCTTAGCAACCGGTTTGGTTTGCAAAAAAACTCGGTTCGGTAGCGCCAGGAAATGCTAAGTAAAAAAAGTAGCAAGTATCAGTGAAGGTATAGCCTTTTGGAAATAACAACACCAAGATCCCTGCAATTTCAAAGGTGCCCCAATCAGCAGTGATCTCAGCATTAAGGTTATTTACTTGCTCAAAACTTCCCTCTATCGCATTTTCAATATTGTCAGCAGTAGGCGAAATAAAACCAAAGCTTGTGGTGATAGTTTCTCCGTTAAGTTCAATAGAGGACGAAGAAAGCTTTTCTTTACCTTCAATTGCCAGCTTAGAGTAAACAATTGAATTAGCGGACTTTATGGCGGCCTCTAAGCTATCGAGACTTGCAATGGATGCATCGGTTTTCAGGTTTAAAAACTTGGGGGCAGCGATGATAGCAAGCACGGCTAAAATAATGATAACCACGACCATTTCAATCAATGTAAATCCCGCATTATTTGACTCAATCAGGTTAAATTTTTTCATAGTTCACCTAAGCGGTTATAAAAAGCAAGGTCAGATTTGTTCAATAAAAAATCATTCTAATATCAGTTATAACCCTACCTAACGCCTTATTCAAGCTAAGAAAACCAATGACCTATATCCATAACCACATAATAAAAAACCAACACTATGCTGGTGTTGGTTTTTTAGTTGGGCGACATTTATTTCAGTAATAAGCTAGGCTGTGAGTAATCGCCACCACATCCCGGGTAAACTGGTAAAGCCGGTGGTGTAATATTGCAATTCACCGTTTTTAAATACCATGACAGTTGGCGTCACTTGCACAGACCACTTACGAGATAAGAAACCTTGTCGATCATTTATCGTACTTAATGTATACCCTTTGTCAGACAAAAAGTGCTTCATTTTTTCATCACTGCCTGAGCTCATTGCGACCGAGACCACTGAATAGTGTGCACTGAGTATATCTACTGCTGGAGTCACAAATTGACATACAGGACACCAGGTTCCCCAAAAGTAGACTAACACAGCATCGTCATGGCTCATGGCCAACACATCAACAAGGTCACCATTTAAGTCGACTGCAGTCATCGTTGGTAATGACTCTGTTGGTAAATCTTTTCCTCGCCAAAGATCAACCACTGTCGATACCAAAATAAACAATACCAACATGATTGATAATTGTTTCAAACCACTGAGTAGTTTCTTACCCCATGTTTTCTGGTTGGGCTCTTTCATCGTTATCTGGTGTTCCAATGTCTTATCGTGTCTAAGAAGGCTCGGTTATCGCAATACAGGTTTTACTACTGATTTCAATTCTGATATTCAGACTCAGGTTTTTACTCAGTATTGCGACTGCTCGTTGACTAGACCGCCAGACTCAACATTTGTATTCACATTGGTTGATAAAAACTTATCGAGCTGATGCTTGCTCAATTGCAGCAAGCACTTGTTCTGTCGTTAAAATGACCGGGAGCTTTATTCCATCTGGTGCATTAGGGCCGTAAACCACGTTAAACGGCACCCCGAATCGGCCATGACTTTGTAAGTAATCAGTAATCGGTTGCGATGCTGTTGTCCAATCACCTTCCACTAACGCCATATGGTCTTGTTTTAGCGTTGAATAAACAGGGTCTTGTAAAATCACCCCAACCTTGTTGGCTTTACAGGTAATACACCAATCAGCGGTTACATCCACAAATACCGTTTTGCCTTGAGCCACACTACTTGCAATATCTGTTTGCTCAAGAGGCGTCCAAGCGAGATCCGTTGGCAGCGGATTTGACCAGTCGTCAGACGTTGCAAATGCGCCAATAGCAGCAAACATCACCACCATGCTAAAACTTGCAATAACAGCTGGAACGCCATATTGCTTGGCCATAAGCCCAAAGAAACCTAGCACTAACACAGCCGCAATGACCCATAGAGCTATGACATTGATAAAGCTTGATAATAGGCTGATTAGCCATAAACTTGTCATCAACAATAGCACCGAGAAGAACACTTTAACGATATTCATCCAGCGCCCTGGTTTAGGGAAATAACGGGCTATTTGCGGAAACATAGCCACTAATAGCCAGGGTAGTGCCATTCCTATTGCTAATGCAGTAAAGATGACCACTAAGCTAAGTACATCTGCCCCTAAGGCAAAAGCCACTGCGGTCCCTAAAAACGGGGCACTACAGGGGGTGGCGAGTAAAGTGGCAAACATGCCTTGTAAAAAATGACCTCGATGATCATTGCCACCCGTGGTAGCAAGTTTAGTCTGCAAACTCGATGGAAGATTTATTTCGAATGCACCAAGCATATTCAGGGCAAATACTGAAGTGACAATCACCATAAACCCAATAAACCAAGGGTTTTGGAATTGCACGCCCCATCCCACAGCTTGTCCCGTAACCTTCAGCATAATCACAAAGGCAGCCAACAGCCAAAACGACACAATAATGCCAAATGCAGAAGCGATAAATTGGGTTCTTATTTGATTTTTCTGCAAGTCAGGCGCAGCAATAACAGAACTTAACTTCATCCCTAATACAGGTAATACACAAGGCATCACATTAAGAATCAACCCGCCTAGTAATGCAAAAAATAGCATAGTCAGTAATGAATTATCTGACATATCAATTGAGGTTAACTGAACATTCGCTGCGTATTCATACGCTCGCTGATTATCACTTACCGTAATATTCAGTTGTTTCTTATCCAATTGGGCGTCTTCGTTCCAAGTCGATACCTCAAAAAAAGCCGTCCATACTTTCGAGCCATCATCACGTGTTTGTCGACTTACGCTAATAGGATTGAAATTGGTTTCTTTATCGCCATCAACAATGACCTGTGGCTGACGCCAACTGTCATCTAATAACGTCACTTGGAGTAGGTTTTGCGCTTTGTCCCACCCCACATTAACTTGATCATTAGCCGTATCAATATCCACTAATTGTGGCACTGCCGAAATGGCTTTATTGAACTCAAACATCGCTTCAGTGTCTGCTTGAAGTTGATTCGCGGTTAAATCTAATTCGAGCTGATAATCCGTCAGAACACAGACAGTCGTGCAAGATGATAAGGTAAATTTGCCCATCAGTGACGTTGGCTCATTAATATCTTCGACCTTCAGCGCAATAGGGAATACCACCTCACCTTGATAACCTTGGGTTTTATAACCCATGATGGTGTATTGCTGAGGCGTCGGCCATTGCCAATTCACGTCTCCAAGATTCGATGACTCACTCCAATCTATTTTCGGGGCAATGCCGCCCTCACCCGGCGTACGCCAGTACATCTTCCAATCATCATCTAATTGCACATCTAAAATGGCAGGAACCGTATTGGTTTTTTCATCAAGCTCTCCGGTCAGCATAAAGCGAACTTTTACTGGCGGATGATTATCATTGACTAGCCAACCTGTCGTAGCAGCATTGGCCAATGGAGTGATGCTTGCCAGCATCAACATCAAAGTAGAAAAAATGATCGTTTTGACAATATTCAACAAACTTTCCTTATATTGCCCTCATTCTGCTCGAGCAATAAATACGGTTGTAAAATGACAATAAAAAAATGCGTTACCAAGGACATAGACAATGGCAGCTTAATAGACCGAAATAATGACAAAATAGTTCATCTAATGTCACTAAATTAGTGGATAAAGTGTAAATCTGTGAAGCGGTACTTTATTTATTGATTTTCATGACAACACACCCATTTTACCCACTCTCATCTAGCGCTTTATTTCTGACATAAACTGAAACAGGTTAAATATAGACATACGTTTGAATGATTGCTTTAATCGAATCAGGTGTTTTTGTTGTATTTCGATATTGTGGCCCTAAAGGCACAACTGCTCTGAAGTTGAGACACCAAGGAAAGGCAAGACTCACTCATTTATCAATAAAATGAGACAACAATAATAAGGATAATTTTCCATGAAAGTAATGCATTTGAATAAACTCATGCTAGCTATTGGCGTTGCATCTTCAGTTTTTATCGCTGGTTGCGGCAATGACACAGACTACTCTCGCTCCCCTGAAGTTACCCCTGAACCTGAAGTCACACCGCCACTGCAAGCTTTTGCACCAGACGGGATGCTTAAAGCACAAATTCGTCGAACTGCTTATGGCGTTCCACATATTCAAGCCGACAACCTTGAAAGCTTGGCGTTTGGCAGCGGGTACGCCCAAGCACAAGATAACTTATGTATACTTGCCGATGGATTTATCAAAGCCAATTCTGAACGCTCAATGTATTTTGGGCCTCACGCCTCAATTGACTTTGCCACAGGACTTCCAACAGCTGAAGATAACGGCAATTTAATTTCAGATTTTGCTTATAAAGCACTTAAAATTCGCGAGTTAGCCGAAAACCAATACTCACAATTTAGTTATAACTCACGTGCATTAATGGAAGGCTTCAGCGCAGGATACAACCAATATATTGCTGACGTCGATGCAGGGGAACAGCAAGCTTCCCCTTTTTGCGCAGGTCAACCTTGGGTTAAGCCCATTGAAGGGGTCGATGTTGCAAACTATTTATTCTCTATCGCCTTATTACCGGGCGCAGCTAACTTTTTAGATTTGATCTTTTATGCTAATCCTGGTGATGCTGAAGAGTACCTGCCACGTATTGTTGGCCCAGCGCCATCAGCAATGCAAGCCACCTTTATTCAAGATGTGAACACCAAATTAATCGCTCGTGCCAATACCATTACTACACCAGATACCAACCCTCGTGATTTAGGCTCAAACGGCTGGGGACTCGGTAAAGATAAAACTGAAAATGGCAAAGGAATGGTGCTAGGTAATCCGCATTTCCCTCATACGGGCAACTTGCGTTTTTGGCAATCGCATATCACGATTCCAGGCCAGCTTGATGTCATGGGCGGATCACTCGTTGGCATGCCAGGGTTAATCAATATTGGCTTTAACAAAGACCTAGCTTGGACACATACCTTCTCAACTGCCGAGCATTTTGTGATGTATAACCTTGAGCTAGTCAGTGGCGATCGCATGCAATACCTTTATGAAGGTAAACCCATGCCAATCAACAAAGAAACCGTGCAAGTCCTCGTTAATGGCGGACCTGCAGGTATGCTTATTGCGGAAAAAGACATCTACACCACGGCTAAAGGGCCAATTGTAGAAGCCCCTGTCGGACTTGCTCCTTTTGGTTGGGATGATGGCCAAGCCTTTATGATTCAAGATGCTAATATGGCAACTAAAGATCCTATCGATCATTGGTTTGCAATGAATCGCGCTACCAATAAAGATGAGTTTCAACAAGCCTTTAAGAACTATGACGGGGTTATTTTTAATAACACCATGTACGCCGATAAAGAAGGTAATGCCTTTTACATTGATGACTCAACAGTGCCGGGCTTAAGTGACTTTGCCGTATCTTTGCTAAAAACCAACCCGGATATCATTGCGGCTAGAGAACAAGCAGGCTTTACCATCTTACCTGGTAACACCTCTATTTTTGATTTCGACAGCCCAATGCCATACAACCGAGCGCCAAAGCTTGAACGTACTGACTTTGTGCAAAACTCTAATAACTCATTCTGGTCAACTAACCTTGATGAGCCATTAGAGAATTATTCACCAATGTATGGCCCTGAGCGAGGCCAACTATCACTTCGTACCCGCATGGCACTCACCTTAATGGAAGATGCAGCAGGTGATGATGGTAAGTTTAATATTGATGAGCTAGAGACCGCGCTGCTGTCTAACCGGATATATTTAAACGATCTTATTTTTACCGACCTAATCAGCCAGTGTGAGGCACAAGCTGACACGCCAGTCATGGTGACTGATTCGATTTCTAAAGATATCAGTAGCGCTTGTACTGCGCTAAAGGCATGGAACGGTAAACAAGATAACGACAGCGTTGGCGGCGCATTAATTCGTGAGTTTGCACATCAGTTTGATCAAAACAGCATGTTAACTGTGCCATTTGACTACAACAATGCCGCAACTACGCCCCATACCTTAACCACAGATGGCAGTGCGCTCGTAGCACTTGCTCGTGCAACTCTTAATGTTGAAGCGGCAGGATTTGAAGTTGATGCGCCAATGGGGTCTGTTCAATTTGTTGAAAAATCATTGCCTGATGGCAGCGCTTCTGGCACCAAACTACCTTGGCCTGGAACCCACAATGCAGAAGGCGGATTTAATGTATTTTCTACCAGCTTGTCAGGCGATGATACTTTAATACCTCAGCATGAATATGCCGCAGTGATGGACGCGGTATCAGGGGCGCCTTTGGCTTCAGGGTTAACTGCCGAAGGTTATCACATTCGCTATGGTTCAAGCTGGATGATGGCGGTGAGCTTTACTGATGACGGCCCTGTGGCTAAAGGAATCTTAACTTATTCTGAGTCGAATAATATTCTTAGTCCCTCTTTTGCCGATCAAAGTGTGCTTTATTCAACAGAAAAGCAATTGCGACCGTTTCTATTTAATGAAGCTGATATTGCCGCATCCGTTGAGTCCACGACTGAACTAAGCTTTCAAAAAGGTGAATAGCTTACTGTTAACTCGTTAATAATCACTTAGCGGCATCTATAGATGCACCTTTAGCTACATATAAGTTGTCATCAATACTAAGCCCGCATTTCGCGGGCTTTATATTGATACAAGTACAGCTAAAAAGCTCAAGACGTAATGGTAAAATCAAGTTAATCCAACAGCGGCCCACTCAATTAAGCAACTCGCAATAAACACCAACAAAACTAACCCAAGCGCAACCCACAACAAACACTCAAGACTCAATTAAGACACAAACAGATCTGCGGTTAACCCCGCATTTACATTGGTATATTTTATTTGTAGCCCCTCATTACACATGGCTAAAATCTCGCTCAATTCCCAGTAAAGGGAATACATAAATAATAAATGGGGTTCAATATGAAAATGTTTAAAACTGCTGCAGCTTTAGCTGTCGGTGTAGCGTTGCTTACGGGTTGCAACGACGAAACAAACAACTACTATCCAGGTGAACCAGCACCTGAAACAACAGATGTACGCATCGGTGCTTATAACTTGTCATTTGACAGAAACACCTTTGAAGATCTTGTCGCTGAAATGGCGTTAACCGTCGCAGAGCAAGATGAATTAATGGAGAAATGGTTCGATGAGTCACTTAGCGACGAAGAACTAGCTGTAGCAGAAAAGGTTATTCAAATTCGCAACGTTGCAGCAATTATCCAAACTGAACGACCTGCAATCTTATGGATGGGTGAATTCAATAACGATGGGACAGCAGAAAGCCAACAAGCAATTCAAGGTTTCCGTTTAAACTACCTGACTGTGCCACAAAATGCGTTAGGTTCAACATCGGAAGAATTTGAAGCCCTTGAGCCAATACAATTTGGTTATTTTGAAAACTTCGCCACTAATACTGGCCTATTAAGTGGTCACGACTTGAATCACGATGGTAAAGTTGCCCTTCCTGATGATGCTTGGGGCTTTGGCTTCTACCACGGTCAATATGCATTCAGCTTACTGTCTCAATACCCAATTGATACAGATAACATCCGTACTTTCCAAGACTTCAAATGGAAAGACATGCCAGGTGAAACCAACCCAACCATCATTAACTGTGAAGACGAAAACAATCCGATCCCAGAAGGAAAGGCATGTGGTGATGAATGGTACAGCGCTGAGGCATGGGCAGAAAAGCCAATGTCATCTAAGAACCATGTTGATGCCCCTATTATTATTCCTACAGCAGATGGCGATAAAGTCATTCACTTATTAATGTCGCACCCAACACCACCTATTTTCGACACTGTGACTGAAAACAACAAGTTACTTAACCGTGCTGAAATCAAATTCTGGGATGATTACACATCTGGTGAAGGTAGCTATATTTACGATGATGAAGGTAACAAAGGCGGTATCGATAGCGATGCATCATTTGTAATCTTAGGTGACTTGAACGCTGATCCAGAATCTGGTGATGGCTACTTAGATACCATCAAAGACTTAATGTACAGTGACCAAGTTAACCAACTTGCTACTCACGGAATTTACGCACCAAGTAGCTTAGGCGGACCAGAGTGTTTGTCTAACGGTGAATGTAAAGAAGAAAACTGGGGCACTAAGTACCCAGATCTTGTGACCAGCACATCTGGTTTACGCTTAGACCACGTTATCCCTTCAAGTGACTTGAATGTGACTGATTCAGGTGTATTCTGGCCAGCGACTTTTGAAGAAGGTCGTCTAATGATGAATGACGAGCGTGTAGGTAACTGGGGCGGCGGCGGAAAATCAGTCTCTTCTGATCACCGTTTAGTCTGGATTAACGTAGAACTTTAATCCGTCAATATAGTAAGCTGAAACAGTTTATTTCTAATACAAAAGCCCGCAAGCATTGCGGGCTTTTTGTATCAATTTAGTGATGAAAAATCAGTATCAATTTCTTGCTGTAATTTCTCTAACTCATCTAGGATGCGTAAAAACTTTTGGCCAAAGTCAGTTACCTTGTACTCAACTCTTGGTGGAAGCTCGTTGAAAGTGATTTTTTCTAAAATACCAAACTCAACATTTCGCTTTTAACACACATTGAGCACTTTTGTGGTTAAGCCTTCAACATGACTAACCATAGCCCCAGGTCGATTGATACCATTTGCCAATAACTGATACACAGTCAGTGACCACTTACATCCATAAATCGCTTCAACCATACGCGCACTTTTATTGGGTGCTGACTTCTTTGAAAATAAATTTTCTTTTGTTTTCATAAATATGTACCAATAAGTACCTATGACACTAAATTGTGCCTACTTTTCAATAGCCTAAAGCGTTTATTAAACTGAGTCTATAGTCAATATAACTCAAACAATTTGGAGTCAACTGATGAACAATGTAACACCATCACTCGATGCGTTTTCAGCCATCGTCTTAGGCGGTTCAAGTGGCATAGGGTTAGCAAGTGCTAAGCGTTTGCTTGCTCAAGGCATCAACACCTTAATTGTCGGCAGTTCAGTAGAAAAGTTAATCGCTGCTAAAACCGTATTATATGAAATACCTTCAACAGCCACACTACAAACCTTGCAAGCAGATTTATATCAAAGTGATGATATCGCACGATTTATCAGTATCATTGAACAAGCACAGCATCACATTCAATACTTTGTTAACGCAGCAGGTAAATTCATCCCAACCGCCTTTTTAGACCACCAGCAATCAGATTACGATAGTTATATAAACCTGAATCGTGCGAGCTTTTTTATCTCCCAAGCAATCGCTAAAAACATGCGTCAATATCAAGCTGGCGCAATTGTACATGTTGGTTCAATGTGGGCTAAACAAGCGATTAAAGCAACGCCATCATCTGCTTACTCTATGGCAAAAGCGGGTTTGCACTCACTAACTCAGCATATGGCAATGGAGCTAGCTGAATACAATATTCGAGTGAATGCAGTCTCCCCTGCAGTGGTCAACACCCCTATCTATGGGGCATTTATTGAACCTGATGCAATGGATGAAACCTTAGCCTCTTTTAATGAGTTTCACCCCATCGGCAGAATTGGTACCTCAGATGATGTAGCGGCAACAATCGACTTTTTACTCAGTGAGCAATCCAGTTGGGTTACAGGCGCCATATGGGATATTGACGGCGGAGTAATGGCAGGTAGGAATTAACCACAAAACAGAATATCTTCTCGATTTTCTAACCAAAGCGGATGTTTAGTCATGACTTTACTGAACATCTTGCTTTGCAAATAACGATTCAGCCAAATACGTAAATGAGGATATGGAGCGTGTAGATACCATTGCCGCTCAACCCGGGCAAATTGACGAATAAACGGCAGTATTGCAATATCTGCTAAGCTTTCTCTATCAGCCATTAAAAAGCGATGCTGTGACAGTAATTCTTCCAACTTAACGATGTACTTTTCGCAAGCTTGTCTGCATTCCACAATATTAGATTCACTATAACGTTTAGCGCATTTGTAGTTTTCTAAACAGCGCTTAAACTCGCTATCAAAGGTGTAGATTAACGCCAGCATGCTATCTAAAGTGTCATCATCGGCAAACAACAAGTCATCAGGATCGCCTTGGGTCAACGCCCATAACATCACTTCAAAACTTTCTTCTATAATAGTACCCGTTGGGGTCACAACGACTGGCACAGTGCCTTTAGGCGATACCGATAGCATTTCAGCGGGTTTGTCGCTTAATACTAAGTCACGCAGTAATACAGGCTGTTTTGACTTATAAATGGCAATACGAGCTCGCATTGCAAACGGACAATTTCTTAACGAGTAGATTACAGGTAAATCCATGATTTTATTCATTGTTGTCTTGCTTCCCTTACAACTTATATACGGGTTTACTAATTAATTATGTACTTTAACCATATTCATTCGCAACATATACGGGTAACATCCCCCCATTAAAATTAACTGAGAACCTTATAAAGCATGAAACCTAAGATTGAATTATTAGCCCCAGGTGGTGATGTCGATGCAATTAAAGCGGCCATTATAGCTGGAGCAGATGCTGTTTATTGCGGCCTAGATACTTTTAATGCCCGTAACCGTGCTGCTAATATTTCATTCGATCAGTTAGTTGGGATAATTAGATTGGCTCATCAATATGACTGCCAAATATTTTTAACCTTGAACATTGTGATTTTAGAGCAAGAGTTCAAAACTCTCATAAAACTACTCAACAAATTGGTTAACACCACATTAGATGGCGTTATCGTTCAAGATATGGGCTTACTGTACGTATTGCGTAAGCACTTCCCTACGCTGGATATTCATGCATCAACTCAGTTAACCACTCATAATGCTGGCCAAATTCCATTTTTAAAGACCTTAGGTGCAACCCGAGTTAACTTATCTCGAGAATTAAACTTAAGAGAAATAACCGCACTTGCCACGGTAGCAAAAGAGCACGATACCTTATTAGAAGTGTTTGTTCATGGCTCATTGTGTGTGGCATTTTCAGGGCTTTGTTACTCAACCTCTGCTAGTGCGGGTAACTCAGGTAACCGTGGCCGCTGCAGCCAAGCTTGTCGTGAAGAATACGAAACCACAGAGTCGGGCAATAACTTCCCGTTAAACATTAAAGATAACTCAGCATTTTTTGACTTACCTAAACTCATTGATGCGGGTGTTTATTCCTTTAAAGTTGAAGGTCGGATCAAAGGCGCAAGCTACGTCCATACCGTTATCGACAGTTTCCGTAAGCAAATCGATGGCTATATAGAAACCGGAGAACTCACCCAAGATGGCGAACGACTTTATAAAGTCTTTAACCGTGATTTCACCAATGCATTTTTACGTGGTGACTTAAACCAATCGATGTTTATTGATAACCCTCGTGATAACTCTAAAAATCACTTGGTCGATAAGCTTAAAGCCGAAAAAGGCGAATCGATTTCAGTAGTCCAAATCCATGACGCACAGCAACAATTGCAAGTGGATAAAAAACAAATCAATGCCTCGGTCGATGACAAAATTGCGCATTTGAGTATTGAAAAAATTAAACTCAAGTTAACGTTTGCCAGCGAACAAGAAAAGCCCTTAACACTGACGGTAACAACTGAGCAAAATAGCAGTGATTTAAGTGATATTGACTCGAAGACAATTGTGTTGAGTTCAACCAGTTTAATGCGTCCAAGTGAAAAGTTAAGCGTTGATCAAGAAGCCATTGAAAAGCGCTTTAAAAATATTAATAACGCCAACTATGATTTAGTCGAGTTAAACACCCAAGACCTCACTGATGGCATGAGTATCCCTTATCGTGAAATCACCACGCTGAAAAATGAGTTATTAGCTTATTTAAACGATGGTATTGAAGTCATCCCAGAAGTGGAATTGCCAAAGCTTGCACGCCACCCAAAACCTGAAGGCCAAAAGCCGGCGCTTTCAATGTTGATTTGTGATGAATCCGACGCAGATTTAGCCAACATCACTGACGGGGATATTTATTTTAAATTACCCGATGCTTATAAACGTGGTTGCACCAAGTATGTCGACTTTTTACAGCAAAATCCTCGTCTAATACCTTGGTTCCCGCCTGTGCTAATTGGTAAAGATTACGATGTCGCATTGAATATTCTTGTGCAAGTGAAGCCGCCGTTAATCGTTACGAACAATACAGGTATCGCTTATCATGCTAATCGATTAGGCATTAAGTGGATTGCTGGCCCCTTCCTAAATACGACTAATTCATATGCACTATTAGCATTACAAGAAGGCTTTGATTGTGCTGGCGCGTTTATTTCAAATGAAATCAATCGCCAACAAATTAAGCAAATAGCCAGACCAGATAACTTTAAGATGCTCTACAGTATTTATCATCCAATTTTATTAATGGCTAGCCGTCAATGTTTCTTCCAGCAAAGTGTTGGCTGTGAAAAGCCAAGAATTGATAATGGCTGTATGTTGTCCTGTGACAAATCAACTAGCATCAAAAACCTGAAAGGCGACTCATTTGCCATTGATAAACAAAAAGCAGGTTACCCAAGTATTTATAATCAAGATCAATTTTTAAATACTGACATTATTGAAGATTTAAGCCATATGTTTGATGGCTTTATGATTGATCTAACCAATATTGGTGCTGGCGATAGAGAATCACCTGATAAAATGGCGCTCATTAAGCAATTTGAAGCCTTACTCGATGGGCAACGTAATGCCAGTGATACGTTAGCCAAAATGGTCCCAGAGTCTACTCATCTGCAATACCAAAATGGTTTGTAAGTCTGACGGCATTATGACTTAGCATTAAAGATACTATCTAGCCCTGCTTATATTTTGCAGGGCTTTTTTATGCTCATAACAAACTGAAAATCTTAAATTTAACGCCAGCCCACACAAAAATCTGCAACAAATTGTATCACCCAACATTAACTAAATTGTTCATTAATCTCGTTTAAACACTTGTTTAAATTAAGGTTTTTATACTCCTTAGCATATCCTCCTAAAAAATACCTCTAAGCAGTTGTTTTAGCTACTTTAAATCTCATTAAGTTTGCATTACATTCTTGACACATTTTGAGATAAATATCACATTTAGCTCATTTTTGCGACGTCAGCAGTTAATAATAAGAAGAACTATGAACAGTCATACTGCAAGCAATAAAGAATATTTATTTCCATCAGATACCCCACTCGTTTCCAGTACCGATCCCAAAGGGATTATTACCCATTGCAACCAAGCTTTTATCGATACCAGTGGTTATAGCCGCGAAGAGCTCATTGGTAAACCGCACAACCTAGTTCGCCACCCTGATATGCCAGCAGCCGTTTTCGCCACCATGTGGAAGACACTTAAAGCAGGAAAAGTGTGGATGGGGCTAGTTAAAAACCGCCGCAAAAATGGCGATTACTATTGGGTCAGCGCGTTTGTCACCCCAGTATATGATGGCAAAACCTTAGTGGGTTATGAGTCAGTTCGAGTTAGCGCCGAACCATCAGAAAAACAGCGAGCGACTAAGGCTTATTCACGGATTCTCGCAGGGAAATCAGCAGCCCCATTAATGACTCAGCTAGGTCATCATACGGCAAAGATACTGCCAATTGTTCTACCTAGTCTAGCGCTGATGGGATACTTCGGCTTTCAAGGCAATCACACTGGGTTATTTGCAACGCTGACAACAGCTGTGCTTAGCAGCTTATGGAGTCTTAAACAACAAGCCGGTCATTGGCAGCACCTACTGGATATCAGCCCTAAATCGTTCGCAGACGCTACCGTAGCCCAAACCTACTTTGACGATGTCGGCATGAGTGCTCAAGCAAAGCTTGCCTTTATCAGCGAAATGGCAAGGTGTCGCACTGCGTTAACTCGCATTAACGAGTCGGTTTCGGGTTTAGGTGACATCTCCAATATCAGTAAAACCCAAGTCGCCGTAACTCAGACCTCCGTAGAACAACAAGGTATTGCCACACAACAGATTGCTTCAGCGATCACCGAAATGTCTCAAGCGATTCAAGAAGTCGCCCAAAAAATTGAGGAAAACTCTCATAGCGCTGAAAACGCCATTCAATTTGTGGATGCAGGTTCAAAGCTGGCTGATGAATCCTTGTCATCGATTCATCAACTCAGTCATACCGTCGACAGCATTGCTGTTACCGTTAAGGAATTAGCTGACTCAACCGCTGAAATCGGTCAAGCTGCTAATCTCATTTCATCCATTGCAGATCAAACCAACCTATTAGCGTTAAATGCTGCTATTGAAGCGGCTCGCGCGGGTGAGCAAGGCCGCGGTTTTAGTGTGGTTGCTGATGAAGTCCGCGCCCTCGCATTAAAAACTCGCGAATCAACCGACCAAATTCACAGCGTCATTAACCAGCTCTCACAAAGAACCACCAGCGCTGTAGAAATGTCGACCCAAGGTGAGCTTGCAGCAAAACACGGTGTGGAAGTCGTTGAAAATACCCGTAATGCCCTGAATGAAATTAAAGATGCGGTGGTTAATATTACCGATATGACCTTTCAAATGTCCTCTGCTGTTGAAGAACAAAGCGCCGTGGCCGAACACATTAACCAACAGATTATCGATATCGCAGACGGCGCATCTGAAACAGCCAATGCAGCGAATAAGTCACTTACAGCCAGTGAATCACTTGAAAACACTATCGGCATTTTTCATTCGCTGATCAGACGATTTAGAGTTTAAAAGTTTGGTGCGCGGCGCGCTACACTCCCCCGTGAGTGCTGCGCATCAAGCTTTCTTGTTGTATTAATATAACCCTGCCCTACAGCCCTAGCACTATGATGACCGAGTCGTTATAATCCCTGTCTTAATGCAGACCCATCTCTTTCAGACCTAGGAGCTATTTTTGGCACACACTTACATCCCATTAGATGCATACAAGCGCAAGTGGATTTTTAACCATAAAGATTTGCCTGTGTTAGATACAGATAAAGCGTTAATCAAGCCACTTACCGATAAGAGTGCAATGACTGTCTGGAATCAATGGATAAGTAATAAGTGTAATCGTGCTGAATTATTCTCTAAAGGTGACTGGGCGGCCAAACAAGACGCTTGGAAACAAACTGAACATTGGCAATCTGCATGGGACTCTGATGACAATGCATTGCTAGAGCCCATTGCTGAATTTATCGATTGGGACGACGATACCCAAGTGTTCTTCTGCTACGAAAAATATCAAATTATTGAAACCACTTGGGCGGTGTTTGCCCGTAATTGGAAAGCATTTTTGTTTTTCGATGACGGTCCAATCCTGATTGCTCCCAAGAAAAAACAAGCAATCATGTTTGAACAAAATGGACAATATAAGCTAGGGATGCGCAGCTAAAAACCGATTAGCCACGTTTACTCAAACTTATCAACGTGGCAAGGGCCTGTTGATCTTTCAAGGTTATTTTTGCAGCGAATTGTTATCCATTTATACAAGGCAGAGACTTTGTGGTGTAGTTATTCTACATAAAAAGTCGATAACGCAGTAAAAATGGACAACAAACGCTGCCCAAAGGGTTCGACTAAAAGTGTTTTACTCTTTGTTGGATGCATCTTTTTTTTAAAAGAAGTGCTTAGGTGACTAGGCATCAATCCATCCGCCTTAATTAAAATACTTTTATTTCGAACAAAACTTAACCAGCAAAGATCAACAGGCCCTATCAATACAATTATAAAAAGAGTCCCTCTATGAAAGCATTTTCAACAATCGCTCTAACCGCTGTTCTTTCAACAAGTTTATTTTCATCGACGCTAGTACAAGCTAAAACCGTATCAGGTGTCGAACTTGAAGATAACCTGACAATCGCAGAGCAGTCTCTTGCATTAAATGGCGCAGGTGTACGCAGTAAATTCTTTATGGATTTGTATGTTGGCAGCCTCTATATCGCAACGCCAGCAACCGATTTAACGTCTGTATTAGCACAACCAATAGCAGTTGTTCGCCTTAACATCACCTCAGGTATGATTACCTCAGATAAAATGGTCGATGCCATTAACGAAGGTTTTGATAGCGCAACTGACGGTGACATTAGTCCAATACAAGCTGAAATCACTCAGTTTATGGGCCTATTTACTGAAGAAGTCAGCAAAGGGGATCAATTTACCTTTGTTACTCATAAAAGTGCTGGCGTAACCAGTTTTAAAAACGGCGTTGAACAAGCCACTATTGAAGGCGAAGCGTTTAGACAAGCACTGCTGAAGATTTGGTTAGGCGACGACCCAGCTCAAAAGAGCCTACGCAAGAATATGTTAGCGAATTAGCCCTCGCTATTCTTGCAATAAAAAAGCGACCAATGGTCGCTTTTTTTATTGTTCACAACAATCTAATTATTGACTGATTAAAACTTAATATCGAACGCTAAACCAATAGCTGCTTGACTTTCTAGCTCATCAGTCACTTCTGGCTGACTTAACTCCATTTCACTGTTAAAGAAGTAACCGCCATAAGCATTCACTGTCGCTTTATCACTGATATTCCAGCCCGCTCTTAAAAAGCTCACCCACTCTTCCACTTCAATGGTTTGCTCAGCATCTGAAATCAAAAAGCGCTCTGTGCGTCGAGATGTCCCTAAACCAAAATCCCACTTTTCATTCAAATTATAAGTCAACTCAAGACCAGCAGGTCCACTAAAGCCCGCTTCAAAGGGGTTACCTAGCGTTAACTTATCAGTAATTTTCCAGCGCACGGCAATGTAAGGTACGGTTTTAACTTCTGAAATATCATTAAGATATGCCACACCAAAGCCGAGCATGTTGCCAGACTCAAAACGATACATCGCCGAGCCAACTACACCATAGCTTTGTGCATCTGAAGATGATGCGGTATTGGCATAAGCATATTGCAGCTTAGGCGCAACCATAAACATCCAATTCTGATTTGGACGGTAAATCAGTGACAAACCCGCACTGTATTTATTGATTGAACTCCAAGGCGTGACTTGGCCGTTCAACACACCGCTATCGATGTTTTTAAAGCCATAATCTAAATTGTCATAACCAATATTAGCGCCGATCATCCACTCTTTGTTGATTGGCATCGCACCCGATAACTTTAAGCGCCAAACATCACGTTGTAACTCAGCGTTAGTGTCACCCACTTGGGCTGAGTCTGTGGAAGTGCGCGAGACATGAAACTTAAACGGGGAGTAATCTCTCGCGATAACTTGAGGAGCAAGGAGAAGTCCAGCAAGCGCTGTTAACTTAACCACTTTTTTAACAGAACTTACATCAAGCTGATTAGCCTGGAACAAGCTTGGAATAACTTTCATTAACTGCTTCCTTTCTCATTATTGTTGTGGTCGAAATGATTAATACTCAATAGCAAAAGGTAATACCAAGGCACTACCAATTTGGATCACAATTTCAATATATTATGAGATATTACACAGTTTTAGCATGACACAAAAGCACTGATTTACATTCAAATCTTAAATACGGTGAGCCGTTAAAAATAGGTTAACGCTATCGTTGATATATTGCTCTCGACCTGCAATTAAATCGCTCACATCTAAGCCTAGCTCTAGTCGAAGCTTTACCTCACCAAACAACATTAAACATAACCTCACGGCACAGTCATGCGGCTTTTCAAAATAAAAAACGCCTTGTTTGTTGACTTCATCCAAGTACTCACTTAATAAGCCCAATATGTGTTTGGGGCCAGCATCAAAATAAAGCTTGGATAAATTCGGGTGAGTTTCAGCATGAGCCAAACAGGTTTTAAATACAGCAACGACTTCATCACTAATGATTAGCTCGCCAAACTGGTGCGCAAAGGTACGAATTGTATTTTCAGGATTTGTTGCGTCTTCTAGTAAGTTGCCCGTTAACTGATGAACAACACATTTAGATTCGATAGCAGCAATAAACAACTCATCTTTAGAACCATAGTGAGAATAAACCGTTTGCTTTGATACGCCTGCCTTCTTCGCCACCATATCCATACTGGTGCTCGGAAAGCCTTGAACACAAAAAAGCTCAATGGCCGATTGCAGTATCGTTGCTTTTTTTTGCTCACTTCTTGTTCGCGGCAAGTCATGATTACATGTCACTGGAATATCAGAAATTTTGCTCATAAACTCTTCTTTTTTGTCTCAACAGGCGCACGTTATCGCTTTACAACTAAACAACAATGATAACATTTATTCACAAATTAGACTAGACAGTCTAGTTTTTTGACCATAAACTAAGCCTAAAATGGACTAGACAGTCTAGTTTTAATTATTGAGCATCACACAGATGTCATTCGCAGGTCAATACAATAGCTATGATTTGCCTTGGAAGTTGCATTAGCAATAGGAATGTACCCATGAAAACAGCGACGCGTTCATTATCCGCACTCAGTATTGTCATTTCATTTTTGCTGCTAAGTGGTTGCGGCAATGATGAAACCATCCCAACGCCTTCTGTGGCTGTGCCGAATGTCATCACCCAACCCTTACGGTTTAATTCAAGTTATCAACATCAGCAAAGTTACACAGGCACTGTCCGCTCAGCTGATACCACAGGTGTAGGATTTGAACTTGCAGGCAAGCTAAGTGACATTATCGTCGACAGCGGTGATACTGTGATTAAAGGGCAAAAGCTTGCCACCTTAAACACCCAATTACTTGAAGCTGAGCTGCAACAATTAAGTGCATCACTGCAACAAACCCAAGCGGATTTAGATTTAGCCCAAAGTAACTTGGAACGCTCCATTGAGCTCAAAAAAAAGCAGTATGTTTCTGAGCAGCAATTCGATGAAACCCAGCAGCAAGTCGCTAGTCTTTTAGCCAATCAAAAACGCCTTAAAGCCTCGCTATACGCCACAGAACTTAAACTTGAGAAATCAACATTAGTCGCTCCATTTAATGGCACCATCAGCAAACGTCATCATAATTTAGGTGAAGTGATCGCGTTAGGTAGCCCAGTGTTTACCTTAATCGGCACAAATCAACAGCAAGCCTATATTGGTGTTCCCCATAGCGTCGCTCAAACGCTTAAATCAAATCAAGTCGTTGATATTCGCATTGGAGACCAAACCCATAAAGGCTTAATCGCTGGTATCAGCGCCGAAATAGACCCTGTCACTCGTACTGTTCAATTACGTATCGACTTACCCAACAATAGCCAAGTGATTAATGGCGAAATTGCCTACCTTGAGTATCAACAGCAAATTGCTGATGCGGGATATTGGGTGCCAATCTCATCGCTTACCGACGGTGTTAGAGGCTTATGGAATGTCTTTGTGGTCACGAAAAATGAACAAGGACAAGCCCGAATAGAACGTCGAGACGTTGATATTTTATATACCACAGAAAAACAAGCTTACATCAATGGTGCGATTCAAAAAGACGATGTAATTATTACTCAAGGCTTGCATAAACTGGTGGTAGGACAGCGTGTAAATCCCACTTCTGAGACTGTGGCGAGGTCATTATGATTAAGGCCTTTGTCGAAAACGGCAGACTCGCCAGTCTTATGATTGCATTACTATTGGTGGCTGGTTTAGGCGCTATTAGTAGTTTGCCTCGCACAGAAGATCCCACCATAACCAATCGCTTTGCTTCGGTTATTACCCAGTACCCTGGCGCCTCAGCTGAACGTGTCGAAGCGTTAGTCACTGAAGTATTAGAAAATGAGCTGCGCCGCCTAGAAGAGCTAAAGCTGGTTCAATCCACTTCTCGTCCTGGCATTTCAGTGATTCAATTGGAGTTAAAAGACACGGTACTTGATACTGCTCCCGTATGGTCTAGAGCCCGAGATCTCATTGCAGACAGTAAATATCAACTGCCTACATCGGCGCAAAATAGTTTACTGGACGATCAAACAGGCTATGCCAACACTGCCATTTTAGGCTTGGTATGGAACAGCGACACCCCCATCCGTACTGATGTGCTAAACCGCTACGCTAAAGAATTACAAAGCAAACTTCGGGTATTAAACGGCACTGACTTTGTAAAATTATCAGGCACACCTGATGAAGAAATATTAGTAGAACTTGATGGCAATAAAATCAGCCAACTCAAGTTAACCCCAGCAAGCATTGCAAGCATTCTGTCAAACGCTGACAGTAAAATTTCAGCAGGTGAAATCAATAACGCCACATTCAAAGCCTTAATTGAGGTATCAGGTGAGCTAGATTCCATTACTCGGGTCAGCGAAGTACCGCTAAAAATTGATGCAAGCGGCCAGATTATTCGCCTTGGTGACGTGGCGAATGTCAGTCGTCAACCGAAAACCCCTGCTACCAGCATCGCCTTAATTAATGGCGAACCTGGGGTACTAGTGTCAGCACGTATGATTGATAATAACCGTGTTGATAAATGGCAAGCACAAGTGAGTCAGGTAGTAGAAAGCTATAGTGCAAACCTGCCTGCTAACATTGAGGTGCAATGGCTATTTGATCAACAAGGTTATACCAGTGTTCGTCTTGGCGACTTAGTCATCAATCTGATCCAAGGCTTTTTGATCATTCTTTTTGTACTTATGTTAACACTTGGGCTGCGTAACGCCGTTATTGTGGCGCTATCACTACCGCTAACTGCGCTCTTCACCCTTGCTTGCATGAAATACACCGGCTTACCCATCCATCAAATGTCAGTCACAGGCTTAGTGGTTGCTCTTGGGATCATGGTTGATAACGCCATTGTGATTGTCGATGCCATTGCCCAGCGCCGCAAGCAAGGGCTAACCAAGCTTGAGGCTGTGAGTAAAACCTTGCATCACCTTTGGTTGCCTTTAGCTGGCTCTACTATCACCACGATGTTAGCTTTTGCGCCAATTGTACTCATGCCTGGCGCTGCTGGTGAGTTTGTCGGTGGCATTGCTATTTCAGTCATGTTCGCTTTGTTAGGGTCTTACCTCATTTCCCACACGATTATTGCAGGCCTTGCGGGACGCTTTAGTCAAGATAACGAGTCCATGGCTTGGTACCAAAAAGGCATGGCCTTTCCTCGCCTAGGACACGCTTTTAAAGTCAGTTTACGCTTTGGCTTATCAAAACCCTTACTCACAGCCATACTCATCGGAATATTACCGGTATCGGGCTTTTATGCTTCGACTAAAATGACCGAGCAATTCTTTCCGCCTTCAGACCGAGATATGTTCCAAATTGAAGTCTATTTAGCGCCTCATGTCAGTCTAGATAACACCCTTAAACAAGTTAAAAGCATTGATGAACGTCTTGAGTCGATTGACGATGTTGAAATGATCACTTGGGTGGTTGGCGGTAATACGCCTTCGTTTTATTATAACCTTACCCAACGTCAGCAAGGGGCAACAAACTATGCTCAAGCTATGGTGAAAGTCACTGATTTTAACGCTGCCAATAGATTGATTTTATCGCTGCAACAAGAGTTTGATGCTGACTTCCCTCAGGCACAAATCTTGGTCAGAAAGCTTGAACAAGGCCCACCATTTAATGCACCAGTAGAACTGCGGATCTATGGCCCGTCATTGGATACATTAAACCAGTTAGGCGAGCGAGCGCGTGGCTTACTGATGGACACAGAGGATGTGATTCATACCCGTGCCACCTTGAGTGCAGGATCACCTAAAGTCTGGTTACAAATAAACGAAGATGCCAGCTTAATGAGTGGTCTCAGTTTATCTGATATCGCTAAGCAAATAGAAATGGCGACCACAGGTATTATTGGCGGCAGCATTTTAGAGCAAACGGAATCATTACCTGTTCGAGTTAGGCTTGCTGATACGTCTAGAGAAGAAGCAACGCGTCTAGCAGAACTTAACTTAGTCTCTAGCCAAGGAGACACCATCCCGCTTTCAGCAGTATCACAAAACCAAATTAATGTGAGTCGTGGCGGTATTCCTCGCCGTAACGGCGAGCGAGTGAATACGATAGAAGCATACATCGTCAGTGGAGTTTTACCCGGTAAGGTGCTCAATGACGTTAAAACAAGGTTAGAACAAATTGAGTTACCGTCTGGTTATCATCTTGAAATTGGTGGTGAAAGTGCCAAACGAGACGAAGCCGTTGGTAATTTGCTGTCCAATATCGTCGTGGTAGTGACACTGCTATTGGCCACTGTAGTGTTATCGTTTAACTCATTTAGATTAACCGCCATTATCTTACTCAGTGCCTTCCAATCTGCTGGGCTTGGCTTACTAGCCGTTTATCTGTTTGGTTATCCGTTCGGCTTTACCGTCATCATTGGCTTGTTAGGCTTAATGGGCCTGGCAATTAACGCTGCTATTGTGATTTTAGCTGAATTAGAAGACGTACCAGAGGCCCGGTTAGGCAATAAAGACACCATTATTGCCTTAGTGAGTGGCTGTGGCAGACACATTGGCTCAACCACTATCACCACCATTGGCGGCTTTTTACCCTTGATCATTGCTGGCGGTGGATTCTGGCCACCCTTTGCCATTGCAATTGCGGGCGGCACATTACTAACCACCATGCTGTCACTTATTTGGGTACCCACCATGTACCTTATTTTAATGAAGAAAAAACAACAGAATTCTGAAATATTGTCGCCCGTACAAGTTTAATACAATCAACTACTAACCAACAAAAAACGACGCATTAATGCGTCGTTTTTTATTATAGAATCGCCAATTACACATTCACGAATTTACTCAATCTAGACATGATCTCAATCAAGTCATCTTGGCATTATTTGCTCTAGATTGGAGTGACCTTTAATTCGGAAACTATCAAATGAACTATCGAAGTTGGTCTCTAACAAAACAAATAACGTACTTTTCTTTAGCGCTGACGGTTTTAGTCTTCAGCATCATTTCTTCCGTGTCATATTTCAGCTCATCAAACGTATTAAAAGAAAAAGCCATCGACTCGATGAACGAGCAAATGCAGAGCAATGCAGCGCTAATTGAGCTGCAGTACACAAGCTTACTTGCCCTAGCCCGCCGTAATGCCGACATACTACGTGCAATGTACCCTGGAAACTTTCACAAACCAGATCGCACCGTCAGAGTTTACAGCACTCAAACACCTGCCCTAGTACATGAAAAAGAGCAAATTAACGCCACCAAAAGTAAAGTAGATCGTTTTTCAAACTTAACTGGCGGCACAGCCACCATTTTTGTAAAAGACGGCGATGACTTTCTTCGTATTTCGACTTCACTGAAAAAAGCCGATGGTAAACGGGCATTGGCAACTTACCTAGGTAGTAGCCACCCAGGCTACCAAACATTGATAAACGGTAATGAATATGAAGGTTACGCTAAACTATTTGGTAAAGACTACATGACCGTTTACCGACCAATCAAAAATGCCAGCAATGAAGTCATCGGTATTTTGTATATTGGTTTTGATATCACCGCCTCAATTTCTGAGCTGCAAAAGACAATTAATAATCTCAAAGTTGAAGAAACGGGCCATTACATGTTGGTACGCAACAATGACCAACGACTGATTTCGCATCCCAACTTCGCCACGGGTGAAGCATTAAATAGCGACATATTAAATGGCCTAGACATCAACCAGTTATTGGGCCGCCACCAAAGCGTTGAATATGTTAACCACCAACAACAGCAAATGTTTGCTAACAGTATCAATATACCGGGGTGGAACTGGACATTAATAGGATTAACTCAAACCGCTGAGCTTAATAATGAAAGCCTACAACTCTTGTATATTACCACTGGTGTTGCCGTATTAGGGATACTGCTAATAAGTGGGTTATTAGCTGCTCTGCAAATAAAAGCATTAGCGCCTTTGCAACGTTTCCAGCAACAACTGAAAGCCTTAGGTAAAGGTGATTTATCCCAGCAATTTGAAGTCAGTGATCCTAATAGCAAGAACGAAATAGATTTAATTACGCTCAGTGCTGCCGACATGTCAAACAACTTAAAAGAGCTGATTTTCTCGCTGCAGCACTCAGTAGAGACCCTTGAGTCACAGGCTCAAAAAGCCCAAGAGATGGCAAGGTTAAATGGCGATGAATCGGCATCATTAATGATGCAAACGAACCAAATTGCCACAGCAATTGAAGAGATGTCAGCTTCTATTCGAGATGTTGCTAGTCACTCGAACGAAGGGGCAGTCAAGAGCCAACAAGTGGATCAATCCTCTCGTAGCGGTCATAAGCAGCTTACTGACGTTGTTGAGTCGCTGAATGCGCTTAAAACCCAGCTTAATGAAAGCCAAGATAACATTGAAAATGTCAGTAAAGAGAGTGAAGCGATTAATCAGGTCACAGAAGTGATTAATAGTATTGCCGAGCAAACTAATTTGCTCGCACTAAATGCTGCTATTGAAGCTGCTCGAGCAGGCGAGCAAGGACGAGGTTTTGCGGTTGTCGCTGACGAAGTAAGATCGTTAGCACAGCGCACGCAAAGTTCGATTTCCGAAATCAGTAAAACCATTGGCCAACTGCAAGCGCAAGTTAAGGTTACCAGCCAGCAAATGTCAGACAGCCATAGACTCGGCACTGAATCGGCAGAGCAAGGCTTTGAGACCAGTGAACAGTTAAGCCAAATCACCGTAAGTATTGGTGAGCTTGCCACCTTCACTAGCAGCATTGCGAGTGCAACAGAGCAGCAAAGTGCAGTCGCTGACGAAATCACCCGTAACCTACATCAAATATCGACACTCGCAAACGAAGGACAAGAACGCGCTAGCGAAACCGTCGATGTGGCTGATGGACTCAGTTCTCTTGCCAGCGAACTGAATACTAAAATTAATTTCTTTAAAATCTAATGCGTTTCTTTGAAATAATATCCTGATAACTCAGGTCTTTATAAAGGCATGTCCCATAGGTACATGCCTTTTTTATTTGAACAAACAGCCTAACACACAGTGTATTTGATGTTAGTCCCTGGTGTTAAAAACGGAATCAATATGAAAAAACGAACTCTCGCAGCCCTTCTTGCATCTCACACTTTGGCTCTTGCTATTGGTTTTGGTGGTGGCATTTATGCCTTACCGATTTTAACTGCGCCTGATGCGCCTTCAAGTGAAAAAGTCGCATCGTTAGATACCCAACAACGCTACACAGCAGAGTTCACTCGGGACCTTAAAGACAGCGATGCACTGCACTGGGGAGAAGGAACAGTGATGATTGGCGATGATTACATTACCTTAAACGGTAAGCTATCGCCTGGGCCTGACTTTAAGGTATACCTTGCTAAAGAGTTTGTTGAAACAGAAGCCGACTTTAACCGCCTAAAGTCCTCTATGGTGCAAGTGGCTGACGTCAAAACCTTCGATAATTTTTTAGTGCCAATTACAAAGGATATTGATGTTGGCGATTACAATACCGTCATTATTTGGTGCGAAAGTTTCGGCCAATTTATTACTGCTGCTCAATATCAATAAAAGCAATTACCCCATAATCAATTCGCGATTTAGACTGTTCCTATTAAGAGTTAACATGAACAGCTGGCCTTCATTGAGTTAATAAAGCAATAAAAAACCCTGCACTATGGCAGGGTTTTTTATCAGCTCAAATTACTTACTTATCTTTTGCATCAGCTTCGCTGATACGATCTAAGTTTTCAGTGTTTTCAAGCCAAAGCGCATTAATGATGCCAAAAGCACAGGCTAGTAATACACCTAGTATCCAAGAGAAATACCACATAATGGCTCCTTAATTAATAAAGTGACGCTTTGTTCTTTTCAATAAACTCACGGTTTAGACGACCATACATCTTGAAGTACGTCCAAATGGTGTAGCTTAATACGATAGGTACAAAGATAATCGCAGCCCAAGTCATAACGTTCAGAGTCATTTCACTTGCTGTGGCATCCCACATTGTTAAGCTCACGTTTGGATCAAGCGATGAAGGCATGATGAACGGGAACATTGCTGCGCCACATGTCACGATAATACCTGCAATAGCGAGTGAGCTAAATAAGAATGCAAAGCCACTACGATTCAAACGACTAGCGAGTAATACAAGAATCGGCATAACTAGACCCAATACAGGGAATAACATTGTTAGCGGGTATTTATCGTAGTTAGCTAACCAAGCACCAGCTTCAACAGCAACGGTTTTAGTCGTTGGGTTTGAAGGGCCCGCAGTGTCAATTACCGAAGTAATAACATAGCCATCAATACCATTAACTAACCAAACACCTGCAGCAGCAAATAGTACCGTCACAAGTAAGCCACAAATTTGCGCCGCTTTAGCAGCACGAACACGTAGCTCACCTTCAGTTTTCATTTGTAGCCATGATGCACCTTGCATCATCACCATTAATGCACTGATTAAACCAGCAAGTAAACCGAATGGGTTTAATAAACCAATTAAGCCACCGTGGTATGTCGCACGTAAAAATTCGTCAAAATTAAACGGTACGCCTTGGAGTAAGTTACCAAACGCAACACCGATAATCAGTGGTGGAACAAATCCGCCAACGAATAACGCCCAATCCCACGACTTACGCCATCTTGGATCTTCAATTTTTGAGCGGTAATCAAAACCAACAGGACGTAGGAATAACGCAAACAGTACCAACATCATAGCCACATAGAAGCCAGAGAAAGATACACCGTAAACCATAGGCCAAGCAGCAAATAACGCACCACCAGCGGTGATTAACCAAACTTGGTTACCATCCCAGTGAGGAGCAATGGTGTTGATCATAATACGGCGGTCAGTGTCATCTTTACCAATGATAGGTAATAACGCACCCACACCCATATCAAAACCATCTGTCACAGCAAACCCAACTAGCAATACGCCAACCAGAGCCCACCAGATAAATCTTAGCATTTCATAATCAAACATAATCAGGTCCTCAGATTAAGCATCTTGGTTTTCAAAATGATATCTACCAGTCTTAAGGCTTGATGGGCCAAGACGAGCAAACTTAAACATTAAGAACAATTCAATCACTAATAGAATCGAGTAGAACACAGTGATAGAAATGATACTGAACCATAGATCAGACGTTGTTAGACTTGATGCAGACATAAAGGTCGGCAACACTTCTGAAATCGTCCAAGGTTGACGTCCGTACTCAGCCACGAACCAACCACACTCAATCGCAATCCAAGGTAGTGGTAAGCTGTATAGCGCCGCTTTAAGTACCCAAGGTTTTTCTTCAATCTTGTGACGCGTGCTTTGCCAGAATGCCGCAGCAAACACGAATAACATAATCACACCAGCACCAACCATCACACGGAATGACCAGAACATAGGCGCAACGTTAGGGATAGAGTCTTTCGCAGCAGCTTTAATTTGCTCTTCTGTCGCATCAACTACATTTTCAGTATAACGCTTCAACAATAAGCCATAGCCTAAGTCGCCTTTTACCGCTTCAAAGTCTTCACGTAGTTGTGGACTTTCGTCACCTGCACGCAGTCTTTCAAGGAATGAATAAGCAATCATACCGTTACGAATGCGCACTTCATGTTCATCAATTAAGTCGATGATACCTGTGACTTGCTCATCTAAAGAACGCGTAGCAATGATACCCATCGCATAAGGGATTTTTAGAGCAAAGTCAGTTTCCATTTTTTCTTGATTCGGGAAACCTACCGCAGTAAATGCTGCTGGAGCTGGCTCAGTGTGCCATTCCGCTTCAATTGCCGCTAACTTAACGCGTTGTACTTCACCTACTTTATAGCCAGATTCATCGCCTAGTACGATAACCGATAAAATCGCAGCCATACCGAAACTTGCTGCAATCGCAAATGAACGACGCGCAAATGGTAAATCACGGCCTTTAAGGATGTAGTATGAACTAATTGCAAGAACGAACATTGCACCGGCAACATAACCTGATGCAACCGTATGAACGAACTTAACTTGTGCTACAGGGTTAAATACCACTTCAGCAAAACTAGTCATTTCCATACGCATTGTTTCGTAATTGAATACTGACCCAACTGGGTTTTGCATCCAACCGTTTGCGATCAAAATCCATAGCGCTGACATGTTAGAGCCAATAGCAACTAACCAAGTGACAGCTAAATGTTGGCGCTTACTGAAACGATCCCAACCGAAGAAGAACATACCCACTAGAGTAGACTCTAAGAAGAATGCCATTAAGCCTTCAATTGCTAATGGGGCACCAAAGATATCACCCACATAATGTGAGAAATATGACCAGTTAGTACCAAACTGGAATTCCATTGCTAAACCGGTTGTCACACCGAGTGCAAAGTTAATCCCGAACAACTTACCCCAGAACTTAGTCATATCTTTATAAATTTGATTATCAGTCATCACATAAAGTGACTCCATGATCGCCAAAATAAAGGCTAAACCTAAGGTTAAAGGTACAAACAGAAAGTGATACATGGCTGTTAGCGCGAACTGCAATCGTGACAGCTCTACAACCTCTTCAATAATCATTGGCGACTCCTTACTCGGTACATCCAAATGCCATGATGATTCCCATCAATCACAACAAGTGCCATTGCAGGAAAAAATTTAAAATACTTTAAGTAGCAACATTGCCACGTTAACAACTTGTTAAACACAAGCTTTATTTCATCTCAATCTCGTGGGTAGTTTATCTTGTTAAAACACCTCGTAAATGAGACATTTATCACACTTAAGCGTAAAAAGTGACTTAACACTACAAAACTAAAACCACCAATAATGATTAATCATTAAATATCAACAACTTAAATAAAAAACCAAATACTGTAGACCTGTAATTTATATCACCGAAATTTGACTCCAATCAACATATTCAGCAATAAAAATGTGGTTTTTTACGGGTTTTGAGCATGGGCGCAAAGTACCACTTATTAGGTGTTGACCTCAACTCAAATAACTGCTAGGGATTTGTTTACATTTTTGTAAAATCAACATCTCTAAACCACCTAAAACTAATCAAAGCCCTCCTAAAGCAAAAAATAAACATTTAACATTTAAGACTTAGATTATCTACACCTAAACAGATACTACTCAACATTTAATAACGTTAAAAATCAGGAGGATAAGAGCTTAAATAACATTTCAACCAATATAAACCTTAAGTTTCGGATAAGTTATACTAATAGCTAAGATTAATTTATTTCGTTTGAGTGTTTTACAAGGAGAATATAGAATTCTCCTTGTATTCAGAGAAGGTCGATTGGACTTGAACAAAATGGACATCAAGTTGCATCCCCAACTCTACTAATTTTAATATTACTGAGTGGAGATTTAGCACATGACTAAATTATTTGAGCGTTTCATCAACAGCTACAAAAAAGTATTTGTTGAAATGTACCAAGCGTACTAAACCGTTTTATATTGTTGCTCATGTTTGTGTCTTAGCTTTAGACACCCATTGGCGGCAATACAATGAAAGGTAGATTAAAGTATGCAATTGCTTGCTGACTCTACTCGACATTACCCTTGATGTTTTGTTAGCGCAAAACAGCTCTTGCAGATCACTTGCAACATAGAGTATTGACTAGCCCTTTAGAGTTTCGATTCTAAGGGGCTTTTTAATGCCCCTTATTGATGTCTTTCTTTATCTCAAGTTTCTATATCTAAACTTTCTTTATTTAAAGTAAGAAGTATTCAAACATACGTTTGATATTGAGTTGTTGATCAACTTTTGGCTAAGGTTTGACCAACCGTCAAAATCCGTTTGGATTAAGTCAACGTCGTGGCGCTTCGCCCACACCAGAGCTAAGGGGGAAAGCGCTTGTCCCCCTTAACAATCCCTCAGCGCTCCGGCGAAATTTAAACAGCAAAATTTCCAACGGAGAATCATCCAGCGTTAACCTTCTTTTGCAGCCCGCTTCGTTAAGCTACAAAAATCACTAACGCTTCCGATGGGGCGTCTGATGTATAGAGAATTACGAATGTCACGATGGGATGGATGCCAAAGAGTCACCCTTCCCCTCGAAAGCTAGCTGGCATCTTAAGTGAAGGATACACTAACTGCCTTGAAGCACATGGATGTGCGAGAAAAGGCCGTGGCCAGACTCATGCGATTTTCTTGCTTACCTCAATTCAAATGAAACATTCGAAAAACCATTAAACTTGAATTTATTAAACAAATTCTCTCCGTTGATTTAATCTTATCAATCACTTAAGCTAGCTGGCCTATTACATACACATCAAAAGAAGTTTAATCACAGACATGGAGTTCACGTGATAAAGTATTTTCTTCTATTTACCTTCTTATTCTCTTCCTTCAGCGCTCAAGCAAATAAGTTAATTAACGATGATAGCGTCAGTAATCAGACAAATTGCTTTAGTACTATTTTTGCTGACTACGATACTTGGCATAAATTCATGGAAGAAAAGTATCGAAAGAAATTAAAAATTGAACACAAATTCAATAAAGCATTATCACAATTTGATGCCACGTTTGGCACAGAAAAGTTCAATCACTTTAAAGCGAATTTATCTTGTAGCACATTTAGTTATACGGTAAATAATACCGAGGTGATGGGCTATGTCATAAAACCCAAAGAGCCTGAAGCTAAGTTACCCGTTTTAATTTATAACCGCGGTGGTAACGGCAACTTTGGCAGTGTTGTCTTTGGCACGATGATGTACGAATTATTTCCGATTGTAGAGCAAGGCTTTGTCATCATCGGGAGTCAATACCGTGGAGTTCATGTTAAGCAGCCAAGTGCTAAAGATGAATTTGGCGGAAAAGATGTGAGTGACGTTATTGCTCTACTCGATTTAATCCCCAATACTGAAGGCGCAGATCCGCAGCGCATTGGCATGTACGGAGGCAGCCGCGGCGGTATGCAGACACATTTAGCCATGAAACAAGCAAGCGGCATCAAAGCAATTGCTACAATTGCGGGCGTATCAGATTTACAACAAGGGTTACTAGAACGCCCAGAAATGGAAAATGTTTATAAAAAACGAATTCCTTATTATGGGCTCAAAAAAGATGCAGAGTTATCGAAACGCTCTGTTATCAATTGGGTCAATGATTTATCCCCCAATGTACCTATCTTACTGATCCACGGCACCAAAGATAAACGTGTTGCAGCGGACCAATCCATTGTACTTGCTGATGCATTAACCAAATATGATATTCCCCATAAACTGGTGCTATATTCTGATGACCATTACTTGAGAAACAGCAAAGACAAGGTCAACTTGGAGTTAGTAAACTGGTTTCAAAAGTATCTTTAGACACAGGGGTTACTCAACTTCAACAGAGAGTTACTTATCTCTACTTGTGGAACGTGGCATTTTCCAAACTTCGTTTAGATTAACGTCGTGGCGCTTCGCACACACCAGACTAAAAGGGAGTGAACTGCTACTCCCTCTTACTTTTCGCTAAGAGCTACGCCCCGCAGCTCCGGCGAAATTTAAACAGCAAAATTTCCAACGGAGAATCATCCAGCGTTAACCTTCTTTTGCAGCCTGCTACAGCAAGCTGCAAAAATCACTAACACTTCCGATGGGGCGTTGCTTACCTCAATTCAAATTGTGCATTCTAAGAAGAACAAAACACCTATACAACTTGAGCTGTTTAGCTCTTTAATTTGTCACAAACACAGCCAAATCGAAGAGACAATAAACCCAGTGAAGATGCGTTCAAGACCTTCGAAAACATGGATGTGTTTACGGCGTGTCTTGGATGCATCTGCACATAAGGTCGCTCTTTCACATCTGACCCATAGGTTATGGGAAATGTCATGATGATGTCGGGAACATCATTGACCATGTGTTCACGACATTTCGCTCGTTCAGAACATCCTAGCGGCAAGCAATGGATTAGCTTGTGGTGTTGCCTTTAAGTAAATAAGCCAATTTGAATAAGGTATAAAGTTAGTGTTCGTAACTCGCTTTTTCCCCTAACGAGCTAGCAAGAGAAACTCATGTGGCGGAGAGTGGAAATATCACCTTATATTTTCTAATGTATTGCTCACTATATCTGACCTTAAAGCACTAGATAGATATACAGTTATCATTTTACACGAATGATTCTTGAGTAAAGAGAGTAAAAACTGGCTGATTTACGCTCGATAAACTTCTAGTTATTTGATAAGTTGTTGAATCTAAAGTTATTGATAAAAGGTTGTAGAGACCTCTACATCAAAGCGCTCACTTTTGCGGGCTTGATATTAATAAAAAGGGGGTTAAATTTTCGTTTTATCCATACTAAACAGTCGGTTGGCTTGGCATGGTTGCTGTTAAGCCGAATTTCAACCGGAAGATTATCGAGCAGCTATATAATAAGCTGTTAGGTAACTATGGGTCAATCATCATCACAAGCTTCAGTTTTTTATTCTGAAGTTATTAAAAGTGGTATCGTTTGGGGAATTAAGGATGCCCAAGGTTTTCCTGCGCCTTTAAATTCTGAAGGTAAAAGGGCTATGCCATTTTGGTCGTCTGAATCAAGAGCCGAATTGATAATTAAGAACTCTGAGAATTACAGCTTATTTAAACCTGTAGCGATCCCATTTAAAGACTTTTATGAAAAGTGGATTGATGGTTTAAATCGAGATGGTTTACTTGTAGGCATAAATTGGTCTGGTAAAAACGCTACAGGTTTTGATATTAGTCCTGTTGATTTAAAATCAAACTTAGACGCTAATCAAAACGTTACCTAACAAGTCACTTAAGCGGGACTAAAAACAGTTTGCTTGGTTCCGCTTCGCTTCACAATTTTAGCAAACTATTTATTAGCCCCTTAGTGGGGCGTTATGATTTTGGAGGTAATATTGGAAATTAGTGACTTAGCAAAGAGTATAAAAAGAGCAAAAATATTGGCGTTTTCTCTAATAGCTCTGATACCTACGGCTTATTTAGTTTGGTTTTATTTTATAAATGATCTTTCTCTCTCGACTGATAGTTCGATTTGGGGCACTTTTGGGGACTTTATTGGTGGCATTTTAAATCCACTGATAGCCTTATTGGCTTTCTATTGGTTAACTCAATCGGTACTAATTCAAAAGACCGAATTATCTGAAACTCAGAAAGTGCTCAAGGAAACTGAGAAGGCTCAAAAAGAACAGGCGCTAACTCAAGAAAAAAAGCGATTTGAAGACACATTCTTTTCTTTACTAAACCAACTCAATACCGTCTTTGACGGATTGAATGAGCGTTTGTTAGTCATGGACCGCCCGCAAGCTTCAAAAATCATGAAGCTGCATAGTGCAGTGATTAAAAATGGTACTGGTAATACAATTGAGAAAAGAGTCGCTAAGATGCGTGAATCTTCAAGCGATACGAGCCACTACTTCAGGGTTCTTTACCATATACTCAAGTTTATTTTGGAAAATAGTCGGTTCGATGCTGAACCAATGCTGTTTGAAGCCGCGGTCGAAAAAAAAGTTACTAGAACCGAGAAATTTTACTCCAACATTGTTCGCTCTTTCTTAAATAAGGAAGTTATCCAATTATTAGCCATCAATTGTGTAGTTGTAGATCCTCTAGACCCATACTATAAATATCACCAACTGGTTGAACGCTATTCCTTATTGGAACACCTACATATTGACGCTGAGTGGCAAAAGGAGTTGTTTGGAAAATATGATAAATCGGCTTTTGGTGAACACCCAGAAGTACAATCATAACAAAGCATTTAAGAGTGATTCGCAACACTTGCCAGTTTCGCTTCGCTCAAGTATAGCCAAGCGCCGCTCACACCTTAATGCGGCGTTATATTCGCAGGGAAGATCGGTTGTGCGTACAATATATTTATCTCTAATCATATTCGTCTCTTTTAATGTTTTAGGAAAAGAAATGCAGTACCCAAATGACGAAAACGGTCAAGTATTACAAAGCATGTTTGAGCGTGGAGTAAACCTAAATAGAGAATATGAAATAGACTTCTTTCATCTTTTTAACGACGAAGAGTCCGCTGTAAAAATGGCATATGAAGTCGACCATTCGTACGAAAACATTAAAGTTAAAATTTATACTAATGATGTTTCGAAAGGCTTTGATGTATACGTATCTGTCAACATGGCACCGACGCATGAAAATATTACACATGTAGAGGTGACTTTTGCGGACATAGCTACAAAACACGGCGGGAAAAGTGATGGTTGGGGCTTCGAAAGCGAATATAACAAGCCACTCAAACAGGACAAATAAAGCTTGGCTTTTGTCACTGCGTTCCAAAGTTTAGTCAAGCATTTTTGCGCCCATTAGTAAGGCGTTAAGAGGGGGAATTGTAATGAGCATCGTTAATATTCTTACCACGATCTATGGAGCTATGTTACTTCCATCATTCTTTATCTTTGCAACAATGAATGCTATTCGAGATGAGCATTTTGTTGGGGTTAATGCTTTTAAGATGCCATTCAATTTTGTTTACACAATGGCATTTCTGGCTTTACTTGTGCTAACAGCTTATTCTTTTTATCACCGATTCAAAAAGAAAACTAAGTTCCAGCTTGGAATAAATATATCAATTACAACATTTAGCATTTGCGGGATCATAATCCTTTTGGCTGCAATGCCGTGTTTTGTTGACTCAACAATAAGAGAAACATTAACTGATGTAGTTAAAAAATCTATGTTTTGTACCAGTTATTCGAATCGTACATATATCGGTGTTATACAATTTTCATTTATTGCGGGTGTATTATTGTTACTATCATCCGGTATAAAACGTGGCAGCTCTTAACAACGCCAGGCAACGGAAGCTATGCGATTCATCCTCACAATTTCACTCTTATTTCTAGCTAGTTGTGCCAACCTTAAATACTAGCCTGAAGATGGGCTCATAAAAATAGAGGTTCAGAAATTAGTACCAGCTGAAGATTGTAGTGACAAAGGCATTCGTGCATATTCGATAAAAGGTTCTAGTAAACGTCATTTGCTAGACAAAGAGATATTTTATGTATCTCCCGGCAACTGGGAAATTGCTTACTAGCCAACCTATGAAGAATCATAAAATGGTATGTGTGAAGAAATGCAGAGGCTAATAACTCATGGAGAATACACTATTTATCATGAGTTTAAACAAGGCTTTAGTTACTTCATCTACCTAAACTAAGAACGTGAGGCAGGCATTAAGCAAAATGCCATATAACAACCTAATAAATAAGGACTAAAAACAGTTTGCTGTTTTTGCTCCTCAACATTTTAGCCAACAATTTTATGCCCATTATTAGGGCGTAAGCACAGGGAGTCCGATGAAGTTTTTAGGTATATTTATCTTTTTCATATTTAGTTCAAATGTTTTAGCAGGCACACCTGCAACTCTTTCATTTGAAGATGCTGAGAAAATGAGAGTATCAGTATCTAGATGGTACGATATACCTGAAAAAGAACGCACTCCACATAAAGAATATCTTTCATGTACACCGTTTGAAATATTGGTTCCTCTCATCGATCAAAAGCATCCTGATTTTACCAAGCTTATTTTCACCTTTGAATTAATTAAAAACGGTAAAGTATTTCTAAACGGTAATTTGTCAACTTCTCCGTTTAAAACGGAACCAACAGGTGTTGGTACAGGATGTCTTCCTTTGGATAGTGAGTATCAAATTAATATGACTTTCTCTTATAATCCAGAGTCAGGATTAACTATGTGTCCACCTGCATATACAATAAATAATTTTACAGCCTTTGTTAAAAGTGCTTATAACAAGCAATTAAACAGGGAGTAACTATATGAATCGCAATTTGGTAATGTTTGGAACTGCAATAATCTTTCTTTCAGGTTGTAGTTCATCTTTTAAACATAATGAATTCCAATCACCTGAAGTAAAATTAGATCAAAATAAGGGCGTTCTAATCTCAACACCAGAAAATGGTTGGTATGATGAAACTGAATATAGAAATTCTGGTCGAATGACTGCAAATGCAGTTAGAAGTGCCTTTTCTAAAAACACTTCTAAAGTAACTATTACAACTGACTGTAAAGGTAAGGACTGTTTAGAATCTATTGATACGAATGTATATGGATACTTTGTTCAACCTATTATTTTGCATTGGGAAGATAGGGCTACAGAATGGTCTGGAAAATCGGATAAAATCGAAATTCAAATTATTACTTACGATTCACAGACCCAAAAAGAGATTGGAAATACAACGTACACAGGTAAAAGTAAGTGGTTAACATTCGGTGGAGATCATCCTCAGGATCTCCTTGAAGAACCAACCCATAAATACGTTGAAAGCTTGTATAAATAATTGCTAACAAGGCATTTAAACTCATTTCGGTCAAAAAATGAGTTAGCAATACTCCCTACACAAATCCCATACAATAAAAAAGGCGACCATTTGGTCGCCTTTTTGCTGTTCACTCAATACTAGGTTAAGTTACAACTTAACCTAACTTAACGCGTGCATTACGGAACATACGCATCCATGGGCTGTCTTCTGCCCACTCGTCTGGGTGCCATGAGTTAGCAACGGTTCTGAATACACGCTCTGGATGCGGCATCATGATGGTTACTCGACCATCTGTTGTCGTTAGTGCAGTAATTGCATTTGGCGAACCATTCGGGTTTTGTGGGTATTGCGTTGCGATTTGACCGTTACCGTCAACATAACGCAGTGCCACTGTACCTGATGCTTCAGCTGCTGCTAATGCTTCAACAGATTTAAATTCAGCGCGACCTTCACCGTGTGATACAGCGATTGGCATGCGTGAACCTTCCATTCCTTCAAAGAAGATTGATGGACTCTTTTGCACTTCAACCAAACTAGCACGGGCTTCAAAACGCTCTGAACGGTTACGGACAAAGTGTGGCCAATGTTCACTACCTGGAATGATTTCTTTCAGGTTAGATAACATCTGACAACCATTACAAACACCCAGCGCTAATGTCGCATCACGCTCAAAGAACTGAGAAAACTCACTGCGAGCACGCTCGTTAAATAAGATTGACTTAGCCCAGCCTTCACCAGCGCCCAGTACGTCACCGTATGAGAAACCACCACAAGCTACTAGACCTTGGAACTCTTCAAGACTAATGCGACCCGATAAGATGTCTGACATATGAACATCGCGGCTTTCAAAACCTGCGCGGTCAAATGCGGCTGCCATTTCAACGTGAGAGTTAACGCCTTGCTCACGAATAATCGCCATCTTAGGTGCTGCGCCTTTTAAGATATAAGGTGCTGCTACATCTTCACTTGGGTTAAAGCCTAATTTAACTGTTAGACCTGGGTCTTTAGCTTGCTGTTTAAGCTCAAATTCTTCTTTGGCGCATTCTGGGTTATCACGCATGGCTTGCATACGGTAAGTGGTTTCTGACCACATAGTACGAAGCGATACACGGGAATCACTGAATACTGCACGTTCACCGTCAACCACTGTGATGTTATCGTCAGTCGTTAATGTCGCAACGCTATGGCAATCAACGCCAGCAGCGGCAAATTGCGCTTTAATCGCTGCGCTATCTGCTTTAGCCACTTGGATAACCGCACCTAGTTCTTCGTTAAATAAACGTTCAAGGTCGTTACCTTTCAGTGCTGCTAAATCGATGTTTAGGCCAGTGTTACCAGCAAATGCCATTTCCACTAATGTGGTGAATAAGCCACCGTCACTGCGGTCATGGTAAGCCATCACTTTTTGCTCAGCGACTAATGGCTGAATGACTTCGAAGAATCCACGTAAGCTTGCAGCATCATCTAAATCTGGCGCAACATCACCCAGTTGGCTGAATACTTGTGCTAAACAAGAACCGCCTAAACGGTTTTGACCTTTGGCCAAATCAACCAATAACAGCTCAGTTTCGCCTTTGTTTGTGCGAAGCTCTGGTGTAACAGTATGACGAATGTCTTTTACCACACCAAAAGCAGTGATAACTAACGACATTGGCGATGTGACTGTTTTGTCTTGACCTGCATCATTCCACGCAGTCTTCATCGACATTGAGTCTTTACCCACAGGGATAGTTAACTCAAGCTCTGGACAAAGTTCTTCACCGACAGCTTTTACTGCTTCATAAAGACCCGCATCTTCACCTGGGTGACCTGCTGCTGACATCCAGTTAGCTGACAATTTAATGTCTTTGAATGAGCCAATATCAGTACCAGCAATGTTTAAGATTGATTCTGCTACAGCCATACGCGCTGATGCGCCAAAATCAAGTAGTGCAAGCGGTGTACGCTCACCAATCGACATAGCTTCACCAGCGTAGCTGTCAAAGCTTGACGCAGTAACAGCACAATCGGCAACTGGAACCTGCCAAGGGCCAACCATTTGGTCACGGTTAACTAAACCTGTCACTGAACGGTCGCCAATGGTGATAAGGAATGATTTATCTGCAACCGTTGGTAAATGTAGGATACGAGAAACCGCATCTTTTACATTTATTTCTGCTTGATTAAGCGCTGGCGATTTAGCTTTAGCCGAGACCACATCACGGCTCATTTTAGGCGCCTTGCCTAATAGCACTTCAAGCGGTAAATCAATTGGCTTGTTATCAAAGTGGCTATCTTCAAGGGTTAAGTGCTGCTCTTCAGTTGCGTCACCCACTACAGAAAATGGAGCACGTTCACGCTCACAAATCTGTCTGAAGGTTTCTAAGTTTTCAGGCGCAACAGATAACACATAACGCTCTTGAGATTCGTTACACCAAATCTCAAGTGGGCTCATGCCTGGCTCGTCTGAAGGCACGTTACGTAAGTTAAACAATGCGCCACGATCAGCGTCATTCACAAGCTCAGGGAAGGCATTTGATAATCCGCCAGCGCCCACATCGTGAATAAATTGAATTGGGTTGTCATCACCCATTTGCCAGCAGCGGTCGATCACTTCCTGACAACGGCGTTCCATTTCTGGGTTTTCACGTTGTACTGAAGCAAAGTCTAAATCTTCACTAGATTGGCCTGATGCCATTGATGAAGCAGCACCACCACCTAAACCAATGTTCATTGCTGGGCCACCTAAAACAATAAGCTTAGCGCCTACGGTGATTTCGCCTTTTTGAACATGATCTTCACGAATGTTACCTAAACCACCAGCAAGCATAATTGGCTTGTGGTAACCACGAACTTCAACACCGTTGTGGCTTGATACTTCTTGCTCGTAAGTACGGAAGTAACCCACAAGTGCTGGACGACCAAATTCGTTGTTAAAAGCAGCGCCACCTAATGGGCCTTCTGTCATAATTTCTAACGGAGTAACAATACGGCTAGGTTTGCCGTAATCGCCTTCCCATGGCTGTACAAAACCAGGGATTTTAAGGTTAGAAACACTAAAACCAGTTAAGCCCGCTTTAGGTTTTGAGCCACGGCCTGTAGCGCCTTCATCACGAATTTCACCACCTGAACCTGTTGCCGCACCTGGGTATGGGCTGATGGCTGTTGGGTGGTTATGGGTTTCAACCTTCATCAAAATATGCATTGGCTCAGTGTGATAGTTATACACACCGTCTTGATCAGGGAAGAAGCGACCCGCAACGCTACCGTTCATTACCGCAGCGTTATCTTTATAAGCCGATAACACGTTATCAGGTGTCACCTCAAAGGTGTTTTTAATCATTTTAAATAATGATTTTGGCTGAACTTCACCGTCAATAGTCCAGTCAGCATTAAAGATTTTATGACGACAATGCTCTGAGTTCGCCTGTGCAAACATCATTAATTCAATGTCGTTAGGGTTACGGTTTAAACGTACGAAGTTATCGACTAAGTAATCAATTTCATCTTCTGCTAGGGCTAAACCTAGTTCTACGTTGGCAACTTCTAATGCACGGCGACCTTCAGCAAGAATATTAATACTCTTAAACGGTAGCGGCTCAGTGCGTTCAAATAACACTGATGCTGCGGCAAACTCAGGTAAAATCACTTCAACCATACGATCATGGATTAAGCCTTTTACTTGCTCAAGTTGTTCGGTAGTTAATGAGGTACCGGCAACGTAATAAGCTACACCACGTTCTAAGCGTTTTACTTTGCTTAAGCCACAGTTTTTAGCGATATCGGTTGCTTTAGATGACCAAGGAGAAATGGTGCCAGGACGAGGGGTAACAAAAAATAACGAACCTTCTGGCGCATGAGATTCGATAGCAGGCCCGTAAGTTAAAATCGTTTCAAGCTGCTGATACTCTTTATCATCAAGCTTGTCACTTAAATCGGCTAAATGGATATACTCAGCGTAAATTTGCTCAACAGGAAGGGCTGCGCTTTCGCAGGCCTCCATAAGCTTTTGAACTCTAAAAGCTGAAAGTGCTGGGGCTCCGCGAATGATCTCAATCACGTCAATTCACCTTATTGATTATATTGGTAGGGTAAGAATTGGCGCTATTATAGGGAATCAGACTATATAAATCACCTAAGAAGGCTTGCTAGAACAGTGTTTCCCGTTAACGAAAACAATCAAAAATAAACTGCTGAATATCGTGTTATTATTTCAGCAACAAATTATGATAATTTTATTTTTTTAAATTCGAATTTACTAATAAATTCAACCGTATATTTTAACAGTTACCACCAGCAGACTAGGTGAAATACAAAACTACTGCTACAGTATATTTATACCGTAAAGGTTAACGCTGTTATGTTAATTCAGGTTATGGACAATCTGATTAGCAAACCAGCATCGATATAGGCATAAAACTAGCCGCAATATCAGAGCAAGCAACACTTAATCTTGCCTAGCGATACGCAGCCATAACAAGACTATTTATCATTAACGGATTTAACAAAGAGGGATATGAGTAAACTCTTAACGATAGTCTCTATCATTTCAATCAACTTTTTACTCAGTGGATGTCATCGAGCTGACATTACTATCACTGACTATGTTGAACAGCTCCCGCAGCGTACCGTGTTAAAGGTAGGGACGCTTTACGGCTCACAAACTTACCTTAATTCAGACCAAGGTGAGAGTGGCTTTGATTATGAAATGGCCGCTAAGTTTGCTGAATATCTCAATGTTCCTCTTGAAATGGTGCCCTACCACAATCGTCAGCAGCTATTTGAAGCATTACGCCAAAATGACATTGATATTGTGGCCGCAGCGATCACAACGACTAACAATCGACGTGAGCAGTTTCTTCTCGGTCCCACATTATATGAAGTCAACCAAGTCTTAATATACAAGTCAGGGAACCTTAAACCACGAGACTTTAATGATCTACAAGGTGACATTAGCGTTATCTCAGAGTCTGCCGCGGTCGATACCTTAATTAAGTTAAAGCAATCCAACCCGAACTTGTCTTGGAAACAAATTGTTGATGGCGACAATGAAGAGCTATTTTCAATGGTCGCCTCAGGCGAAGTGCTTTATACCATTGCAGATTCCAACAGCTTACTGATCAACCAACGCTACTTACCTGAACTACGTGCAGGTATTGTCCTTGATGAGAAAACCCAAGTGGTGTGGTTACTGCCACCAGTTAACAGCGATTATTTACTGAGTTCATTACTGTCTTTTTGGCACATTCAAAAACGTAATGGCACCCTAGAGCACCTTAACGAAAAATACTTTGGCCACGTAAAGCGTTTTGACTATGTGGATACTCGTGCTTTTATTCGTGCTATCGACAATGTGTTACCAGAGTATCAAGCACTATTTGAAAAGCATGCTGGCGATTTAGATTGGCGTAAACTTGCTGCAACCGGTTATCAAGAGTCTCATTGGAACCCGCACGCCCGCTCTCCTACGGGTGTCCGTGGCATGATGATGTTAACCCAACCAACGGCAAGCTCTGTTGGTGTCGATAATCGACTTGATGCTGAACAAAGTATTCGAGGCGGCGCGATATACTTACAAAAAATGATCGATCGTTTGCCTGAGTCTATTCCTGATAGCCAGCGAATTTGGTTTGCTCTTGCGTCATATAATATTGGCTTAGGTCATGTTGAAGATGCACGTAAAATCACTCAAGGTATGGGGAAAGATCCCAGCGCATGGCGCGATGTAAAACAAGTTTTACCGTTATTGCAGCAGCGTAAGTATTACAAAAATACTCGTTATGGTTACGCAAGAGGCAACGAAGCTGCCCATTATGTTGATAATATCCGTCGTTATTACGACACCTTAGTTTGGGTTGATAATCAAAATAAAGAACAAGCGATGCTCGCGGAGTCAAAAGCCAAAGAGGCAAGCGAGCAAGAATCGACTACCGAAGAGCAGCAAGATGATAAGCCTAACGAGCTCCTTAAATCATCGGCGCAATAAGCTCATGCACACGTCAAGAAGTGTCATTTAATAAAGCATTCATAATTACTTGGTATTAATAGTGTCAGGACATGATACTGACGTTTGAGTGCCCTACTGAATGAGAACGCCTGACTCGCCATTAACGTTAAGCGACAGGGCTTTACTGATGCAATTAAAAGAAAGATTCAGGGGGTTATAAGACATTCGTTCTAATGTCTTCACTTATACCTTATGTTCTAATAGCTTATGTTTTAACACCTTAGGTTTTAACACATTCGGTTTTACTGCCTGAGACTTTAACGAATAACTTTTAACGAATAACTTTTAACTAATAGATTTTAAATAATAGATTTCAACAAGTTAACAGGTGAAATATGAAAAGAAATAATAACGCTCGCCGCCGTAATATCATTAAGCTAAAGCAGCGCAAAATGCTTAACCGTCAAAAACTATTCTTCGCCTTTTTGCAGCAACAAGTCTGATTGCGCTTTAAATTGTTTTTTTAACGCTTTTTTCTCTTCTCGGCGTCGCTTAAAAAACTGACTTAATTGGCTCGCGCACTCATCAGCTAATACGCCTGAATCCACGCTAAGTTGATGATTAAAATGCGAGTCTTGTAGTAGGTTTATCACACTCCCCGCCGCGCCCGTTTTTAAATCTTTAGCACCAAAGACCACTCGTTCAATTCGACTGTGGACCATCGCGCCTGCGCACATTGGGCATGGTTCTAAGGTAACGTACAACGTGGCGCCTAACATACGGTAGTTTTCAAGCACTTTGCCTGCCGCTCTTATGCACTGCATTTCAGCATGGGCACTAGGATCATGCTCAGTAATACTTAAATTAAATCCTGATGCAATAAGCACATCGTCTTTGACCAAGACAGCCCCAACAGGCACTTCACCTAATTCTTCAGCTTTAGTCGCCAGCGCTAAAGCCACTCGCATCCACTTTTCATCTTGAGCTGCACGTACCGCTAACTCTTCAGCAGTTAATGGCTTAGCCTGACTCCTTTGCTGCTTTTGGCTGATATGGACTTTGTTTTCTAACGTCATGAGTATCTCTTAGGCTTTGCTATGTTTAACTTGTTGCATATAGCTTAATCATTAAATCTTATCGTGTATGGCAATACATCAAACTTCATTAGATTATACGGCAAACAGCAATAAATTTATCTCAATAAAAAAGGCGCCTAAGCGCCTTTTTTAATTAATGGAAACTTATTCCCATTCGATTGTCGCAGGTGGCTTACCCGAGATATCGTAAACCACACGTGAAATACCATCGATTTCATTAATGATGCGGTTCGATACACGACCTAAGAAGTCGTATGGTAAGTGTGCCCAATGCGCCGTCATAAAGTCGATAGTTTCAACTGCACGTAGTGAAACAACCCAGTCATATTTACGGCCATCACCCATAACACCTACAGAGCGTACTGGTAGGAATACAGTAAAGGCTTGGCTGACTTTATGGTAAAGATCTGCTTTATGCAGTTCTTCAATAAAGATAGCATCAGCTAAACGCAGTAAGTCACAGTACTCTTTTTTCACTTCACCAAGAACACGCACACCTAAACCCGGTCCAGGGAACGGATGACGGTAAAGCATGTCGTATGGCAGACCTAGCTCTAAACCAATCTTACGGACTTCATCTTTAAATAATTCACGTAAAGGTTCTACTAAACCCAGCTCCATATCATCTGGTAGTCCGCCTACATTGTGATGAGACTTAATCACGTGGGCTTTACCGGTGGCGCTGCCTGCTGATTCAATAACGTCAGGGTAAATTGTGCCTTGCGCTAACCATTTAGCATTGACACATTTCTTTGATTCTTCATCGAAGATATCAACAAATACATGACCAATGATTTTACGTTTAGCTTCTGGATCAGCTTCACCAGCCATCGCGTCTAAGAATCGATTTTCAGCGTCAACATGGACAATGTTCAGTCCGAAGTGGTCACCAAACATTTCCATCACTTGATTAGCTTCGTTTAAACGTAGTAAACCGTTATCCACGAACACACACGTTAATTTGTCACCAATGGCGCGGTGAAGCAGCATAGCGACTACTGATGAATCAACACCGCCAGATAAGCCTAAGATAACTTCATCATCACCGATTTGTTTTTTCAAACGTTCAATTGCATCTTCGATAATTGAAGAAGGTTTCCAGTTGGCATCACAACCACAAATGTCTAATGCAAAGTGCTCAAGCATGCGCTTGCCTTGACGAGTATGGGTAACTTCTGGGTGAAATTGAACGCCGTAAAAACGCTTGTCTTCATTCGCCATTGCAGCATATGGACAGGTTTCTGTTTTAGCGACAGTCACAAAACCTTCTGGGATTTCAGAAACTTTATCGCCGTGACTCATCCATACATCAAGCAAAGGTTTGCCTTCAGCGCTAATCGCATCTTCAATGCTTTTAAATAACGCCGATTCAGTTTGAATTTCAACTTGTGCGTAGCCAAACTCACCTTCACCTACACCTTGAATCACTTTACCGCCAAGCTGCTCAGACATAGTTTGCATGCCATAACAAATGCCTAAGACAGGCACGCCGGCATTAAATACATATTCAGAGGCACGTGGTGAGTTTTCTGCGGTCACACTTTCTGGACCACCTGCTAAGATGATGCCGTTTGGAGCAAATTCTTTAATTTGCTCCTCAGATACATCCCAAGCCCAAAGCTCACAATAAACACCGATTTCACGAATACGGCGGGCGATTAACTGCGTGTATTGCGATCCAAAATCTAGGATCAGGATTTTATGCTCATGAATGTTGCTCATGGGATACCTTATATCTGGGTTTACTTTTAAAAACAGTATTCTTCGTAGGTGTACTTCAACCTTGTCTCATTGTGTATTGTTAGTCACCACTGACGAGAAAAGTTTGAAAAAAAGCGGCATAACAATATGCCGCTTTATGATTTAAGAACCGCTACGATAATTCGGCGCTTCTTTACTGATCGTAACGTCATGAACATGAGACTCGCCCATACCCGCTGAGGTAATTTTTACGAATTCAGCTTTTTCATTTAATTCTTTAATGGTGGCGCAACCCGTCAGACCCATACAAGAACGTAAACCGCCCATGTGTTGGTGAATGATTTCTTTTAACTTACCTTTATAAGCAACACGCCCTTCAATACCTTCAGGTACTAATTTGTCAGCAGCGTTGTCGCTTTGGAAGTAACGGTCAGAAGACCCTTGAGTTTGCGTCATCGCACCTAATGAGCCCATACCACGGTATGACTTATAAGCACGGCCATTGTATAGCTCTGTTTCACCCGGTGCTTCTTCAGTACCCGCAAACATTGAACCTGCCATGATGCATGATGCACCAGCAGCTAAGGCTTTAGCTAAGTCACCCGAGAAACGAATACCGCCATCAGCAATAACTGGGATATCTAAATGTTTAACCGCTGCAGCAGCGTCAGATACCGCTGTAATTTGTGGCACCCCCACACCAGTAACGATACGAGTGGTACAAATAGAACCTGGGCCAATACCCACTTTAACGGCATCAACACCAGCGTCTACTAGGGCTAAAGCGCCTTCAGCAGTGGCAACGTTACCACCTACGATTTGTAAATCAGGGAATGAGGCACGAGTATCACGAATACGTTGCAGCACACCTTCAGAGTGACCATGAGATGAATCAATCAGCAATACGTCAACACCCGCTTTAACGAGCGCAGCAATACGCTCTTCGTTGCCAGCACCTGCGCCAACAGCTGCACCAACACGTAAACGACCTAATTCGTCTTTACATGCATTAGGCTTACGCTCTGCTTTTTGGAAATCTTTAACCGTGATTAAGCCTTTTAGCTTAAAGTTATCGTCAACCACTAATACTTTTTCAACGCGGTGTGAATGCATTAGTGTTTGCACTTCATCTAACTTAGTCCCTTCAAGCACAGTCACTAGACGATCTTTCGGCGTCATAACTTGCTCTACAGTACGGCTCCAGTCAGTAATGAAGCGAACGTCACGGCCAGTAATAATACCCACAAGCTCATTAGCATCGTTAATCACTGGATAACCAGCAAAGCCATTGCGTTCAGTTAATTCTTTTAACTCAGCAAGTGTGGTGCTTGGCGTGACGGTTACAGGTTGTTGAACGATACCCGCTTCGTAAATTTTAACTTTACGAACTTCTTCAGCTTGTTGTTCAATCGTCATATTTTTATGAATAAAACCTAAACCACCTTCTTGCGCCATGGCGATCGCTAAGCGAGCTTCAGTGACCGTATCCATTGCAGCAGAAACGATTGGGGTGTTTAATTCAATTTTTTTAGTCAGACGAGTTTTTAGAACAGCGGTATTTGGGAGGACGGTTGAGTGAGCAGGCACAAGTAGTACATCATCAAATGTTAGTGCGTCATTTCTTAATCTTAACATGCAACATCTCCCAGAAAGTGTAGGGTTTGGAAAGGGTAAATATTGCGGCGGGATTATACCTTGCATATTTAGGTTGGTAAATGGAAAATAGTTAAAAAATACTCTTAGTCGGTTGAATTTGATGAAAAGCTCGAAAAATAATGTTTACACGGTTTCCCGTTTAAACGGCGAAGTCCGCCAGCTGCTTGAAGGTGAGCTAGGTAAGGTGTGGCTTGAGGCCGAAATCTCGAACTTTGTTTCCCCAAATTCAGGTCATTGGTATATGACATTAAAAGACAGTCGCTCACAAATTCGCTGTGCGATGTTTAAAGGTCGTAATCAAACCGTGCCATTTAAACCTGTTAATGGCCAACAAGTATTAGTTAAAGGTTCTATCAGTGTTTATGAACCTCGTGGCGACTATCAATTACTTTTAGAGTCAATGCTGCCAGCTGGAGATGGATTACTTGCACAGCAATATGAAGCGCTTAAGCTTAAATTAGCTGCCGAAGGCTTATTTGCAACAGAAACCAAGCGACCATTACCGCAAAATATTCAACGAATTGGTGTTATTACTTCTGCCACTGGTGCTGCGGTTAGAGATGTGGTTAAAGTGCTTTCTACTCGCGACCCGTCAATTGAAGTGGTCGTTTACCCAACCCAAGTACAAGGCGCGACTGCAGCGAAACAAATCATCAAGGCAATCTCCACGGCCAATAGACGTTTAGAGGTCGACATTTTATTGCTTACCCGCGGTGGTGGCTCTTTAGAAGATTTATGGTGCTTTAACGATGAAGACTTAGCCCATGCTATTTATAATAGCGCCCTGCCCGTTGTCAGTGCGGTAGGTCATGAAATTGATACCACGATCAGTGATTATGTCGCAGATGTAAGAGCTCCAACGCCTTCTGCTGGCGCAGAGTTATTATCAGATGATAAAGGTAATAAGACCCAAAAGCTTAACTTGACCTTTTCACGGTTACGACAATCAATGCGTCATTACTTATTACATCAAAGTGCGCAACTCAGTGAATTAAGCCACCAGCTACAACGTGAAGATCCTAAAAGGCAGCTACAACAACTTGAGCAGCGCTTTGATGAGATGCAGTTAAAGCTTGAATCAGCCCTGCGTCATAAGCTTGCTAATGCAACATTAGCTCAGCAACAACTTAAGAGTCGACTGCAACAGCGATCACCCGCTCATAAGCTAACCTTAGAGCAAAACAAAGTGGGTTATCTCACCAATCGTTTAAAAGAAGCAATGAAAGCAAGGCTAGTAAATGCCAATCAGCAAGTGAATTACAGTGCGCATCAACTAGAAACCGTTAGCCCATTAGCGACATTAAGCCGTGGTTACAGTATTACTCGTGATGGTAAAGGCAATATTTTACAAAATGCCCAACAGGTAAAAGCGGGCGAAACGCTAACGACCAAGCTGCATCAAGGTGAAATTAAATCAGTGGTGGTGTAATTGGCCCCAAACGGCCAATGATAGAAATCACTGATAACAAAATCCCGCATTAAGCGGGATTTTGTTATTTGGTTTATGACTTTCCATCGTTGCAAGTTTAATCAGTATTGTTATTTAATCGCTTTGTTGGTAACACTGTTCGCTGTACACCTAACAACAAGAGTATGAGTAACGAAGTCCACGCCATACTGCCGCCACTGACATGCACCTCTGTTTCAATCACTTCAACGTATTCTTCCTCATAAACCCTATCTCTATCACTACTTTCTAATGGTAATGCATATAATCCATCAGACTCTTCACTACTTAATGTCGCCACAATGTCCTCGTACCCGAGTTCATATAAATCAATCAACACATCGTAATAATCAGTTTTATAACCTTGAGCTAATGTCGTTAATACTTCGTAATCGTCATCGGTAGCATCGCCATAGATAGTAAACACATCGGTAGAATAATAATGCTCCCAAGGGCCTCCATTACGACTTAAATAAAGTTCGGCATAAACATTAGCCGCCTCTCCTTGAGTAAAACCATAAACATCGGCATCAAAGGTCACGCTAAACGTTTGGTAAAAACCATCTTCGTCTAAATCATCAAATAAACGACTGTAAGCGGCATAAATTTCAAAATCTCGATAACCGACAATAGCCTGCTGATTTACCTGAGCCTTTTGTATTTTACTTAGCCCTGTGCCATTCGATAAGCTTTGCGCTGTAGGCAAGCCTTTTTGCACTTTTGCAGACATTACACCACTTGCCCGAAGCGCTATGATCTCGCTGCGGCTCAGTTTCTCTGCATGATTTTTTCCTGCGGACTCACCAGCTTGTCGCTGTTGCTTCTCTTTTAACACAAGTTCATTCAGGGTACTTTTTTGTTGTTCAGTCAATACGCCATGTTGAGCCTTAAACGGATCCCCCTGCTCAATGCTTGAGAGTTGACGCCCCTCACTGACAATTATGCTTTGCTGTGAAGTACTTGCCATTACTGACATCGAAGCACCCCCCAGCACTAGCATCAAAAAACGACTTATTGAGCTTATAGCGAACAATCTAATACGTCTTAAACATTGGTATTGTCTATTCATGTGTGTTCCCTCTTAATTGATATCACAGCCATCAATGGGTGATTGAATCACCGTGATTCCGTATCGTTAATGAGGGTTATTTAAGAACACTGAAAATGAATGCAAGCTGAACAGTGGAAGTAGAATATTGATAACAAGTTCTAGTTAACCATCAGAAATTGGTGATTAAATACAATTAAACGGCCATTCATCTTACATTCATATTCGCCGCGCAATACTTCATTTTCACAAAGGGAATGCAACTTCATACATAGCAGATGTTTCTATATTGAAAGGGATCTTTTACACTGATGACTGATTTCAAAGATAAATATTGAATTGGATTTGGCAATGAGCAAAGTAACAATGAAATTAAGCATACCTGTGTTAACGCTAATGTTGAGCTTTCTCAATATTGGATTAACCCAAGCTGCGCCTATTTCAGCTGTTTCTTCTATCGCATGGGGACAATCAACTCATCATGCTTCTCATCAAACACCGAACCAAAATAAACGAAATCAACCTAAGAAATTAGCAATCAACAGTTCACAGCAAGCGGCACAAGTTGCTAAAAGGCAATACGCTGCCAAAGTGCTTTCTGTTCAGTCAACATCAGTGAATGGTTCTCCTGGCTATCGAGTCAAACTGCTTTCTAATAAAGGCATGGTGTTTTACGCCACCGTGAATGCACGTACCGGTTCAGTTTCGAGGAATTAACCATGAGAATATTGTTAGTTGAAGATGATTTAGGCTTGCAAAGAAACCTAACCGAGCATTTACAAGCAGCTAATTACAGTGTCGATATATCATCGGATGGTGAAGATGGCTTGTTTCAAGCAACAGAGTATCCCTACGATGCTGCTATTATTGATGTGGGTTTACCTAAGATTGATGGATTAAGTTTGATTACTCAGTTACGCAATCAACAAATTGATTACCCTATTTTGATCCTCACCGCCCGAGATGGTTGGCAAGATAAGGTCCTAGGGTTAGATTCTGGGGCCGATGATTATCTCACCAAGCCGTTTCAGCCAGAAGAGCTGGTTGCTCGCCTGAATGCGCTTATTCGCCGTTCAGTCGGTCAGGCAAGTCCTATTGTTTCTAATGGTCCATTTAATTTAAATACACGCACGCTTGAACTAACCCATAATCAAGAGTCAATTATTCTCAGTAGCTCTGAATTTAAATTATTCGAATATTTCATGTTGCATCAAGGTGAAGTGATTTCTAAACCAACTTTGATAGAGCATATTTATGATCAAGATTTTGATTTAGACTCAAATGTCATTGAAGTTTTTATTCGCCGTTTACGAAAAAAGCTCGACCCTAACAGTGAATATAAATTGATTGAAACCTTGCGTGGGCAAGGCTATCGCTTACGCACGTTAAGTTAATCTTATGCACACTAAAATGACGAGGTTTATCGCAAATCAATTATCTAAGTTGACTCATTTAGTGCAGCTTAAGAACAAGTCATTTTCGTTAAAATCTGCTCAGCTAGATTCGCTTAAGTTAAGGCTAATGCTTAGCGGGTTATTGCTAATTGTGGTGTTACTGCCATTAATTGGTGTGACAGTTAATAGCGCTTTTCAGCATCAAATAACGCAATCAATTAACCAACAATTACGTGCTTATGTTTACTCTGTGTTAGCTGTAGCAGAAGTAAAAGACAATAGCGTAGTCATGCCTAATTATTTACTCGAAAATCAATTTAATGTGATTGGCTCAGGTCTATATGCTCTTATTACTACTGATAATCAAATGGTGTGGCAGTCAGAGTCTTTCTTTGGGTTAAGCCTCCCAACGCCAGCTAAAACAGAACTCGCGCTGCCTACTCCACCTATGGGGGAAGGAAAGCTGACTCAAGTAAGCTTTGATGACTTGGCAGGCAATGGCGATAACAATCATGTGGTTTATAGTTTCAGTGTCAGTTTTGAAACACCCAACGCGCCGCTACCTATTACAGTCCATATCATCAAGGACGATGCTGATTATCAAAAACAGATCAGCGAATTTAGCGCTACATTGTGGACTTGGCTGATTATTTTGATGCTTGTATTAGTGCTAATCCAAGCAATTTGGCTATTCTGGACGTTAAAACCCTTAAACCAATTTACGCGTGAGCTCGCCCTGGTAGATCAAGGTCAGCAAACTCGACTGAACTCTAACTACCCAGCTGAACTAAATGCAGTCGCAAAACAGCTCAATGTTTTACTCAGCACTGAACAACAGCAACGTCAGCGATATCGAAATGCACTAGCCGATTTAGCCCACAGCTTAAAAACCCCATTAGCAGTATTGCAAAGCCAAAGCGATTTAAGTGAAGACTCTAAAGAACAAGCAAGCAACATTAACAACATCATCAGTTATCAGCTAAATAAAGCAAAAATGTCAGCCAATACTGCATGGCATTTAGGGGTAAGTATTGATGAGGTCGCAGGGAAGCTGATTAGAACATTATCGAAAATTCATCAACACTCATCATTAGATATTGATTATCAATCACAAGCTGGGTTGATATTTAAAGGTGATGAAACGGATCTAAGCGAAATGTTAGGTAATTTACTCGATAACGCCTGCAAAGCAGCGAAGTCTCAAGTGTGTTTGTCAGTAACGCAATCGGAGTCATGTTTATTTTTTATTATTGAAGATGATGGTAAAGGCTTAACGGAGCAACAAAAAGAGACCATCTTTGAACGTGGTATGCGTGCTGATACTTACCACCAAGGTCATGGCATTGGACTTGCCATTGTGAAAGATTTAGTCACGAGCTATGAAGGTACACTCACTGTAAATGAGTCCGCCGAATATGGCGGCGCTAAATTTATGCTCAGTTTTGCTCGCTGATATTATTGGGTAGCTGACCTGCTGCTAGACTTTTGCTAAGGATTGCTAATCTATTATCATAAATGGCTAGCGTATTGCTAAAAACTGCCGCTAATGCTTTCTTCTAAAAACTCGTTTTACTCAACCTCGTTGCTGTTACTGCCACTATGTTTTACTGCAAATAGTGCTTTTAATTATTTGTTGCTCATCCTTGTGGTCACTTTTCTATTAATTTCTACGCTCATAATGGCCGCTTTCATCTTACGTTCATTTTCACTTGGTTAAGCTAGTTCTATCATTCGCAAAGTATCGATATTCGATATCTGGAGATTTTATGAGACGACTGCATTTTCCACATAAGCTACTCAAGGCTGGCATTATCAGTCTGAGCTTGCTGGTGCCTTTCTCGGTCATCGCCTCTGACAATAATGACACGCAGTATCAACAAACTCTGCCATCTGAAGCTGAATTGGCGCAAATGCTCGCGCCAATAGCGCTTTATCCTGATAGTTTACTGACGCATATTTTAATTGCATCGACATACCCGCTAGAAGTTGTACAAGCTCGTCGCTGGGAGGAACAACACAAGCATTTATCAAGCGAGCAGAAGATGCTGCAAGCTGAATCACAGTCATGGGATCCAAGCGTGACCGCATTAGTGGCCTTTCCTACAGTACTTGAAAAGCTCAATGAAGACTTAGCCTGGACTCAACATTTAGGGGAAGCATTTTTACAAGATGAAGCAAGTGTTCTTGCAAGTATTCAAACACTAAGACAACAAGCAGATGATGCTGATAGCTTCGATAATATGGATAACATGACCGTTACCCGTGTTGAAAAACAAATCATTATTGAACCGGCAAAACCTGAAGTCATTTACGTGCCGGTTTATGACCCAAGAATTGTATACGGTCACTGGCGCTGGCATGCTTACCCACCAGTCTATTGGCATTACCCCGCTTACGCCTACTATCGACCACATCGTCCGATATATTGGGGGCCGAGTGTATACATCAACTTTAATTATTTTTTTGGTGCAGTCCATTGGTCACATCATCGAGTTGTCGTGGTTAATCACCGTCACACCCGTTATTACCGCAAGCCACATAAAATAGCTTATAGCAGCGGCTCAAAGCGTTGGAAGCATAATCCGACTCATAGACGAGGTGTTGCGTATAAGTCGCCGAAAGTCAGCCACCGTTACGATAAGCTACGTCATAACAAGGTCAAGGTGGCTCATCATTCAACTAAGCATGGCATCAAAAGCAGCCAGCTTAATAAATCACATTATGCCAAGCAGTCGCAGCAGCAAAGAGTCAATAAAGCGCTGAAGCACAATAAGGCGCATGCTGTCAGTAAATCGGTTAAATCCGATAAAGCATACAAGGCAACAACGGCGAATAAAGCGGCGCATTTGAACAGAAGCACACATGTGAACAATAGCGCCCATGGGAAGAAAAGTGCCCATAAGTCGACAGCCTATAAAAGCCCGTCGAACGTGAAAGCATCAAGCCATCAAAATAAGGTGAAATCACATCAAATGAAAACTGCAGCGAGCTCAAAACAGTACGCTTCGAATCGTACAAGTGCTACCCGTTCAAGTACTCATAAGACGATGACCCAATCAAGAAATTCATCTTATAAAGCGTCAACTCAAAGGATGTCGTCTCAAAGAAGTACAGCTCAACGAAGTCATCGTACAAGCGCACCTAAACAGAAAGTACGTTAAATAGTGAGCTATAAATTTCTGCCATAAAAAAAGCCTGAACATCATTCAGGCTTTTTATTGGCAATAAATACCGTTTAATACTACTTTTTACGGCTGTTAATATGGCTCATAGCGCGTTTACGTCGACGCTCTTGGCTAATCGTTAGCTTTTCGTTCTTACCTTGGAACGGGTTCGCACCTTCTTGGAAACGAATTTGAATCGGCGTACCAATCACTTTTAATGAACGACGGAAGTAATTCATCATATAGCGTTTGTATGAATCCGGTAATTTGCTCACTTGGTTACCATGCACCACGACGATTGGCGGGTTATATCCACCTGCGTGAGCATATTTCAATTTAACACGGCGACCATGCACTAACGGTGGCTGATGATCATCTTGTGACATTTGCATAATACGTGTCAGCATTGAAGTACTCACACGACGAGTCGCACTGTCGTAAGCTTCTTCAATAGACTCATATAAATGGCCAACGCCTGTTCCATGAAGTGCTGAAATAAAATGAATGCGGGCAAAATCAATAAAGCCTAAGCGGCGATCAAGTTCGCTTTTAACACTTTCTTTAAAGTCTTGGTCAAGACCATCCCATTTATTCACTGCTAATACAATTGCACGCCCTGCGTTTAACGCAAAACCTAATAGACCAAGATCTTGCTCTGTAATACCGTCTTGCGCATCGATAACAAGCAGAACAACGTTTGAATCCTCAACCGCTTTCAGGGTTTTAATAACAGAGAATTTTTCGATTGTTTCATGCACTTTGCTACGGCGGCGAACACCTGCAGTATCAATCAACACGTACTCACGACCTTCACGTTCCATAGGAATATAAATACTGTCACGAGTCGTACCGGGTGCATCATAAACAACAACACGTTCTTCACCTAAAATACGGTTAGTCAGCGTTGATTTACCTACATTGGGTTTACCGATAATAGCCAATTTGATTGGCAAACTTTGTAAGCGCTCTTGCTCAGCTTCAGCTTCTTCTTCGGTATACTCACGAACGTCTTCGTCTTGCTCATCTGTTTCTTCACGCTTGATACCCATCGCTTCCGCATACGGTGCTAGTGAGTATTCAATCATGTTTGTGACACCACGACCTTGAGCCGCAGCCATTTGGTAAACTTCACCTAAACCCAGTGACCAAAATTCAGCACAAGCAGAATCAGCATCAATACCGTCAACTTTGTTTGCAACAACGAAAGTCGTTTTATCACGGCTTCGTAAATGCTCAGCAATGGCTAAATCCGCTGCTGTTAAGCCGGCACGAGCATCCGTTAAAAACAGTACAACATCAGCTTCTTCAATCGCCGCTAGCGACTGTTCAGCCATTTTGGTTTCGATCCCTTCTTCAGTGCCATCGATACCGCCAGTATCAACCACAATAAATTCGTAACCAGATAAAAAAGCACGACCATATTTACGGTCACGAGTTAAACCTGGAAAATCGGCGACAAGCGCATCTCTTGTGCGAGTAAGACGGTTAAATAAAGTTGACTTACCAACATTAGGTCGCCCGACAAGGGCCACTACAGGGATCATGATTTTGCCTCTAAAAACTTTTAAATAAAAAGCCCCCGGAACACACTTCCAGGGGCTCTAATAGGGTTTCAGGTTTAATTATGGCAGAACAACAGTCGCTAGCTTTCCGCTACGACCTTGTACATATACCTTGTCTCCAACCACAACCGGTTGTGAGAATAAACCATCACTATCAACCTCAACTCGCCCAGCAACTTCGCCAGTGTTGCGGTCGATAAAGTGTAGATAACCTTCAAAGTCACCTACAACAATATAAGAACCAATAACGGCAGGAGATGTTAAGCTACGGTTTGTTAACGTAGTATTACTCCAAAGCTCTAAACCATTTCGTCTGTCTACTGAATAGATACGACTATGGTCATCAACTAAGTATAGCCCAACACCTGCATAGGCCAATTCATTAAAGCTTGAATACTTACGTGTCCAAACAACACGACCCGTTCTCAGCTCCATTGACACTAGGTTACCATTGTAACTTACCGCGTATAAATTATCGCCCAAAATTAACGGTGTCATGTCCACATCGGCCATACGAGTAAACTCGTTACCACCGGTTGGATTATATACCGCTTGTTCCCAAGCAACTTGACCGTTATTTTTTACTACTACCGCTATTTTACCATCAGCAGTACCAAGGAAGAAACCACCAGAATCATATGCTGGAGAACCTGTTCCACGAAGGGTCAAGTTAGGTAGTTGCATTTCATGACTCCATAACTTGGTGCCATCTGCAATTGAAAAAGACTCCAGGTTACCATCACTGGTATGCACTGCGACAGAATCTTCCGATACCGTAGGAACTGACAGTAACTCACCACTTGCGATAGCGCTCCACTGGGTTTCACCCGTTTTTGCATCTAAAGCAACTAATAAACCTGACTCACCACCCACAAATACTTTGTTACGGCCAACGGTTACACCCGCAGCGATACGTGCTTCTTTTGTTTTAGCCAGCGCAGTATCTTTAAATTCTGACGCTAAATCTTTACGCCAAGCTACTTCACCAGTTTCTTCATTATAAGCAACAACTGTCCCATTACGATCAGCGGCATACACGTGACCATAAAAAATAGCTGGTTTTAACTGCGAGTAGTAATCGCCTACACCATTGCCAACGTTTACTTCCCAGTTCACTTCAGGAAAGACAGTGGCTTGAATTTCTGTAAGTTCTGTTACGACTTCTTCTTCGGTATCACTTGAAGAGCAAGCCGATAGCATTGCGACACTTAATCCAGCAGCAAGCAAGGTTTTGCATAAAGACTTCATTCGGCTAATTCCTTATGCCTTGTTTAAATTGTCTAGCTTCATTTGTAGCGCAGGGCTTGCTAATGCACCGCCATTATCAATTGCAGCTTGATAAGCAACTCGTGCTTTATCCATATCGCCTTGACGCACTAAAAAGTCACCTTTCAATTCATCACGCTGTGCATTAAATGCTTCATCTGTCACTTGATCTAATGTTGCAAGTGCAGTGCCTAAGTTACCTTGCTCAGCTTGAACTCGTGATAAACGAATTGTTGCTAGTGACGCTAAAGAAGCACCTGGATTTGAAGCAATAATTTTTGTAAAAGCAGTTTCTGCTTTATCTAAATCACCCGCTTCAACAGCTGCTTTTGCCGCCATTAACTCTAGCAACGCTTGGTAACCTTGTTGATCGTGTTGTTGACCAAACTCGCTCACTGCAGCCATTACCGCTGCGCTATCAGCTGAATTAGCACTGATACTTTGGAATGCTTCAGAAGCGGCTTCTGCATTTTCTAATTTGACGTCAGAATAATAGTTCCAACCGTATAATCCACCCAGACCTACTACAGCGCCAACAATGATTGAGCTGCCGTAATCTTTCCAGAACTGCTTAATAGCATCGACTTGTTGTTCTTCTGTGCTATAAATTTCCACGCGCACTTCCCCTTTCTATTCAGTTCTGTTTTATATCAGCGTCACGCTGACATTAAAATAATGATTTAATCGTGGTCGCCAAATCAGCTCGGGCAACCAAAAGTTGTTCGTTTTTATTTCTCAATGGTTTAACGGCGACTTGCTGGTTAGCAATTTCATCTTCACCAATGATAAGTGCGTATTCAGCGCCACTTCTATCTGCACGTTTCATCTGCTTTTTGAAGTTACCGCCACCACAATGAGTCATGACTTTAAGCGTTGGCAGGTTTTGACGCAACTCTTGAGCAATTTTAATTGCTTCAACAACACACTTTTCACCCATTGCTGTGACATAAACATCAACAACAGGTGCCACATCTTTATCAAGCTCTAGCGTTTGCAGTAGTAATACAATGCGCTCAAGGCCCATTGCAAAACCAACAGCAGGCGTATCTTTACCGCCTAACTGACCCACTAAGCCATCATAACGGCCACCAGCAAGAACAGTACCTTGCGAGCCTAAGCTGTCTGTTACCCACTCAAAAACCGTACGATTATAGTAATCTAATCCACGAACAAGACGAGGGTTAACTGTGTATTCGATGCCAACCGCGTCTAAGAGTTCACATAAGGTTGAAAAATGTGTTTTTGATTCTTCACCTAAGTAATCCATCAGTGCTGGTGCATCAGTTAAAATAGCCTGAACCTGCGGTGATTTAGAATCTAATACTCGTAATGGGTTTGAGTACATGCGACGCTTAGAATCTTCATCTAATTGTTCTTTGTGTTGCTCTAAAAATGCAATTAGCGCATCACGATAAGCAGCACGTTCCGCTGTATCACCAAGTGTATTCAGTTCCAGTTTTACGTGTTCTTTAATACCAAACGAATCCCAAAGGCGTGCAGATAACATTAATACTTCAGCATCAACATCAGCACTTGGAATACCATACACTTCTACACCAAACTGGTGGAATTGACGGTAGCGGCCTTTTTGAGGGCGCTCATGGCGGAACATGGGACCCATGTACCATAAACGTTGCTCTTGGTTATACAGTAAACCATGCTCATTACCAGCACGAACAGTAGACGCTGTACCTTCTGGACGCAGCGTTAAGCTGTCTTCATTGCGATCAGCAAAAGTGTACATCTCTTTTTCAACAATATCGGTGACTTCACCAATTGAACGTTTAAAAAGGTCAGTAGACTCAACAATTGGAGTTCGAATTTCGCTGTAACCATAAGCACTAACCGTTGAGCGGATAACCGACTCGACTTGTTGCCATAATGGGCTTTGCGTTGGCAGAATGTCATTCATTCCGCGGATTGCTTGGATCTGTTTTGCCACGTTGATTCGCCTACTTACTTGCTCTATTAGATCGATTAATAATCGATGACCGAGAGCCTTAATTTATTTTCACGCCTTACACAAAAAAACACCTACCATCGCTGGTAAGGTGTATTTTTCATGTAAAGCAAACTTATTCTGTTGCGTCTTTGATATCGATTCGATTTTGCATCATCGCCGCTTTTGCACGGATTTTGGCTTCTAATGAATCCACCAAATTATTGTTATCAAAACGCTCTTTTTGACGTTTACCATCGTCATAGTAACCACTTTTACCATGGCTACCTGTTAGCCCAATATCTGATACTAATGCTTCGCCTGGGCCATTAACCACACAACCAATAATAGAAACATCCATGGCAGTAGTAATGTCTTCTAAACGCATTTCAAGTGCATTAACAGTATTGATTACATCAAACTCCTGACGAGAGCATGAAGGACAAGCAATAAAGTTAATACCACGACTGCGAATACGTAGCGACTTTAAGATATCAAAACCGACTTTGATTTCTTCAACGGGATCGGCTGCCAATGAAATACGCAAGGTATCACCAATACCTTCAGCTAATAGCATTCCTAAACCAACAGCTGATTTAACTGAGCCTGCACGAGCGCCGCCAGCTTCAGTAATACCTAAGTGCAAAGGTTGTTTGATTTGCTTAGCCAATAAGCGGTATGACTCAACCGCTAAAAAGACATCCGATGCTTTAACACTGACTTTAAACTGGTCAAAGTTAAGGCGGTCTAAAATATCCACGTGTCGCATTGCTGATTCCAGCAGTGCTTCTGGTGTTGGCTCATGGTATTTATCCATTAAATCTTTTTCTAATGAACCACCATTAACACCAATTCGAATTGGAATATTTTTATCACGCGCGCATTCAACAACGTTGCGAATACGTTCTTCGTTGCCAATATTTCCTGGGTTAATACGTAAACAATCAACACCGTATTCTGCGACTTTGAGTGCAATACGATAGTCAAAGTGAATATCTGCCACCAAAGGCACGTTAACACTTTGCTTGATCACTTTGAATGCTTCAGCTGCATCCATAGTTGGCACAGAAACACGCACAATATCTGCACCGACTTTTTCAAGAGCGCGAATTTGTGCAACTGTAGCTTCGACATCAGTCGTTTTAGTATTCGTCATCGACTGAACTGCAATAGGTGCGCCATCACCGATAGGGACATCGCCGACATAAATGCGGCTCGAAGGACGACGGATGATTGGAGATTCGTTATACATAATCTGTTGCTCTACTGCTTATCTAATTACAATCAAGGTTACACTTTCGGCAAGGTTAGTCGCGCTACACTGCCTTCTGAAAAGTCAGCTAAACTGACATTTTCACCATTAAATTGAAGGGTCACAACTTGTGGAGCCCCTAAGATCAATTTGAACGGGGCAACGCCTTGTGCTTCAACCACTCTATCAACACCTTTGACACCATCAACAATGGTTTTGCCTGTTGCGTCAACGATATTCACCCAACAATCAGCACTGAAGCTCATAGAAATAGCATCTTGTGCAGCAACATTATCAGCAACCAAAGCGGATGCTGATTGTAACGCAGGCTCGACCACATTTTGTTGCGCATTATCAAGCATTACAACATCGGTACTCGTAGGCTCTACAGGTTGAACTGATGATGCCGGCAAATCTGAGTTGTTGCTTTGTTCATTTTGCAGGGCAGCCTGTTCATTTAACTGATCCGCTGGCTCTAAATACGCCATGTTAGGGTCGATTTCTGGCTCTAATAAATCTTCTGTTTGACTAACAACATTTGCAGCTGCAACTTCTTCTACGGTAGGTTTGGATAAATCTATCCCACTTAACATAGAGTCTTTTTGCACCCACCACACAACTAGCAGCGCTAACAAAGCAAGGACAATTAAATATGTCACTATTGTTAAGCGGCTATCACGAGCTTCACGTGTGGTTTTTCGAGAAAAACTCTGCATTGCTGCAGTTTCATCTGGCAATTGTTGCGCTAAACATTGATGTACAGCATCTACATCTGCTTCGATGTATTTGGCATAGTTTTTCGCATATCCACGTGCGTAGGTTGCTGAAGCAATATTATCAAATTTATCATTCTCAATATCTTCGATGATGCCAGGACGTAAATGTAATTGGGTCGCAACCGCATCAATCGATAACCCTTTTTTCTCTCGAGCTGTACGCAGCAACATACCAGCAGTAGATACTGCTTCAAGTATATCTGCCTGTTCAGCGTCACTCCCATTGGTTTGGGATGTTTGATTGTTATTTGTCATTAATGCAAAGTAGCCCTGTATTCTTTCGCTTGTTCTGATGTCGGGTATTTGGCAATTAAGGTAATACCATAGCGTTTAACCGCATCCTCATCTGCTAACTCGCGCGATATTTTTATTCCTAAAGCTAAACTTTCAGGCGTTTGCTCTGCCACTCGATGAAGACGGCTTAAGTTGAATTTAGCGCTATCGTAGTCATTCTCTAAAATAGCTAAATCAATTAACTCCATTAAAGTGGACTTTCTTCTTGGATCATAACGTAATGCATTTTCAAAGTACTGCTTCGCCTTTTCAGGCTCACCTGCAGATAAACTGCACACGCCAAGGTTTTCATAACTTGACGCGGTACGTGTGTATTCTTTTGCATTAATCGCATTTTTGAACATAGCTTCAGCTTGCGAATATTTTTCTTGTTGGCATAAAAATACACCAAAGTTGTTCATCGCATCACCCGTCGCATCACTGGTATTAATTGCTTTTCTGTATGATTCTTCTGTGCGCTCAATATCACCTACAGTCTGGTAATAATAGGCCATCGCTGTGTGAACTGCGCTTAATTGCGGCGCATACTCAACAGCACGGTTTAAGTTGAACTTTGCCTGCTCCATATTGCCACGGTTAAGGTAAGTTAGGCCTAATTGCATTCTTTCTTTTGCAGCAGACTGTTTATCCAAGGTTCTTTCAGAAACAGGGATATCCGTACCAGTATACGTTCTTTCCGTTACACAACCCACTAAAGGCAGTGATAAAGTAGCAATCATTAAAAGCTTCGGCAATCCGTGCATGATTTTTACGCCTATTAATCTATACAAACAATGAGTTAATCCATTGTGACCGAAATAGCACTCTCTTGCATGCGTTTTTTCGCAAGACGTTTAGTGCGGTCACGAATATCACCCGCTAATTGACCACAAGCAGCATCAATATCATCGCCACGTGTTTTACGAACGATAACAGTCAGCCCATATTCCATTAGCACTTTCGAGAATCGGTCAATTCTGGAATTAGAAGAGCGACCATAAGGCGAACCAGGATAAGGGTTAAATGGAATTAAGTTAATTTTACACGGTGTGTCTTTCATTAACTTGGCTAACTCGTGTGCTTGATCAGTACTGTCATTGATATGATCCAACATCACATACTCAACCGTTACACGGCCACGGTTAGCGTTTGATTTTGCTAAGTAACGACGAATACCAGCAAGGAACTCTTCCAATGGGTATTTTTTATTAACTGGAACTAGCACGTCACGCAGTTCATCGTTTGGCGCGTGAATACTCACAGCCAGAGCGACATCTAGCGCATCACCCAGTTTATCAAGCGCTGGAACAACACCAGAGGTTGATAAGGTGACACGACGTTTTGACAAGCTAAAACCAAAATCATCTAACATGATGTCCATTGCAGGGATCACATTAGCTAAGTTAAGTAATGGCTCACCCATGCCCATCATCACTACGTTTGTAATTGGTCGTTCGCCTGTTTCTTTTTGGAAACCTAAAAATTGCGATACTCGCCAAATTTGCCCAACAATTTCGCCAACCGTTAAGTTACGGTTAAAGCCCTGTTGAGCTGTAGAACAGAAGGTACACTCTAGCGCACAACCTACTTGAGATGACACACATAAAGTGGCTCTGTCTTCTTCAGGAATGTAGACAGTTTCCACTTCTTGGCCTTGGCCAACATTGATAGCAAACTTAATCGTGCCATCTTCAGATTTTTGGAATCTAGAAATTTCTGGCGCAACCACTTCACACTTACGAGCTAATTTAGCGCGTAGTGCTTTGTTAATGTTGTTCATTTCTTCGAAGTCGCTAACACCAAAGTGATAAAGCCATTTCATCAATTGATCAGCACGGAACGGTTTTTCGCCCATTTCGGTGAATAACGCTCTCATTGCCTTTCGATCAAGATCCAATAAATTGATCTTTTTCTCACTCATCTTGTGTAACCTCAAAAAAACCTAAAACCTGCTAGCGGGCGGCGAATTATACAGATCCTTACAAAATTTCGCCAGTGTCACTGCATTAAAGCTTTGATACTTTCACGACTGTGCTAAAATTTCGTTGGACTAATATTGGTCTGCCATATGGAGGTGTAATTCCACCTTTATGATAACTCTTATCATTATAGTATTTATCGCCATTGCAATCTCGTTTCTTTGCAGTGTATTTGAAGCGGTATTACTGTCTGTTACCCCTAGTTATATTGCCAACTTGGCAAAAACTAATCCTAAAGCCGCGAAACGGCTTGATAAACAGAAACAAAATGTGGAATCACCACTAGTTTCTATTCTGACATTAAACACCATCGCCCATACCGTGGGTGCCGCTGTTGCAGGTGCACAAGCTGCAAAAGTCTTTGGTGATGAAATGCTTGGAGTATTCTCTGGTGTGCTTACCTTCTTGATTTTATTCTTTTCTGAAATCATTCCGAAAACATTAGGTGCTAACTATTGGCGTTCACTCGCTGCGCCTGTGTCTTTGATTTTGGTTTGGATGGAAAGATTAACTAAACCGCTAATTTGGATGTCTTCTCAAGTGACCAAATTAATGGGGAAAGGCGATGAAGGCCAATATATCAGACAAGAAATGAGTGCGATGGCTGAAATAGGCTTGCGTTCAGGCGAACTAGACAAACAAGAGTCATCAATTTTGACCCAAATGTTGTCAGTAAAAGAAATGCCAGTTTCTGCAATCATGACGCCAAGAACGGTCATGTTTAAATTACCAATTCACTTGTCACAAGGTGAATTTGTACAGCAGTTTCTAGCGAAACCTTTTACGCGTATTCCTGTCTACGAAGATGATCCGGATAATATTATCGGTTACGTTAACCGTAATAATATTATTCAAGCAGAACGATACACTCCAAAAGAATCTATTGGTGTGTTGAAAAAGAATCTGCTTGTGATCCCTGAAACCGCGAAGATATTACCGATTTTCGAGCTCATGATTAAGCGCAATACAAAAATTGCCATGATTGTGGACGAATACGGCTCAGGTGAAGGTATTGTGACATTAGAAGATATTGTCGAATCTTTACTAGGCTTAGAAATTGTCGATTCAAACGACCCTGTCACTGATATGCAGCAATTAGCGCGTAAACTGTGGGGCACGCGAATGAAACATAAAGGCATCGTATTATCTGATGATGGCGAGTTTACAAAACAAACAACCCAGCATACAGCAGAGCCCGAGGTTGCGGCCAAAAATAGTACGATATAAAACAGTTTGATATTTCAATAAAAAGGGAGCCTAGCTCCCTTTTTTGACTATGATTATTGCGACTTTGCCAATAATAATACCCTCACAGAGTATTTATTTTTTGAGTCGTTTCCCAAAAAGGGGTTAACGCATTATCATGTCGCCAAGTTAATTACTTAAGCATTTACTAATAAGGGCTAATATCCAATTCGCTCTTACCATTTTTTGAGGACGAAATGCCGAATACCTATTCTTTATCACTTGCCCATATCAATGACACGCATTCAAATTTCGAGCCGAGTCAGGTTCAATTCTCCTTGTCGTTTAATGAGCAAACTTACCTTGCAGAAACGCAAACCGGCGGCTATGCCCGTTTGGGCCACCAAATTGAAACAGCAAGAATCGCGGCGATGAAAAACCAACACGAATTTATGTTTCTTCATGGCGGCGACAGTTTTCAAGGCACATTGTACTTTCGTGAATTTCAGGGCGCAGCAAACGCACATTTACTGAATATGCTTAAGCCAGATGCCATGGTATTAGGTAATCATGAGATTGATGCAGGCAATAGTCCTGTGTTGGCATTTCTAAATCGAATCGAATTCCCTTTGTTAGCCGGCAATATGGATTTAAGCCAAGAGCTTGAAGATAAAGAAGGTCGCTTAAAGCACCACCCAATGTTATTTGACTACGACACTGAGCAGCAATGTGCCAAAGTACTAATCAAACCCTTTTACGATAAACAAATTGCAATTATTGGGATCACTCTAGATCAAATGCCACTCATTGCTAGACCTGATCCTGACACCCACTTTATCAATGCTATCGACACCACTAAAAACACCATTGCAAAACTTCATCAACAAGGGATATACCACATTGTTGTACTCAGCCATTTAGGGTTAGATCAAGACCGTGAACTGGCTGAAAAAGTGGATGGAATAAGTGTTATTGTTGGCGGCCACTCTCACACGCTTCAAGGTGAGTTTTCAGATTTAGGTCTAAGTCACACAGAATACGGTGAACGTATTAACAGCACCCCTATCATTCATGCCAGTAAATATGCAGAAGTGCTCGGGCTCGCTCAAATTGAGTTCGATGAAAGTGGTCAATGCCTTTCATTAAATGGCAATAATTACTTTATGATTGATGAACAAATTAAAGTGTCACTCGATGCCAAACTGGCGAAAAAAGCTGATTTACAAGACATCAGTCAAGCTGAAATTGATGCAGTCACCTCCCAGTTGTTAGCTCACCCAGGAATATTGAATAATGCCGCAAATGATGAGGTTCACCAAACCATTATGCGAGATTACCGCCCTGCCTTAAATGCACTTGAAGAACAGGTATTGGCACATATTCCTCGAGATTTAATTCATACACGCCTTCCGAGTAAACACTTTCCACATGGCAGTGAAATTGCGCCTTGGGTGTGTCGAAGTATGTATAAAGCCACCAAACTATCAGAACCACAACTAGACTTTGCGCTGCATAATGCTGGCGGTGTTCGTCAGTCATTAATCAAGGGGAACCTGTCATTAGCTGACGTATTAGGGCGCATTTTGCCGTTCGAGTTACCTTTGGTGAAATATCAAATTCAGGGAAAGTTCTTATATCAAGCTTTGGAATCCGCCATTAACTCGGCAACAAATAATGGGGTAACAGGTACTGGCGCAGGAAGCTTTCCCTACACTTATGGTATTCGATACTTTTATGATGGCACTTTGCCTATGAGTCATCGTATCACCTTAATTGAAGAGTTCACTCAAGGCGAATGGCGAGCGATTGATTCACAGAAGCTATATATTGGCGTTTCAAGTGCTTATACCGCTGCGGGTAAAGAAGGTTACGATGCATTGTTAAAGGCGCATTGGCAGCAAGATATGGAGTCCATGACATTACCTGAAGCGTTTGTCGATTTTGTGTCGCAGCACGGTAATTTGATTGAAAATCCGTTACAACCGAATGTTCATTACATCAGTCACCGTTAATGTAGCTGACTTGGGTAATCGCTGAGATTACTAGTACTGAATTTAACAGCAATTACACTTTTACTATGACTTGCCAGTTATTTCGTTAATTGTTGGTAAGCATACTAAGATGCCAATTAACATAAGTCAGTCGTGCATTAGCCTAAGTTAATATAATTTATGATAATGTAGACTTCACAAATCTGCAGCGGATCACAGACCCAATGATCGCTTCATGATTTAATGATGTATCTTTATGTGGATTCATGACTTGAATCATTGCAAATTTTAGCCTAATCAAATAGGAAACAACTTCATGAAAGCAAAACTGATCAAATTAGCTGCAGCAGCAACATTAGCACTAGGCGTATCTTCAGCTTGGGCTGCAGGTATCATGCACCAGGGTGAAGTATTAGAAACAATGAACAGCGGTGGATACACTTACGTTCAAGTTAAAGGCGAAGACAAAACTTTCTGGGCTGCGGGTCCACAGGTTGAAATCGCTAAAGGCGATACTGTCAGCATGAATGAGCAAATGTGGATGAATGACTTCACCAGCAGCACGCTAAACAAAACATTTGACGAATTATTATTTGTTGGAAAAATCGAGAAGAAATAATTCGATTTAACCTCAAACAAGACATAATCGGTTAATGATTTCATTAGCCGATTTTTTTTGGTTAAACTGCCGTAATACGCATCTACATAAAGCAGCATTAACAAAATTTATGGAAAACACCTCTAACCAATCAATAACACCTTTTAGCCCACAATATGCTAGTAACGTTAGCCTGCTTGTCCACGAATGTATTCAGCACATTGACCATCCTCGCTACACACAAGCACATCTAGATGCGTGGTCAACTGCCCCTCGCTCAGCCAGACATTGGCGCCAACGCCTTTTGCGCAGTCAAAGCTGGCTATTATTAAATAACGGCCCATCACAGCCGGAAGTGATTGGTGTCATTAATGTTGAAACGGATTTTAACCATCGTGGGTATATTGATAGTTTATATATCAGCCCAGGCAAGCAGCGACAAGGCTTAGCTGGCAAGCTTTATCAAACACTTGAGCAATGGGCTATTGCTCAGGGTTATCATGCGCTCAGCGTGGATGCATCCTACTTATCTAAAGGCTTCTTTTTAAAGCAAGGGTTCCAGCAAGTGCAGCCAAGCTATCAAATCACAAAAGGACAGGTCATAAACGGTTTTTACATGAAAAAAGACCTCACATAACTCACACTACTTTTTAAGTAATGGCTGCAGCATTTCTTCTAAACCATTAAGTTTAACTTCATACATTAGCGCTAACTGCTCACCTAGTTTTCCTTCAGGAAAGCCTTTACTGTGAAACCAGACTAAATAAGGCTCAGGAAGTTCTAACAATTTACGTCCAGCATATTTTCCAAAAGGCATTTTCTGGTTAATTGCTTCTAATAATAACGCTTCATTCATTTTGACTCTTCCTAACAAATTAGATAATAGATTAGTATCTCGCTTATTCTGCTAATGCAGTGCGCTTTGCTCATCACGATCACGGGACGAATCATACCGTGAGTGATGGCATAGTAACATTACTCATTACCACTTATAGCGTTTAACCATGTACTATCTGTAAGCTTCTAGGTTAGTTTTTGCATATTTTATACCACAAGATATATACCGATTAGGAATAACAAAACTCTAAAAGACAGCTTTTAGCTATTAAAGTTACCCAGACTTTTTTACAAAAACACAAGAACAGAATACAAGCATCCCCTCGTCAATATTTTTACACGCTAACCTACTAAAAAATAATAAGTTCAGTTACCGTTTTATGACAAGAAACAAACCTGTCAATAAGTTGCCTCTAGTCAGTTTTTGTCAAATAAACACCATCAAGTCAAAATGACTTTTTAGTCAATATACTGCCAATTGACCCGTTACAAAACTGCACATAAAGTTAATAGCATTGAAGCTAAATGTTGCTATTTAATGACTGATTTAATCGAAGTTTGAGCTGTTTATCATCTCAATAATTCGGCTTTCAAATCGCAGTTATTGCATCATGCCCTTCTCACCAGGTTCACTGCAGCGAGTGTTTATATAGCCGTTCTCGTTGCACCTATCAGGAGATGTTGAAATGATCATATTAGTTGGCGGAGAAAAAGGTGGTAGTGGCAAAAGTTGCCTTGCACAAAATATTGCCGTTTTTCTCGCAAAAGATGCTAAATCAAGCATTATCATGGTTGATTGCGATCCACAAAGAACAACTTCAGATTGGATCCAAGCAAGAAATAACAACCCAGAATTACCCGGGATTAATTGTGTTCAACTATACGGAAAAATTCGCAACGATCTTTTAAGCCTTGAACAGCATTATGATTACGTTATTGTTGATTGTGGCGGACAAGATAACCTGGCACTGCGAGCGACGTTATCTGTCGCATCTCATGTATTGATGCCATTAAGACCTAAGCGCCGGGACTTAAAAACGGTCAGTCACATGGACGACATCATTGCCACCTGTAAAATGATTAACCCTAAAATGAGAGCCTCATTTGTCATCACTCAATGCCCAAGCTTACCGAACCAAGCAGGGCGTATCGTCGAAGCTAAAGAAGTCTGCAACACGTTCGATATCAATGTACTAGATGCAATTACCTATAGCCGCAATATTTACGATGACAGTGAAGAGTCTGGCTTATCAGTTATCGAAATTGACCCAACAGGCAAAGCTGCAAGCGAAATCAGGGCAATTGCCTGCGAGCTTCTAGAAGTACAAAACGCCGAACAGATTATTCAGCAACGTAATGATTCCGCTAATGTTACTCAACTGAGGGGGACCTATGGGGCTAGCAGATCTCAAGAAAAACGTTACGCCATGTAATACGATGTTTGAGCCACAAATGTCAGTGGATGATTTTATTGAGGCTGCCAACTTGTATGCAATGGGAAAACAGCATTCAAGTTCAAACAGCATTGAAAACGCAAATAAACAAGCAATGGAAAAGTTACTTGCGTTAACAGAAGCTAACGAGCCATTAGCTAAAAAGCCAGCACCATTTAAACGGGCGACCTTTACGCTAAGTGAGGATGCAATTAATCAGCTAACGCTACTCAGCCAAAGTAGCCATACTGCAAAATCGAAATTGATCCGTCAGCTGATACAACAGCATTTCTCACTGCCAGTGGCGGAGCAACGAGAAATTGAACAACAAATACAAATAAGGTAATGAACTCTAACTAGGATTGACAACACTAGCATTGTGACGCAAAAAATAATAAATCTCCCTCCCCCTCCTTTACTGGCAGCAACGTAAGTTGTTTGCCAGTTTTTTTACTCGCAAATCGCATCCTTGATATTATTTTTATTAGCTATACCTAAAATAAGCTTAGCATCTACAGATTAACCCTTGAATTATGACAACTTGCGCCCAATAACTATTTTAGGTTCAGGATATTTTATCTATGATGACTTAACACAAGGAAGGCAAATGTTTGCTCTTATCGCTTTGATTATCGTCTCAACGATTGCTATTGGTCTGATTATCAGTAAGCCAAAACGCAATCAAATAAGACGTGCAAAGGTAACTAAGCAGGCTTTCCCTAAACAATGGCGTCAAATTCTCAAACATCGTTTCCCTTACTTTAAAGCTATGCCAACGGATCTACAGTTACAGCTCAAAAAGCACATACAAGTATTTATCGAAGAAAAAGAATTTATAGGCTGTGATGGCTTTATCATCACTGATGAAGTGAGAGTCACCATTGCGGCACAAGCTTGCCTACTATTATTAAATCGAAAAACAGACTACTACCCTAAACTCAGACAAATTTTAGTCTATCCTTATGCTTTTATAGTGGAAAAGCAGGGAACTGATTTTGCTGGAGTTCAGTCAAACCAACGTAATGTTCTCTTAGGTGAATCATGGGGAAATGGTAAAATCATTCTTTCTTGGAAAAGCACCATAGATGGGGCTGCTGATCCGACAGATGGACAAAATGTCGTCATACATGAGTTTGCACATCAACTCGATCAGGAAAACGGCCAAGCAAATGGCGCGCCGCCGCTGCGAGATATCACGTCCTATTCTGCATGGTCAACGATTCTCGGGCAAGAGTTTGACGCATTGCAGCGCTGCGCGAGTCAACAACTCCCATCACTGTTTAACTATTATGGCGCTACCAACCCAGCCGAGTTTTTTGCCGTTATCACTGAAACCTTTTTTGAAATGCCCCATGATTTTTACCAACAGCATCCTTTGCTGTATAAAGAACTAAGCCGTTTTTATCAACTAGATCCAATTCATTGGCATTAGTCGTGATACCAATATCCGCTAACCTAAGTAACAGGAACTCCCATGCAAAAAGCCATTCTTACCTTATTACTCACCAGCAGTTTATGGGTTATGTCATCCCTCCCATCATCAGCCACAGTGGCGATATCAACCGAGTCGAAACAACTAGCTGACAATGTACTTAACCAACTGCATCAAGATGCTAGTGCGGCAAATTGGGATAGTTATTTTTCTTTATACGATACTGATGCAGTCTTTTTAGGTACCGATGCGACAGAGCGATGGGATATGAAAGAGTTTGAAGGTTATGCCAGACCAACTGATGGTTGGCACTATGAGGTGCAATCTAGGCAACTATTACAGTTCGACAATACCATTGTATTTGATGAGCTATTGAACAGTGCCAGCTATGGTTTGTGTCGAGGTACTGGTGCTCTGCAATTAACAGATCAAGGTTGGAAAATCGTCCAATATCATTTGAGTATTGCAGTCCCAAATGAAAACGCCAAAGCCGTTGCTAAGTTAATTGGTGCGGCTAAATAATCGATTACACAAAGCTCAATGGCCAGCATGTTTAAGCGCTGGCTATTTTCTTTGTATAGAGCTTGAGTAAGCTTTTACAAGGTAAAGAAACGGTAGTAAACCTTAAAACTGCATATGCTCACTGATGATATTGACGATTTCATCTTTAAGCCATTGCGGCCCATAGTCATTCATATCGTTATGTTTAGCATCTTTTATGGTCACCACTGAAATAGTTGTTACTTGTTCACTCGGTAGTGGCAAAACACCTTCATCAGCAGGGTAATCGCTCGCTCTAATCGAAAGCTGCGTGATCTTGGCATTACGCGGTAACGGAACTCGTCGATGATCCAAAGTAATGATTCGCGCGATGTAATCAGCATAGCCTGTTGATGATACTGGTTTTAAATTGCTCTCACTCTCACTCTCACTCTCACTCTCACTAAATAGTGAAATACCTTGGGTTGCTAGCCAAACTGAAATATCACCACCATTTGAATGGCCGACCAATGTCACATGCTCAAAATCGAACTCAGGCAAGTATTGACGACTTTGCTGCAAAATAAAATCAACAGTATTAGCACCTCGTTGCCAATTTTCAGCGCGTGTTTGGATAAATGGCGGCGTTCTTGATAATGCAGGATCTGTTGCTAACTCATGCTGAATCGCCACCACTAAGTATCCATTTTGCTGAAATAGCTGACTTATAAATTGATAATCTGTGTGTAATAGCCCATATCCGGAACCAATTATCATCACAGGACACTGCTGCTCGACATGGCAGGTAAAGCTTTTTTCGGGGAGATATAACTCTATTGGAATCTCTCTTTGTCTGAGAGTATCGACTATTAGAAGAGATTGCGGTTGAAATTGTGCTTTATCGATTTGAGCCATTGAGTTCACAAGTGAATTCGCAACTGAATTACCTGCAATAACACTCAAAATAACAGCCAATAAGATTAACGTACAATATTTGAAAATGTAGGAGCTTTTACCCTGTGATACTAATGCTAATTCCATTTAATTCGTCTTTAATAAAATGATTAAAATAATAGCTGATGACAATACTAGTCTAATGTCATTAACTTAAGTTATTAGCCTAAACCTTGCACAATCCCAAGCTTACTTCATTGTTAAACCAAAACATAAATTAGCCAGCTGACTCAAATGACAAAAACCATCAAAATCCTGTTGAGACAAAGGTCTTTCGGATGCATGCTTATCGGCATAAAACACCCCTATTACTTTGTCGTTTACGACAATTGGCGCAACCATAAAGCCTAAAGCAAAATTCACTTTGCTATTAAGGTCTTCATTTTGTCCTTGTTGAACCAACATTAGTTGGCTATTTTCAGCTGAGTGAATCAAGCTTGGTTTTTTAGCGTCAACGACCTGTGAAAATGGGTTCAACTCCCCTTGCATATCAATTAGTAACTCTTGCTTAAAAAACTCTGCACCCTCGCCAAACACAACCCGAGCAGATAGCTGCTTTCGGTTAAGTGATAGCAACATCACCGCGCATCTATCAACACCAACCCCATCTAAAATACCTTCTAATGCAGTCTGCACCACTTGATTAAAGTCCGCTTTTTGAATGGCATGCTCAGTCAATTCACGCAGCTTTTTCAATTGCAGCACTAAATCAGCATCACGAAATTGCGGTTTTTGTTCTGGCTTATCTAAGCACAAAATGATTTCTGCAGTATCGGGAAGGTATTGAATTAACTCAGTAGCCCCATAATCTTCAGCTAACCTCATTGTGGCTTCTGCGCAGCGACTGATCCTCGACTTACATTGCTCAAGACTAATTCCTTGAATTTCTGCAGCAGCTAAGAGTAAATCATTGAGCTTTTCTGGGTTAACATGAGGCTGATTCAACGCTTCAGAAATTTCATTGGCTAGAAAAATAGTCCTTATTTCAGGCATTCTCTCATCAGGGTGAGACAGTGATGTGGTTAATACGTCACCTAAGCCCCAAGCTCGAGCAATGCTTTGAGTTAATTGCGAAAATGATGTCCCAAGATGCTCACGCACAATAGCCTTTTCATCTTTTACTGATGGGGAGACTAATATCGCTTGATCTAAGTTATCAACAAATTCGCCACCAATGCTCCAAAATGCACTTTCACCAATGCGATATAATAACGAAGCGATAAACACTTCTTCACGAAGTGCTTCATCATAATCTTTAAGCATCACCCGCGAAATCATGGCAGCTTGAAAAGAGTGCGCCATGAGTTTGATTAGTCGTTGATACACAGACTCAGATAAATTGTTATTTTCGAGCAAACTGGTGAGTAGTTTGGCGGTAATACAAATATTGCGAATGGTATCAAAACCCAGTACCACCGCAGCTCTACTGACCGTTGTAACGTGATTAGTGCCTTTATTATAAATAGCACTGTTGGCCACACGTAATATCCGAGTGGTAAGCGCATTATCATGCAGCACACTACGACCTAATGTCGCCAATGATGACACATCATCTTTTGCCAGCTTTTCTAAATCCCTGACGGTTGAACACAAAGCAGGCATTTCTTGTTCACTGATACGCTTGGTCCAGTAGTCGACGCCTTTAGTGATAGGTAAAGAGTTTTTCAATGCTTAAGTCACCAATTGTTACAATAGTTTTACTATAACTCTTTATGTGAGCGGATGAAGCATTCTTAGCAAAAATCATTCGAAAAATTTATCAAAAAAAACGGCTCCGAAGAGCCGCAACACAAGCGATTGGTTGAAAACTTACTGGGTAGGAAGTTAAAAATCCTCGCATTAAGAACGACAACTAGCTTGCGCTAATATTCCAAATACTGGATAAAAACCCGGTGAAACCTGTAGGTGAGTAACACCGGGGGAAATCAGCTGCAAAGCAGCTAAACTGTTACAAGGTTAATAAAGGTTAAAACTGCTCTTCTTCGGTAGAACCAGTCAATGCCGTCACTGATGATTTACCACCTTGGATACAAGTCGTTACTTGGTCAAAGTAACCTGTACCCACTTCTTGCTGATGCGATACGAATGTGTAACCTTTTTCAGCAGCGGCAAATTCAACTTCTTGTACTTTTTCAACGTAGTGCTTCATACCTTCACCACGAGCGTAGTCATAAGCTAAATCAAACATGTTGTACCACATGTTATGGATACCCGCTAACGTGATGAATTGGTACTTGTAGCCCATATCTGAAAGCGCTTGTTGGAATTTAGCAATTGTTGCGTCATCCAAGTTTTTCTTCCAGTTAAATGACGGTGAACAGTTATAAGCAAGTAACTGATCTGGGTATTGTGCGTGAATAGCGTCAGCAAACTTCTTCGCTTCTTCAAGACAAGGTTTTGCCGTTTCACACCAAATCAAATCAGCATATGGCGCATAAGCTAAACCACGTGAAATCGCTTGGTCGATACCAGCATTCACACGATAGAAACCTTCTTCGGTGCGATCGCCGGTGACAAAGTCACGGTCATACGGATCGCAATCTGAAGTCATTAAATCTGCAGCGTTTGCATCAGTACGTGCAATGACTAATGTATCAACACCGCTAACATCTGCTGCTAAACGTGCAGCAACTAACTTTTGTACAGCCTCTTGAGTCGGCACTAATACTTTACCGCCCATGTGACCACATTTTTTAACTGATGCTAATTGGTCTTCAAAGTGAACCCCAGCAGCACCTGCATCAATCATAGATTTCATTAATTCGAACGCATTTAACACACCGCCGAAACCAGCTTCAGCATCTGCTACGATTGGTAGGAAGTAATCAGTGTAATTCTCATCACCTGGGTTAACTTCTTTGCCCCATTGAATTTGATCAGCACGACGGAATGAATTATTAATACGTCCAACAACTGCAGGTACTGAGTTAGCTGGGTATAATGATTGATCAGGGTACATAGTGCCTGCTAAGTTAGCATCTGCAGCGACCTGCCAACCAGAAAGATAAATAGCTTCAATACCGGCTTTTGCTTGTTGAACCGCTTGACCACCCGTTAATGCACCTAAAGAATTAACATAGCCTTTTTTAGCGCCGCCATTAACAAGATCCCATAGTTTTTCTGCGCCACGTTTAGCAATGGTATTTTCAGGTACCACAGAACCACGTAGTTTCACTACTTCTTCCGCTGTAAACGGACGCTTAACACCTTTCCAACGAGGGTTTTCAGCCCAATCCTTCTTAATCGCATCAATCTGTTCTTGACGAGTTAGTTGCTTATTAGTGTTAGACATAGTGTTACTCCTTCCTGTGTAATTCGTTATGTTTTACTGATTAATATCGGTGCTCACACCCCAATGTGAAGCACCATTTTTTAAGCGGTTAACAGCTCATAGCCTGGTAACGTTAAGAAATCGACAAGTTCATCTGAGGTGGTAATTTCATCAAACAAACAAGCAGCTTGATTAAATTTACCTTGGTTAAAACGTGCTGAACCTAGTTCCTGCTCAACATTAGCGAGCTCTTCACTGAGCATCTCTTTGAATAACGCTTTAGTGACAAGTTTGCCGTTAGACAGTGATTTTTCATGCTGGATCCATTGCCAGATTGAAGTACGAGATATCTCTGCAGTTGCCGCATCTTCCATGAGTCCGTAAATTGGGACACAACCGTTACCTTGGATCCACGCTTCAATGTATTGCAGCGCAATGCGGATATTTAAACGCATGCCATCTTCGGTACGTTCCCCATCACAGGGGGTGAGTAACTCGTCCGCTAAGATAGGCGCATCAACATCACGAGTAATGTGCAACTGATTAGTGCCTGCACCGATATAATCGTTGAATATGGTCATTGCTGTATCAGCAAGTCCAGGATGAGCGACCCATGTACCGTCATGACCATTGCGTGCTTCAAGTTCTTTGTCGCCTTTAACCTTTTGCAGTACTTGCTCATTTGCTTCAGGTGTTTTAGCTGGAATAAATGCCGCCATACCGCCCATCGCTAACGCACCACGCTTATGACAGGTTTTAACTAACAAGCGTGAATATGCACTCAAAAATGGTGTGTCCATCGTAACGGCTTGCCTGTCTGGCAATACACGGTCTGCATGCTTCTTCAGTGTTTTGATATAGCTAAAGATGTAATCCCAACGACCACAATTTAATGCCACAATGTTTGAACGTAACTCATAAAGAATCTCATCCATTTCAAATACGGCAGGTAAAGTTTCAATCAAACAAGTACATTTAATCGTGCCAGGTTTTAGACAAAAACGTTCTTCAACAAAAGCAAACACTTTTGCCCACCAACGTGCTTCAACATGGCTTTCCAGTTTTGGAATGTAAAAGTATGGACCGCTGCCTTTAGCTAAAAGCTGATGATAGTTGTGGTAGAAGTACATGGCGAAATCAAATAAGCCACCCGGGATAGCCTCACCTTTAAATTCGACATGCTTTTCTTTAAGATGCAAACCACGTACTCGACAAATTAGTACGGCAGGATCTTCATCTAAGCTGTAATGCTTACCGGTATTTTCGGCTGTAAAACTGATGTCACCTCTGACGGCATCTCGAAGGTTAATTTGGCCTTGAACCACTTTCTCCCAACTCGGCGCTAATGAGTCTTCAAAATCTGCCATAAACACTTTTACGTTCGCATTCAGAGCATTAATAATCATTTTACGGTCTACTGGACCGGTTATCTCAACACGACGATCTTTCAAGTCGTCTGGCATGCCTCGAATTGACCACTCACCGTCTCTAATAGCACGAGTTTCAGGTAAAAAGTCTGGTAATTCACCATTATCAATTCGTTGCTGTTTTTGCTGACGCTTACTTAGTAACTCAGGCACTTCTTGAGTGAACTCTTCACAAAGCGCAGCTAATAAAGATAAAGCACCATCATTAAATATCGTATCTTGTCCTGGGACCTCTGGACCGATTAATGCAAGTTCTGCACTTGTTGGTAATTCAGTATCAGCACTTGGCTGGGATTTCGCATATCTAGCCACTAATTGTTCTGCTGTCATATTAAGCCCCTTGAGCATAAGTCAGTTTCAAAAGAGAGAAGGTAGTCGTTAAATGTCATTCATCGTTAACTTGTCTAAGGTTGCCTTACCTAACCTTGGAAACTTGATGTCTCATTGTTATCCAGTCCTAAGTTAGTAAAAGAAGTTACGTAAAACTCAATAAGTCGTCTCAATGACAGTCTTACACGAACTCTTTAGGCCTTGCTCCTTTCCATCTCTATCTTCAAAACAAACTAGCCAATATTTAACCGTCAAATGTTTGTTTCGTACTAAAACCTAACGACAAACCTTTGCATTTGCAACAGCTTGAAATTGCTCTCGAGCGAATAAAAATAGCAATATAAATTGGTATGACCATAACAAATAAAAGATAAACACTTGATTAAAAACAACTTAAAATAAATCCATTTTGTTTTTATTTTTTCATTGGTCAATTGTCTTACAAGTTAACCAAAGACAAATCAAAGAAAATTAATCCGTAATTAAAATACGTAATGTAAATTTTTAATTACAGCATTTTTAGGGTTTTATACCAAAGTAGAATTAGATGTTTGTTTTGAACTGCCCTTAAGGTAAAGCAATTAAAATCAACAAATACAATATATTAGCTAAAGCGCCACCCCAACCCAATTCAAACAACCGTTTTAATTTTACGTTAACGTAAACGTAATGAACAGTGTAGAATATTTACTCTAGACAGTAACCGATGTAGTCCGATCAACATCACAAAAAATATTGGTTCAGCTGAAAAAAAAGACGTTTTTTTTTACAAAAAAGTTAAAAAAAACTGTGATTTCGAGTTTTACACTGAAAAAGCGCCATTGTGAGCAGCAAAAAAGAACACCATGCGTTAGCGATAGAATGAAGGGGTCATTGGTATAAGCTCAAAGATGCAACTCAAGATAGTGGCAGTGTCCCCAGGTTTAGCTGTTAGCTAAAAAACATACTCCTATTTGAGGTTCTACTCGTCGCTGCAAACATCGAGAATAATAAAAAGTAAGCAGTAAGCAGTAAGCAGTAAGCAACGAAGAAAATACGGCATACTAATGTTTTGAGTATCAATAAGAGTTCTGAAGACGAGAATGTTACCCCTTCCCCCTCTTTCATTTGGCTTTTCTATTCACACGATTAAGCGATACCGTTAAAACTTAAGATTGCAATAAGATGACGATAAGATTGCACTCAAGCGAGTAAGCTCTTAGTGGTTTAAAGATGCGAAGTAGCCGAAAGATAAAGCGCGAGTTACCATGCCTGCAAGCAGCCTATACGTAGCGTTAAATAGCGGGCTTTCGTTAAATTATCTACCGTGAAATTATCTACTGTTAAATGCGCTATCGATAAAGCACGCGATAACTTAAGCGCAGTGGTTGAGCCAAAGCTCAAAACATCACCAGTATTGAGATGTTAAATATATCAATAGAGAACGAGTTTTCTTTTACGAGATAAATGGGACTGCTCATCGGTTGAAAGCAATAAAGTGAGATAGTTTTTAGTTTGGCAGTTTTGTAAGTTAGAAGTGTTATAAACAGACGACCCTATTTCGTCCATTAGATTTGGCCTGATAAAGCGCTGTATCAGCTCTGTTGATAATAGGATCTAAGCTTAAATCTTCCTCCGCTTTATCACTGACTCCTATACTGGCTGTAATGGTAAATTGGTGACCAGAGTATCGAGTGTTAATGTTAGCAAAAGCCTGACATACATTCTCTGCCACTTCATTAGCTAACATTTTATCCGTGTTAGGCATAAAAATAGCGAATTCCTCACCACCTAAACGACAAGCAATATCGGTACTACGCTTATATTCATTGATGGTATCTGCCACTTTCTTTAACGCCCAATCACCAGTAGCATGGCCAAAGCTGTCATTGATTTTTTTAAACCAATCTAAATCAATCACTACAACGCTGAAAGTTCCACCACTGGCTAACGTTTTAATAAATTCATTCTCAGCCTTATCAATCCCTGCTCCACGATTAAACAAACCCGTTAATGAATCAACTTGAGCTTGCTTTCGGAACTGATTTCGTTGATTCCAAGCGGTATAAAGGAGTAAAGCCAATAACGCTACCGTACCTGCAAGTACCGTAGAAAACATAAACGAAGCGCTTTTCTCATTGTTTAAAATGCTACGTTGTTTGGCAATCATCTCGTGATCTTGTACTAACTTGTTTAACTCTCTGGTTTTTTCTGCACTATCAAACTTAACCATTTGGTAGGCATTTTCTTTAACCTTTTTCTCGTCTAGTAGTTGCACGCCAATAGCATGAGCTTGCACTTGATATTGATAGGCTTCTTTAAACTTTCCTTGCTTACTTGCGATCATCGATTGAACGTGAAAAGTTCGTTTCTTGCCTTTTAAATTCATCGGTTCATTAGGGAGTTGCTCAACAAGCTTGGCATACGTTAATGCTTGGTCATAATCCCCTAGATGAAAATACACTTCGCTTAAATAAGCATGGCTATCATGTATTTCTATATGAAATTTAAACGCTTGATAGCGCTCTAACGAATCCAAATACCCGCTAAGTGAAGCTTGGTATTGGCCAGTTTCAAATAATACGTGTGACTGGCCTTTAATAGCCATCGCAACAATAAGAGGAAAGTTATGTTTATTACAATACAGTTCGGCTTCTTTGAACTGAGAAGCGGACAATTCAAAATTTTCTAACTTTAGGTTTGCAACAGGTAAATATAATTTTGCGTAACATTCGTTTTTCTTATTTTCGCCTTTGTTTAAACTTAAAATCTCAGTTGCAGTGGTGAGCATCTCTTCAAATGCATCAAGCTCCATATACACGTTCATTAAGCGAATATACGCGTTTACTTTTATCTTACTGTCATCATAACTATCAATTCGGGCTAGACTTTCTTCCAATAATTGAAATGCTTGCTGATAATTATTCTGCCCAATATTGGCAGTGATTTTATACATCGAGATTTGCGTCATTAACTCGTTATCAGGCTTGAACAAAAGCGCCTTATCGAGCGTAAACAAGGCTTGTTCAAATTCACCTAAATATAAATGTTTAATACTACTAAGCGTATGAAAACGCGCTAACTGCAGTTGAGACAATTGGTTTTGTTGTTTTTCTAATGTTTCAATTTGCCTTTCTGATTCGGTTAAATCTACTTGAAGCGCTACCTCTAATGTGTCCAGTTGCTGATCAAAATCCACAGCAGCATTAATGGCATCACTAACAAGTAACGCCATTAAAACGACTGTGAAACGTAAAAAATGATTAAGCACGGCTATTTTGTATGATTTGATATCAGCAAGAATGCTTTCATTTCAATATCACCCGCTAATGCACTCACTGCTTTAGCATCACCAGATAATACTGCTTTGATTTCATTTTCAGATAAACCATAGTTTTTCATTGTCCCCTCAGGGTCTTTTTTATAGGTTTCTAATAATTTCGCATCAGTATTAAGTTCGGTAAAAAACTCCGTTAAATTTGCCATTCTATTTCCTTATTTGTTATTTCAGGTTTGGTTTACGTTATCCGATATCACACGCACTGATCCCAAGCTTTTCGAGAATACTCAGATTAAGGCTAAGTGTTTCTGAAGGTGGGATCATCAAAGTCGAGATCATTTCTAAACGAGCATTGGGTAAGTTTTTCAAGGGTAATCGCTCGACTCTTGGTGTTTGTGTCGGCAAATTAGCAGCTTCATAAATCACGACTTCATGATCTAGCGGATACCACTGAGATAAATGGGCGACTAAAATATCTAAGCGTTCGCGTGTGGTAGAGAATTCCGTTAACGTATGCTCGCCAGCTAATGCAATTTGCCACAGCAATAAATGGGTTTTGGGGTTTGGAGTATGCTGATACAGCATAAACTGAGTTGCTTCGTAGCTTTGGTGCCCTGAATGGCCAGGGTCAATACCTAAATCAGCCCATAGACAAGCCTCAGCAGAAATCCCCGGTAGCATGTCAGCTTGATAACCTTCTTCACGAGCTTGTGCAATAGCAAGATGTGAAATGCAAGCAAACACGCCAGGGTGACCATATAACGCCACCACCACATTTTTATCTAACCTGAGTTCGTTAAGAATAGCGTCAACCATTTGTGCATAAGTATCTCGGCGATTTTTAACTTCACCTTTTTGAGCATAAAAAGGCTGTAATGATCGATGATTATCATTCAGGCTTTGAATCCAACGTTCAGTAAAGCCATCTGGCACTAGAGAAAAAACAACATCGGCATGTTCAATATAACTTTGACTCAGCACACTAATGTGCCCAGCAAGTTGCAGACCCGTGCCGACAAAAACTAACCGACCATCTTTGGTTTCAGTATGCTGTTTTACGTTATGTTCAGAGTAAATTGGTGACATTATTTATCATTATTCTTTCGTCAAAAGTTAATTACTTAACAAACCTAACCGCCAATTAAATCCTATTAATATCTATATGATTCAAATTTTGCATAAGCGCTTATATCAAACTTATAGAATTACATTCAGATTTTCCATGATTTTCTACATTTTCGTAACATCATCAAGCGTAAAAGAATTTATAACTAAGTCATTTACCGATAGCATCATTGAACTATATCTATAATATCGACTCTATTATTCACATCGTTATAGCATTCTCAGCGAATAGCCCCTTGTCAGCATAGGGACCCCTTGGGTATGATGTCGTCAGATTTTTAGGAAGTAGCACAGACAATGATAAACAAAAAACAAAGTCTTACCCTTTTAGGCGCAGTTGCGCTTTCAGTTTCTTTAAGTGCGTGTAGTGTTTTTGATTGGCTGATCTATAAGCCGGATATCGCACAAGGCAACTACATGGAATTACAGCAAGTTGAAAAGCTGCGTGTAGAAATGACCAAAGAACAAGCTGAGTACATTCTTGGCCGCCCAGTTCTTCGTGATAGTTTTGCCGATAATGTTTGGTATTATGTTTATCACTTCAAAAGTGGCCGTGACGCAAGTATCACTCACAAAGAGCTCATATTGTTCTTTGAAGATGATTTACTTGTCAAAGTTGAAGGCGACTACAAACTCAGTGAGGACTTTGACACTCCTCTAGAATCAGGTGCCTTGCCTTCGATTTCATCTCCTACTGTTGAACCTTTACTTCCAGAACAAGATCCTGCATCAATTCGTCGTGATGCTAAACCTCTGGTTGAAGAGAACCGTCTAGAAAAAGAAAATGACGTGCCAACAGGAAATGAGAATATGCCAAAAGGCGAATAAGCATTAAGTGAAAAACTGACTTATACAAAAAAGCGGAAAGACACGTCTTTCCGCTTTTTTATTGTGAAAAATAATCTAAGTACACAACAAATTATGACACAGCTTCATCATTGTGCTTGTTCAAGCTCAGTGCCCACTGTGTAACCTTGAAAATTTCGCTAAATTTTCGCACCAGTAATCTTGTTGCTACGTCCCTCTTCTTTCGCTTTTTCTGCACGCTTACGGCGAACATCTTTAGGATCAGCAATCAAAGGGCGGTAAATTTCAATTCGTTGTCCAGGTACAAGCACCTCATCGTGCTTTGCTTGTCGACTAAAAACGCCTAATTTTACTTTAGCTAAATCGATATCTGGAAAGAAACTTGCCATGTTGCTTTGCTTTACCGCGTCAATAAATCGAGTACCAGGCGCAACATTAACCGTAATCACCTTTTGCTGCTCAGGTAATGCGTAAATAACATCAACTGGAAATAAGTCTGTCTCATTTGTCATGGTAAATCACCTTAGCTCGGTCAGTAAAAGCAGTTACCATTGAATTCATCAACTCTTTAAAAACACGACCAAATGCAATATCCGTTAGTGGATTGGAAAACTCAAAATTTAAATCGAACTCCACTTTACAAGCATCATCAGTTAACTCAGTAAAACGCCACATGCCATCTAGGTTTTTAAATGGGCCATTTTCTAATGTTAACGCCACACTTTTACCTGGCACCACTTGATTACGAGTGGTGAAAGTTTTTCGGATCCCAGCCTTTGAGACATCAACAGATGCAACCATGGTTTTACCATCAAACTCAATGACTTTACCGCCAACACAACCTGGCAAGAATTCATGGTATGACTCAACGTCATTAACCAAGTCATACATTTGCATCGCACTAAAACGAACCAACACGTTTTTTGAAATTTTTGGCATGAATAACAACACTATCGATAACAATGAAGCAATTTTAACACGCTTACAGTAAAACGCATCCATTACCCTGATGATTAAACTCGCATCTTTAAGTGGTTTGGGTATAATCCCTTGATTAGTTTTTTCTCTCCCCCATATCTACCACAGTAAGCATAAGTGACTAGAGTTTTTAAATGGGATAACAGCGGGCATTAAACGCGATTATGGTAAAAAAGAATTCAAAAAAGTCAAAGAATCCACCCGCTACGATTACACGTAATAAGCGCGCGACCTTTGAGTTTAAAATAGAAGATAAAATCGAAGCTGGATTAGAGCTTCAAGGCTGGGAAGTAAAATCCTTGCGTATGGGCAAAGTCACGCTTGCGGACTGTTACGTTTATATCAAGCATGGTGAAGCGTTTATGCATGGCTGCACAGTACAGCCTTTAAATACCGCATCAACCCATGTGGTTTGCGATCCAATTCGTACCAAAAAACTGTTATTAAAGCGCAGTGAAATTGATAAGCTTGAAGGCCTAATTGAGCGTCAAGGTTATACCTTAATCCCCCTTTCACTATACTGGCGTAAAGGCGCTTGGGTAAAAGTTGAAATTGGTTTAGGTAAAGGTAAAAAAGACCACGATAAACGCCAAGACACTAAAGAACGCGAATGGAAAGTAGAACAATCTCGCGTTATGAAGAAGTCTAGACTGGACGGATAATGTACAAACGATTGTTAATTGGTGAAATGCACTAGGTATTTTGGCATTTAACCGATACAATCAACAAACTTTGGGGGCGATTCTGGATTCGACAGGATTCACGAAACCCTGGGAGCATGTCGAGGGGCGGTTGGCCTCGTAAAAAGCCGCACTGTTATAGTTGCAAACGACTCTAACTACTCTCTAGCAGCTTAGGCTAGCTAGCCATCAACCACACGTCTTGCACATGGGCAGTGGATTTTGATGGTCATCTTACATCGTGCTAGCGAGGGAACCTTGTCTGGGGGTGAACCGCGAAACAGTACCGGACTCGCCTTGTAATATCCTGTCTTTCGGAGCTTGCAAGGTTAACCAAAAGAGAGACTAAACATGTAGCGCCTTGGATGTAGGCTTTCTGGACGCGGGTTCAAGTCCCGCCGCCTCCACCAAATACCTAAAAAGGGCTTAGCAGCAATGCTAAGCCCTTTTGTTTGCCTACAGATTTATTTTTGCCAGATAATACCAATCAACACGATACTTAAAATCCCATTCCGCATTATGTACCTGCCGCATATACATAGTGCTTGTTGACTTGGCACATAAAAAAACCTGCACTTGGCAGGTTCTTTTTATTATTATTTGAACGCTAAATTTAGTTTTGCTTTCTTACAAATTTAGACTTCAGCATCATTTGGCCATGGCCATCTACTTTACAGTCAATATCATGATCAGCATCAACAAAACGTTTAATAACGGCTTTGGTGCCTACTTTAAGCACTAATGAAGATCCTTTAACTTTAAGATCTTTAATCAGTGTCACTTTATCGTCTTCAGCAAGTAAGTTACCCACTGCATCTTTTAATATGATGGCATCAGGATCGATGATTTCTTCGTTTGGGTTCCATTCATGAGCGCACTCAGGACAAATAAGTTGCGAACCATCTTCGTATACATAGACAGATTCACATTTAGGACAAGGTGGGATAGCGCTCATGGTCAATTCTCTTTAATCAAAATAAGTGTGATTCAGTATAGGGTTAACTACTCAATCGATATCAGGACATTATAATCAATATATCTAATATCAGCTAGGCAGCAACTGTGCTCTTGTTAACAGCCTTGAGCATTCAAAGGCAATTTTTTCATTTTACAGCTAAGTTAATACATGAATTTGATGTGATTTTAGTTGCAACAGTTTTCCCCTAATTATCTTATTCGCTGGCACTTCAAGCTGATAATTCACTCGCGGCAAAAAAATCCAAATACTAAATGTTATTCATTAGTACCTTAACGCTGTAATCGAATTAACTAAAAAACCGCTAATAAAATACTGCTCATGCTGTTGACCTAGCTTAAAAATCAGCCCATATTGATAGATAATTGTTAATAATTACATAAACTTCACAGTTTTCAGTGATTGAGTTTACGTTATAGAATTCAAGCTTAAATACAGTAAAAGTAAGGTTCCTGATTGAGTTTACTTACTCATTATTTACATAAATGGAAGAAAAGGCTTGGGATACTCTTAGCCTTACTTTGCTTGTGGCCGCTACAAACTTGGGTCGTCTCGCTCCTTGCAACTAATGCACTCACCCCTTACGACATAACGCTATCCCTCCCGCTTTCCGAAAAATTAAATCAGCAATTTGGTCTGTCACCTACAAGTAAAATCAATAAGGTATTTGTTAGCGGTAATTTTTCAGACTGGCATAGTGATGATCCCTTTTATCAAATGCAGCTCACAGGTAAAAATCAATGGCAGTATCAGTTACCGCTCCATCCTGGAGATATAGAATATAAACTGGTATTAGAAATTGAAGGGCAAGCGAATCCAACATGGATTGTAGACCCAACTAACCCCAACACAGCAATTAACCCATGGGGCGATGCAAACTCCTTAATAGAAGTTGCCGATTGGCCAAAAGTTGCGGTCATTAGCCAACTATTAACCTTAGCGGTGATTGGCGCGTTTTTATTATATTGTGTGTTAGAACCATTATTGTATTGGTTATTGCACTTAAAAATGCCGCTTTATCGCAAACTTATGCTATCTAACCTTCTGATTTTAATCTGTATTCAAGTCATTTTCTTCAGCTATCAACTCCACCAAAACAGACAACTCATTAAACTCAGCATAAGTGATACTTTGCATAACATGCATTTGGTATTAGCCAGTAACCAGATTGATTTTAGTCAGCTTAGCAATCAAAAAGATGAAATCGACACAGCTATCGATCAGTACTTCGCTCAGGCAACCACGCGTATAGACAAAAAACAAACCAGCCTATTTCAAATCACTTTATCTGACTTTGCCGTTTTAGATAAAAACGGTGAACTTATTTCGTTGCATCATCGCCTTCAAAATCAATCTATCCAGCTTAATCGAGCCCAAAAACTCGGGTTTGAAAATACGCACGATTATTTTATTAAAGGAATGTGGGCAAGCTTGCTCCCCAACGCATTGAGTCAAGCGACGAATGGCCAACTTATTACAGCAAAACGCCCTGCTGCAATTCGTCATGTTGAAACGAATAAAACCCGCCAAAGTGAATGGGTTTTAGGCTTTAGCCAAGTTATGCAGCCCATCATTTCACGTGGGCAGTTACAAGGGTTTTATGGCGGTTCAATTCAGGTCAAACTCTATGGAGAGGAATTACTCAATACCTTATTTTTTCAGCTACTGCTGCTATCTGGGGTCTTGTCTTTAGCCAGCTGGTTATTAATGAGTGTGGGTAAAATTGTCACCTCGGATATATTGACACTAACCAATTGGACACAAAAAATTGTCAGGGGTGATTTAACCCAAAAGCTAACCTTAAATAGCCAAGATGAAATTCAGCAGTTAGGTGATAACTTTGAAGTCATGCGCCAATCCTTAGCGGATAATTTTCATAAAATTGAACAGCAAAACAGTAACCTTTTTAAAGAGGCCTACTTTAACAACTTAACCGGATTACCTAATAGAAAAAAACTGTACGCTGATTTACACCAACATCAAGCCTCCTCATTAATCGTCTTCAATATTAATGACTTTGGGCAAATTAATGATTTTTATGGTGTTAACGCTGGCGATTTGATTATCATTGAAGTGGCCAATAGTTTAGAACTCGTTTCAGCCCCTCATCACCTTTATAAAACTGGTGCTGATGAATTTGTCGTGCTCACCCACTCCCAATTCGATGATGCCCAGTTACAACAACTTGCTGTTCAAATCATTGATTATGTTAGCCATAAAGCCATTGCCATCGATGGTAATGAAATTTATGTCACATTAAGCGCAGGCGGTGCACACTGCGTCAATGATCAATATACTCAGTTACATCAACAAGCTGATTTAGCAAGGCGTATTGCTAGGCGGCATTTTCAACGATACCAACTATTTACAGCTGAAATGTCTAACCCTGAAGCTTTTGAAGCAAACATGCATCAAAGCCGCATGCTTGTTGCAGCAGTCACCCATGATTGGGTCACGCCCTATGTGCAATTAATTAAGCCAATAACTGAAAACTTGCCACCTAAGTTTGAGTGCTTGATGCGAATATGCTTAGACGATGGCACAGTGTTAACGCCTGCTCAGTTTATGCAAACTGCAGTGCGCTCCCGATTATATCCACGTCTAATGGCCGCGATGTTAACCAAGTCTTTTGCCTTGTTTAAAGGTTTACCCTATGCCTTTTCAGTTAACATTTCACTCGAAGATATTGCTGATACAGAAAGGGTTGAGCAATTGCTAAAATTATTAAAAGCCAATCCAGAAACATCAACTCGCTTAACCTTAGAGTTATTAGAAAGCGAAGAGATTACAAATTATGATTTGGTGCATGACTTTATTGAAAAAGTTAAGCCCTACGGCTGTAAAATAGCAATTGATGACTTTGGGGCTGGATATTCAAACTTCGTTCATTTAATGCGTTTGGATATTGATATCATCAAAATTGATGGTTCATTGATCCAGCATTTAGATCAAGACACTAAAGCACAGCACCTAGTAGAAACCGTATCAAGTTTTGCGAAAAAAATGGGCATTGAAACGGTTGCAGAATTTGTTGATTCTCCCCAAGTACTTGAGCGCGTGAAACACTACCATATCGATTATGCCCAAGGTTTTTTACTCGGAAAACCAGAGGCGAGCATTGCAGAAGCCTTATCCATAAGCAAACTTGAATCGCGCTAACTTATTAACGATATACTCATTAAAAAGGCAGCCTTGCTGCCTTTTTTAATACGTCTAACCTAGCTGTTTAGCAACTTACCATCGCATTGTAGGCATCAAACTAGCTCAGCTAACATGGCATCATCGTAAGCAGTCAGCTCTTCTCCACGACGTACCTTGCTCACATAATCAGGATTCGCAATAAACGCCCTGCCAATCGCCAACAAATCAAATTCATTCGCCTCAATGGCTTTATTGCCAGTTTCAGCGGTATAGCTACCAACCCCCACTAAGGTTTGATTGTAATGCTTTCTTAAATACGCGGACGCTTTACCATCTAGGTAGTCAAACTCCATTGCATCATCAAATATTCCTAAATGAATAAAGGCAAGTTGACGAGACTCTAATTGTTTAAGTAGGTAATCAAATACAGCCCGATCGCGGCTATCGGGTTCCATATTAAAATACGCCCCAGGTGATAAACGAATAGCCGTTCTCTCGTGGCCAATTTTAGCCACAATCCCATCTACTACTTCAATGGCAAAACGTGCCATATTTTCTGATGATTCACCATATTCATCTGTGCGGTTATTACAGGAGTAATGGAGAAATTGATCAATGAGGTAGCCATTAGCACCATGAATTTCAACGCCATCAAAACCCGCCTTGAGCGCGTTATCTGCTGCGGTTGCATAATCAGCCACCAGCTGAGTAATATCCTCACTGGTCGCTGCTTTAGGCTGTTGATACATTAACTCTCGATTGCGGGGTATTGTACCTTCTATGCCAATGTTTGATGCTGATAGCACTTCACCATTACCTTCACCAAAAAAGAATGGATGAGCAACACGTCCTGTGTGCCAAAGCTGAGCAAAAATTTTACCGCCTTTATCATGCACGGCCTTGGTGACAACTTTCCAGCCATCAACTTGTGCCTGGGTATAAAGTCCAGGTGTATTGACATAACCCTGGCCATCGGGACGAATAATGGTCGCTTCACTAATGATAAGTCCAGCATCGGCACGCCGAGCATAATAATCAGCCATGGTTTGCGTTGGAACTAAATCATCATCAGCCATGCAGCGAGTTAACGGGGCCATTAATATTCTGTTGTTAAGAGTCAAGGTGTCATTGAGTTTATAGGGAGTAAATAACGAGGCTGGCATAATGCTTCCTTGAAAATGAGATCGTTAATTGGTGTGGTAAATAAGTCACCGCGTTTGATGGCAGTATATACATACTTTGTCTGCCAGTTTAACAACAGATTAAGTTTGTCATATTTTATGTTTAAGCAACTAAGCGACTATCTCAAACATCTAGGACAATGATTCAACATAGATGCTCGTCATAAGTATGAAATGAATATTGAGACTCACTTTTTACAGTCGATTAGTTTGCCTCAAGATTACGAAGAAAGGAGGTAGAAAGTTCAGATTGATTGTCATTAATCAAATAACAATAATTAGTTACGGCTTAAGTGCTTTTTAAACAAGGTTTTTTTGCGCATAAACACGCTCACCCAATGAGTTAAGAATTTTACACTCGCCATCAAGTACAGCAATGATTGATTTACCAGCACGAAACTCATTTGGCAGCATCACCCTACCTGTTTCACTTACGTCAAGATCAGTCAACACGGTATTCTTCATCAGTAAGCCAACTGGGGCCTCGTAAAATAGCACGGTTACCGTAGCTTTGTTATTATCATCCGTGGTGGCAACTTCCTGGCTAACATCTGTCATATAGAACTCTCTTATTAATGCTGACTTATCAATGCAATCATATCGTTACTTCCCTCCAAGTTTAGCGCATTTTTACTATAGAGGGTTACTCACACAGCTTTGAGTTTAGATGATTATTAAGTCTATTTCCGCATTTTAGTAATCAATATCTTACACAAATCTAACAGTAACTATGTTAAATTGAATGCATTAACCCTATATCGGCTGATCTGTATCAATAGCTCTGCTCATATAGACTAAACAGCTGCGATTATTTTTGTTAGAATCAGCGGCAATTTTTCGAAATTTAAAACGAGATCAAGATGGGAAGAGCATACCAAAACCGCAAAGAATCTATGGCAAAGACTGCCGGCCAAAAAACGCGTTTATACTCGCGTTATGGTAAAGAAATTTATGTTTGTGCCAAAAATGGTGGTGTTGACCCTGACGGTAACCTAGCGTTACGCAGCTTAATTACTCGCGCAAAGAAAGACCAAGTACCAGCACATGTAATTGAACGCGCAATCGAAAAAGCGAAAGGTGGTGGCGGTGAAGATTACGATACTGCACGTTATGAAGGTTTTGGCCCTGGCGGGTGTTCAGTTATCGTTGACTGCCTAACCGATAACGTAAAACGTACCTTTACAGAAGTACGCCAAGCATTTGTTAAAAACGATGCTAAGTTAGGTGGCCCTGGTACTGTTGCCCACAGCTTTGATCATCAAGCCGTATTCGTATTTGCAGGTGATGACGACGAAGCCATTTTAGAACTGCTAATGATGGCTGATGTTGATGTCACTGACGTTGAACTTGAAGATGGCATGATCAGTGTATTTGCGCCAATTACTGAGTTTAACAAGGTACGTGTTGCACTGACTGAAGAAATTGCCGATATCAACTTTGAAGTTGAGCACATTACTTTTGTGCCACAAGCAATGACCGAAGTTACTGGTGAAGATGTTGAAACGTTTGACAAGTTTATTAACGCATTAGAAGATTGCGACGACGTGCAAAATGTTTATCACAATGCTGAAATTAATGATTAAACATCATTAGTTAACGGCCACAAAAAACGCAGTCATTTGACTGCGTTTTTTTATTTCGTTAGAAAGTCTTGGACTATTTCAGGTCCATCTCTTGCACTCTTTCATAAGCAATTTCAGGCGCTGTCACTTCAGGCTTGGCGTGTAAATCAGCTTTTAGCTGACCTTTGCGGTGTTTAAGAGCTGCATCAAGTTTTTTACCTGCACTTGAAAGTGCTGGATACATAACAGGATCTGAGGCTTTTGCTGCGATACGACTGCCTTCATAATTTGTCGTGATTTCAACTTCAAATTCGCCGTGTTCTTTTGAGATGATAATATCGAGTGATATTAGCGTTGGGAAATGGCTGGCAATTTTGGTGAATTTTGCGCTAACGTCTTGTTTTACAGTATCTGTAACATCAACATGGTGACCCGAAAGATTTATTTTCATAGATAACTTATCCTTTAATAATATAGCAAGGCTATATACTTCACTTTCTAGCAGATATTTATTCTTACATAAGTAGATTTTGGGGCGTGTGTCCTAGATCACAAGGGCCGTTGTATAAATTTTTGTTAACTTAGCTAACAACCTGCCTTCTTTTAATACTACTGTCATTTTCTTCCTTTACAGCTTTAGTATAGACACAAAAACCAAACAAAATCTGCAACTTTTGTCGTCTTTACATCAAAAATGCATTTATTGTCATTTTTCAGACAATTAGCCCTCTTTTTTGTTTAAATTTCATTCAGAGCAAGCCAGTTAACAAAGTAATATATTACTGTTCGCCCCCTTAAAAGGCGCTTTAAAACCGTTTTAGCACAAATAACATTGGGCTGCTTTTACCGAGAACCCTGCTATTTAACACTGAGTCATCCTGATCAAACATAATTAATAAAGCACTACCGACCAGCACGCTAGGTGTCATTCACAACACGTATTGCGGTTTTTGAACACAAAAAAGCCCAGCTTTCGCTGAGCCTTTTACCATCCACACAATTATCTAGTTAACACTATTAACGGTTAACGTAGGTGAACTTGAACTTGGGCCTGTTACCGTAAAGCGATAAGTCCCAGCTACAGCAACATCAAACAGCATATTTGCTCCTTTAGAGGCTAAGGTTTTCATATCGCCTTCAATCACTGCCTCTTCACCAGCTATAGCGCCAAAATCTACCGTTGACCAGTCTCCTGTGGCGATTTTGAACTCAGCAGTTCCAGCGTCAAGTGCAATATCGACAGTATATACAGATGATCCCTGATAACTGAGTGCATCCACTTCCCCCCACCCATTCATGCCACCACGAATGTAAACGGTATTACCAGCAAACATATCAGTTTTGTTTACTGTTAACACAGGTTCATTGCGATTAGTCATGTCTAGAGTGAAGGTATACATTTCTTCAGTTTCAAAGTTCAGGCTCATATTGCTACCAGAAACAGCTAATGCTTTTTCAGTCCCTAGTGTGACTGAACCATCGGCATCTAAGCTACCAAAATCAACAGTAGACCAATCAGCTGATGCCACTTTAAATTCATGGTTTGCTACAGATACCAAAATTTCTGCTTGATAAATACTACCGCCCATATATGTTAGCTCGTCAGTTTCACCCCAACCGTTCATGCCACCACGAATATAAACGCTAGTCCCCACAAAAGGCTCTTCGTTGTATACGGTAAGCACTGGGTTATCTTTATCTGCCGCATTGAGTGAGAACACGTAAGTTGCATCAGTTGCAGCTGTAAAGCTTAAGTTTGCACCACTTGGTGCAAGTTGCTCTGCTACGTCTTCATCTACACCTGCTTCAGCATCTGATACGCCGCCAAAATCAACGGTACTCCAATCTGCTGACGCTACTTTAAAGTCATAGCCACCCGCAGCAAGTGTAATCGCAACACGATATTCACCACTCCCCACATAGGTAAAGCTATCCACTTCACCCCAACCATTCATGCTGCCACGAACAAAGACTTCAGTGCTGCCATAAGGTACAACATCAGGTGCTCCTGCAGTGGCATCAGCACTTAATCCTGTCCCTTGGGTACCTCCTTGGTTTTTAACAAACACAGCTGTGGTATGAGCTGGAACGGTAAAGGTTCCTTCCTCAGTGCCTTCACTAAAGTTTGCACCTTGAACTGTTGAGTCAACTGACATAGCTAATGTTGGATGCAAGCTAAAGCCCGTTGCTGTTGAAACAGTATGAGATTGCTCACTATCACTACCATTTATCATCACCACCATGGCATCAACCGCAGGGTCAACATCCACTAGGCCAGCACCATCGTCAACACTCATCACGATAACGCCTTGCTTTTGGTTTTTACCAATATTATGGAAACCAACTCGATCAATAATGTCTTGTTCGGTAGTTAACCGCAGTAAAGGACTGCTTTTACGTATTGATAAGAACTCATTAAACACGCTTGAAGCAAACTCAATTTCAGACATTGATGGGGCTGAATTAGGATTACCTGCTAGTGCGATAATTTGTTCCATTTTCTCTGCATTATCTTGCTCTAACGGTAATCCAACATTCCAGTTATTGCTTTCCTTAGTAAAGTCGACCCAGTTAAACCAATCACCAGAGTCATAGGTGTTACGATCCAGTGATTTTGACCGCAACATATCACCACCCATTTGGAAGAACGGGATGCCTTGGCTCATTAATGGAATCGTTGCAGCAATGTTTTGCACACGAACTCGAGTATCAAGCGACATACCAATGTCATTTGAGTACTGCAAAATATCCCACAAGGTTTCATTATCATGCTTTGACACATAGTTAATACTGTCAGCAGGATCTAAAGTATAAGCCGTAGGCTGGGTGTTCCAGCTAAAGCTGCTGCCTGTTGCTGTATTACCATTAAAGTCTTTTAAGACGTAATTTTGTAAGTTACCAGCCATTGATAAACGCAGGGTGTCTTGGTCGCGTAAGTAGTCATCTTTTTGCTCCATAGCAAATAATGCACCGCCACGAACTGACTCACGAATACGATCATTAAAGGTACCGACTTCACTGCCTGCCATATTGGCCTGAACAGCTTGTTCAAATAAGCGGTTATCAGCTACTTCACCAAAGTTCCAACCTTCACCATAGAAGTAGTTATCAGGATCAACCGCTTGAACAGCCTCGCGAGCATCTAAAATACTGCTCTTAGGCATATGACCCATCACGTCGAATCTGAAACCATCAAATCCATACTGCTTGGCAAGAATGACCATGGAGTCTGAGACAAACTTATCCATCATTCGATGTTCTGTTGCAGTATTATCACAACAAGTCGATGACTCAATTTTACCGGTAATTTCGTTATAGCGGTGGTAGTAACCTGGCACGACTTTATCAAGTACCGAGTTATCCCAAAGTCCCGACGAACTCGTATGGTTATAGACCACATCAAGTACCACGCGTAAACCGAGTTCATGTAATGCTAAGTTCATTTCTCGCAGTTCTTTAATGCGAGCAACACCGTCAGCATCAGTCGCATAACTTCCTTCTGGGGTAATAAAATGTTGCGGATCGTAACCCCAGTTAAAGCTGTCATAACCACGCATAGCATTAACGAGTGCTTGCGCATCTTTAGAGCCTGGTAATGTTCCTTCTAAAATAGACTGAATAGTTGCCGACTTATCCTGAGTCAAACACGCATCTGCATTGTCATCAATCTTGTCACATAAGGTGCCCAAGGTATCTGAAATATCAACGCGCTCAGCTGGGTCTTCATTGACTGTGGCAATGTCATTGATTGGCAGCAAATGAAAATGTGTTACACCACTTTCAGCCAGCTTTCTAAGATGCTCAACAGGGTCACTTCCCTCTTCAGTAAAGGCTAAGTACTTTCCTCGATTAGCTTCAGTCGTGCTTTCATCACGTGCACTAAAGTCACGTACATGACCTTCGTAAATCACGATATCCTCAGGATTTGCCACCGTCATAACTTCGTGGCCATCCCAACCTTCAGGTTTTAAATCTGCATCACTCAAGTTAACAAATTGGCTGTAACGGCCATTAGTTGAGACATTAAGTGAGTAAGGATCCGTTGACTCGAGTGTTTCAATAGCCTGAGTAACAGGATGATAAACCACCAACTCATAGCGGTAATACATTCTGTCTAGGCTCATATCACCACTGAATGACCAAATACCCGTGTCAGCATCAAGGCTCATCGATTCTGTAGAGGTTAAGTTTTTCGCCGCGTCATAAACCTTTAAGTTTACCGACTGCGCTGTTGGCGCCCAGACATTAGCAATGATGTTACTACCGTCATATATTATGCCTAAATCAGCTTCGTCAGCATCGTTATCACCTGAGGTGTATAACGCATCCAATACTTTTGCCACTTGTACATGACTTGCCGCGACAGGTTTATTGTCACTGTCATAGGCCGCCATCACCAATTGATTTTTAGCAATAGACTTAGCTTCTTCTGCAGTAAAATTCGCTTCATAGGCAGGCCAATCAGCTAAATGTGGCACTAAGGCTTTTTGCACATCAGTTAGCTCACTGGTCATCACTTCAACCTGAGTACCACTGATGTTGCCATCATTATCAGCAGCAATTCCAGCTGATGCAGAATGATGAATGATGAACTTAGCAATGCCGTCGGGATCTTCATTCCATACAAAAGTGTTTTGATCTAACCAGTGAGCACTTGCACCAGCAATAGAAAAACCAACATCTAGAATCGGATAATCATACACATCACTTTCACCATGGATGGTAAAATTAGTACGGTTAAAGTTTGCTTCAGGCTCGCCGTCTTCGGCTAACACTTTAAGGTTCATGACTAAGTCACCATCCCCCAGTGCTTTACCTGAACCTTCAGTACCGATATGAACAATAAAGTTGGCACATTCGCCATAGCCTTCTTTAAGATTAATGATCCAATAGGCACCATAATTAGGGTCAATACCATCAAACGAATGACCATTAGCCCAATCAGTTGAATCAAACGGCGGCGCATAGCTATCACAGGTGTCATTATTCCAAGTATGCAGCTTATAACCTGGGTAATTAGGGTTCGAATCAGTATTATCGTTATCTTTAATTCGGTTGTAATACAACACAGCTTGGTTTTCACCAGCGTAAGCTACAGGCTCTGGTAGCTCAGGGTTATAGCCCACAATACAGCTTTCATTTTTTGCATCTGGAAATTTAGGTGCAGGACAGCTTAATGGCGGCGGAGGTACACATTCAGTGCCTGCTGCATTAGGGATATTCGGTACATTACACGTTAACAGCACTTCACCTGGCTCAGATGAATCCCCACCACCACAACCTGCAAGCGTCGCTAAACTGGCAGCAACTGCAGATAATTTCACGACTCTAGAAATACTCATCATGAGTGACTTCTCCCCATAGAATGTTGATTAAATTGCGTCATCAGTTTGTTGTTATTAATTTGATGACCCATCACACGAATTAACTGGATATTGTTCTTATTATTTTTGTTACATGGCATAAGTGAACCCCAAGTAAAATTCGCGGCCAAAGTACTGAATGGTGCCGGTTTTGTTTTCAGTGCCGAAGTAACTTTTAGTTGGCTCATCAGTTAAGTTATTCACTTGAAATAACACTCCTAAGCCATCAGTCACTTGGTAAGACGCTTGATAATCAAGCACTGTTTCACCATCAAAATTCACCACTTGTTCGTTAATGGCGACTTGCTCAGATACGAAATCATCACGGTAACGACCACTTAAACGAGTTTCGAAGCCTTCGTAAGAGTAAAAGAGCGTGGCGCTGACCACATTGTTAGATAACCCAGGTAAATCTTGCGTTGCCGTGTCACCACCTAAGTTAGTAATGGATTGCACTTCAGACTCGGTGTAAGAGTAACTTGCGTTAAACCCTAGCCCTGACCATCCTGCTGGTAGTGAAGCAAACACTTGGGTGTAAGCTAATTCAAGACCACGAATATAGCCGCCTTCAGCGTTATTGACTGCTGTGGTGTAAGTACCGTTAGTGGTTTCAATTTGCTCACCACTATCTTCATCAATAATGTAATCAGGGACGTTAAAACCGTTACCTTTAAAGTCGAAGTTATCAATCGCAATCGTGTCAATGAATGAGTCAATATTCTTATAGAAGACAGCAGCGACGACTGCCCCTTCATCAAAGTAATACTCATAAGATAAATCGTATTGATCTGCATAGAACGGCATTAAGAATGGGTTATTGGTACTTGAACCATTGATTTCACCATCATCTGAAACCGATGCACTGATATCGCCAGCTAAGCGATTAATCGGTGGGCGAGACATCACTTTTGCAGCGGCAAAACGGACCTGTGAGTCATCAGTGACTTTAAAGTTTAAGTTGATAGAAGGCAGGTAATCGGTGTAATCAACCCCCTGAACCGTTGGCGCATAGTTTTGGTTGATAATGCCAATTTCATCAGTAATATTCTGCGCACCTAAAGTCGGATCTCCTTCTACATTTTGAAGCATGGTCGCTGACTGGTCGGTATTAACCACACGAACACCAAAGTTACCCGTAATTGGTAATCCACCAATTTCAGTATCAATGTTTGCCATGACATAGCCAGACAAGACTTCTTCATACACCTCGCCACTTTGCAGCACTGACCAAGAATAGTTAGTTGTGTAGCCTTGTGGATCGATGACTCCACCCGCATTACCCCAAGTTTGTACAGGTTGTGGCGTGCCATCTGGGAACCATGCATTTAACGCTTTATCTAAATCAATGGCTAAATAAGAAGGGAAATATGAAAAGTCACCATCCCAGTCAACAACCGTTGTCATATCATCGGTAAGTTTGAGTGGCGGCTCAGATTTTGAAAATGCACCATCATTACCGTATTCAAATACTGAGCGATCGTTTGAGTAAGTGCGATCTGAATAGCGTGCGCCAAATTCTACACTTGCGATAAAGTCATTATCTAACTCATAAGTAAAATCTACTCGGTATGCTTTCACTTCATCTTCGTTTTCAAACGGATAAATACCGTATTTACTGACCATCACTCTGTCGATATCAGAAAATGTATCCGCTTGATTAAAGCCAACATCGGGTAAATCTAAACCATTTAATAAATAACTTACTGAAACATTCTCATCAAAAATAGGCGCATCCGCATTCGCATCAACAGCGACATTTGACCAAAGTAAGCCGTTTCTGAAATCACTTTTAGCCGCTGATAACGACACATCGACATTGACGTTTAATCTGTCTGTTACCTGCCAATCACCATTGATACCAAAGCTGTCGACCTCATCAAAATCTTGGTTATCATCATTGACGATTTCGACACGAGTGTAGCTTTTAGAAGTGCGGTTAAACGTGCCGCCGATAACTGAATTACCATCATAAGTTGGATTTGAAACACTGGCATCACGGCCGCCAAACTTGGTACGAAAACCACGAGCAAATGATTCGCTGTCAAAGCGGGACATAAAGGCATCAGCCTTTAAAACAAAATTGTCTACTGGTGCCCACTCAATGGCGGCCATGTAACCATTTCGAATTTCTACACCACCTAGATGTTGTACCTCAAAACCTTCACTGATGTATTCGTTCGCAGGGTTATCTTCAGGTCCATTGGTATCCCCTTCAATGCCGTCAACATCCTTGGAATCATTGTAAGCAAGGCCAATAAATTGGGTTGCGACACTCGGCTGTTCAAGACGAGCGTAACCCACTGCCACACCTAAGGTATCCTCTAGGAATTTACCTTGATATGAAAAACTTAAACGAGAACCAAAATCTTCGGCACCGTACACTTCATCGGCACGATCGTTATACATACCACGCACATTGGCAGTAAAGTTATGTTGTTTATCTTTGCTTAGAGGACTGACGGTTGTCAGCTCAACAGTACCCGCAACACCACCTTCAATAAGGGAAGCTTTAGGCGACTTGTAAACCGCTGCAGAACTAATTAATTCAGAAGGGTATTGGTCAAACTCAATACTACGAGACCCGCTCGTTGATACTTGTTCACGTCCATTTAAGGTTGAAAAAACAAAGCCACCCGACATACCACGAATGTTAATTTCAGCAGCTTGACCACCAGTACGAACAGCAGAAATACCAGGTAAACGGGTCAATGCATCGGCCATTGAAACGTCAGGTAGTGCACCTAAGTCATCGGCAGATAATTGCTCAGAAACGGTATCCCCATAACGTTTTGAGTTAAGTGAATCAATCAAACTACGACTATAGCCTTTCACACTGATCCGCTCGATGCCAGTTTCAGCTTCCGTATCATCCGCTTCATTGCTAGCTAACGCATTTGTGGGTTGTGTATTCTCTGTGGCACTCACTTCGACATCAGCTGTCGATGATTGAACCGTTTCAGTTTTTATCTCATCGGCCGCAAATGCGTCATTAGGAGTCAACATAATACTGACTCCTGCCGCTGCTAGCGCTAGTGATAACACACTAGGTTTACAATTGAACATTGAGTTTCCCCTCACCTTACTGACTTTATAGTCACCCAACATTCAGTTATACGACTCAGACTAATGGAATATCAGGCATTATTATCGAGTTATAGTAGTCATGGATAAGTATTAGTCTCAATTTTTTGCATACGTATTCATAACAAACTATTAACAAACAAATTCAAAAACGCTTACATAAACGAATGAATTAATGCGCAAAAAACAAACAAAGTGAAATGCAAAGGTATTTTTACGAATACAATAGAATTGAATTTTCTAAGCTTTAGTAGATTTCATCAGGTACTCAGGTAAAATGCAGGCTCGGTAAAAATGTATTTAAGGTAAGAACGCTAATTTATTTAGCAAACAATCGACTTTAAGCATTTGAATTGGCTAATAAAGGAAGCATTAATGGGTTTTAAGCTAACGGTAAACTGGCAAGCGGATCATTTTGAACATACCGCACCTGAATTTAACCGAGATCACCAAATTGAGTTTGGTTCAGGGCAAGTGATACAAGCTTCTTCAGCACCTGAGTACAAAGGTAATGACGAAAAAATTAACCCAGAAGAAAGCCTTTTGGCCGCCTTATCTTCGTGTCATATGCTGACATTTCTAGCCATTGCGCACTTAAAGCGATTAACTGTCGTATCTTATCAAGATAATGCCCGTGCTGAACTTGGTAAAAACGATTCAGGAAAATTGTCTGTCACTAAAATGCTCTTAAACCCGCAAGTAACGTTTGCTGAAGGCATTGAAGTCAGTAATGAAGTATTGCAAAAAATACACGATAAAGCCCATGCTAATTGCTTTATTGCGAACAGTATTAACTCTGAAGTATCAATAAATATCGATTAATATTCATTACCGAGTTAAGACAGATTTAACCTCTACTCAGCAACCGAGTAAGACATAAAAAAAGCCAATCATTGTGATTGGCTTTTTAGTGTCTAGATGACTTATTAGTAAAAGCCCTCGTCAGATACATTTCAATTTACGCACCTAAAAACGATGACTTAAATCGCTAAGCAACCATTTCCTGTTCTGCTTAGTCACTTTTAAAATAAGTCTATGGTTTAGGTAAAATATCCTCTGCAGTGCCTTGCTGTGGAATAGGTTTAGCACGTAAAGGTAGGATCGGCGTTTGTTTTAGTTCCTCTTTAAGGTAACTAATGGCCTTTTCAAGCTGCGCATCAGCACCGGTAAACGTTGCATAAGGCAAGTTATCAACTTCAATATCAGGTGTAACACCGTAGCCTTCAACAATCCAACGACCATCCATTGCATATTGAGGATACTCAGCGACGCGTGCCATTCCATTATCAGTCACTCGATTACGCCCTGATAACCACACTCCAGCACCTGCAGTTTGCTTGCCAATAATAGGGGCTAAACCTAATGCTTTAATCCCTGCAGAAAAAGTTTCACCATCTGAGTACGTCATTTGATCTGCAAGCACCACTAAATGGCCTCTAAAGGTTTGTTGCATATTGGTATTTGCTGAACCATGGGTCGGCTGCCAAAATGCCCAAGCACGGCGAAGCAGTTTTTCAATTATCCAGCTATCAATGTTTCCGCCTCGGTTTCGACGAACGTCGATAATTAAGCCATCCTTATCGTAATTGGTGTAAAACTCGCGTGCGAAACTTTCGATATCACCCGAACCCATAGCATACAGGTGCAAATACCCCATTTTGCCATCACTGGCCTTAGCGACTTTTTGCGCATTATTGTTAACCCAATCTAAGTAACGTAATTTAGCATCTGCGCCATTGCTATGAGGCACAACAATGGTTTTATGGCTATCTTTGCCACGCTTTAAATCAAGCAGTACCTGTTTTTCGGCTTGGTTTCGCAAGCTATGCGTTACATCCGCAACCGAGTTAATGGCTTTGCCATTAATGGCGACAATGATATCCCCTGGTTTAGCATCCACATTAATTCGCCCTAGGGGTGAAGCTTGAGAAGGCAACTCAGGATCATTCTGATAAATATGACCGATAATCACTCCTTTATCGGTTTGTGATAATCGCGCCCCTAAACTAGCCGCAGTTGCAGTCTCATTTTTAGTGACATCACCACCACGAACTTGGGAATGCAATGAATCGAGTTCCCCCATCATTTGCTTAAATATGTCATTAAGCTCGTTACGATCGGTCAATCTTTTTAATAAAGGTTGGTATTTTTGTTTAATGGCAGCCCAATCTTTACCTCGCATGCCTTTATCGTAAAAAGAGTCTCGATGCATCAACCAAGCATCTTCAAAAATTTGCTGCCACTCTTGCATAGGTGAGATAGCCAGCTGCCATTGAGCGGTATCAACTTGAGTGTTTTTAAGTTCAGCAGGTAGCTTATCGCCTGCGGCAACAATATGCATTTCAGCAGGGTTAGACTGCTTAGTTATGAGTAATTTCTCGCCGTCAGCAGACACAGCATAACCACCGATATCAGCCCCAAACTCGCTAATTTCAGCAGAGAGATGATCAAATTTAATGAGCTTTAAACTGGTCTTATTGGCATGAGTGTCCAATAAATACAACTTATCTTTTACCACAGTTAAATTAGCATAATTCCCTGATGCAACGGGTACTTGCCAAAGACGCTGAGTAATCCCTTTCCAGTCAACTCTGATTTTTTTAGTTGCGGTATTGGTCGCTTCTTCTTTATCTGCAATGGTACTTGCATTGAGTTCAGTCGGTTTTTCGAATGGAAATAACGCCTTCTCATTGAGTGCAATCGCAAACACTTGGGTGCGTTTATCAAAAATCGGCCCCATGTTTCTATCACCCCAAGGTGAACCTGGTGTTGCATCAAAGTGGCGATTAGATAAGAAATATAACCACTGCCCATCAGGGCTAAAACTAGGTGAAAATGACTCATATTTATCGCTAGTTAATGCTTGTGCTCTTTCATCTGATAAGGAGTACAACACCACCTGTGGACGCTGCTTACCAATTTCAGACTTAGTCACGGCGATAAGCTGACTGTTCGCAGACCAAACAATGTCCGCATATTCGCCTAACCCTTCCCCATTAACGATAATTTTTTTATTCTTGCCTTTTTTCAAGTCCAATAGCCACACGTTGCCGTCATAATCATCGTGAGCAATATAACGACCGTCTGGTGAAAGGTGTAAGCTGGTTCGTAGCGATGAGCCATCTTTGGTTAATTGTTTCGCACCTTCGCTACCATCCGCTGGGAATTGCCAAATCTCTTGTTGGCCTGAAGCATCACTAATGCCGTAAACCCATTTTCCGTCGACACTAAGAGCACCATTACGAACTCTAGCATCAGCAGGGGTTTTAATTTGAATCAGTCTACTGCCGTCATGACTGGCAACGGCGACATGACTACGTGCTGTAATAACCGCTTTATTACCCTTTGCAGCAAAAGCAACTGACGTGGCATATTGCATTGGATCTGCAATCCATTGCTCACGACGATGAGGAAAATCTGAAGTCAAACTAACATTGACGATGGACGAACTATTATTACTAATATCAAATACGTTAATGTCTGCGCCATGTTGAAACACTATACGTCCCTGATTTAATTGAGCGTCACGCACTTGCCACTCTGAAAATTGAGTATGCTGAGTCATGTCCTTGCCATCAACTGACATAGACCAAATGTTATCATTGCCAGATTGATCACTGACAAAGTACACGCGATTTTGCCACACCATAGGTTGTCTTACAGAACCCTGATGGGAGGCGGTAAGCTTTTGCGCTTCTTTTTTGCTACCCAGCTCATAGCGCCAGATTTCGCCTAATGCGCCACCTCGATAAACCTTGGCGTTATCTCCACTGGCTTGTAGACCAAATTGAGTGAAGTAAACATATTTACCTTGCGCATCAATCGCACCTTCAATGGCATCAGCTAGGGGAAGATCGGTTACGATTAATGACGATGGATTAACTGTTTTTAGTACCCAGTAATTTGCTGGACCATCGGCATTGTCAGTGGCATATAGGATCTCACCAGAAGCAGTCCAACCTTGCAGGCGAACCCGGCTATTCTCAAAGCTCACTCGTTTTGCAACACCGCCGGCCATTGGCATAACATACACTTCAGTTGCACCGTCATAATTGGCAGTAAAAGCCAACCACTGACCATCTTTTGAAATAGTCGCATCTAACTCTTCAGCTGCTTGAGTCGTCAATCTTGTCGCTGTAGTTTGGTTTAACTGACTGGTCCATAAGTCGCCTTCAGCGGTAAACACAACGGTTTGGTCGTGCAATGCTGGCGCACGATAGTATCCTTGATTTTCACTACTGACCGCTTGAAAAGCGATTCCTGAAAGCCCAAGGGCCAGCATGCAAGCGGTAACGGATTGACGAAGTTTCATGGTCAGAAAAGTCCTTGTAAATATTATTATTTTCAAGCACTCAAATTAGCAAAAAAAATGCAACTTATCAGTATCAAAATACGTTAATTAATGATTTATCCTCGATGAATTTGTAACCGAATACGTTAGTAAAAATACTCATCAGAGAATAAGGATTAACATGATTAAGTTAAGATAAAAAAAGGTAATAATATCAATTAAATATTATTACCTTTTTAATATTATGGCTTTGCGCTCACGGCGGCACTATTGAGTAGTCAACTGCCTTTTTAATTGCTGATACACTTCATGTTGTGGATGTTCTAATTCTACAATCCTCGGGAATCGCTGTTCAATCGTTTGTAGATATCGTTCAGCTTGTTGCCAATCTTTATCTTTAACTAATTGTGTTAATGTTTCCAAAGCTTGTTCGACTGAGTCATGTTGCATTAAAGGTTGTGACTGCATTTTATCTATCTTGCTAATACCTTGTGCTTCAGACAGTTTCATTTGACTTCGAGCGATATCTGAAGCGTGTTCCGTACTCACTTTCGGTGCTGCTTGTTGTTGAGTTAATGCTTGTATGGCTTGAGTCTCTTGCTGTGCTTGAGCCATCGTTTCAATATTCTGCTCAATACTTTGCTCACTTCCCTGCTCAATACGTTGACTTGAACTTGCAGGTTCATCAGCAAAAGTATTGGGCTCTGCACGCATCATAGCTGGCGAAGATGTCGTTTGATTAACCTCTGTCGCCATTGGAATCGCCTCTTCAATATCTGTCACAGCATGTTGATTAAACTCAGGATTGAGTAACATAACCGATGCTATGATCATCACTGATGCAGCACTTGATAATGGCAATTTATGCTTATGCCAAAAACTCACCTTAATCACATTGGAGTTGGAATTCTGCTGCGTTGTCTGTGTCGAACGCATTTTTGACTGAGCCAAAATTGCAGCATCAATCGCCGCAGAAGGCCGCTCTAAATTTTGTAGCTTATACAATGCAGAAATGTCTTGCTGCAACGCCGCAAAAGCTTCGTCAGTCATAGGTTCAGAGTCATTATTATCATGCTTACTCATGAGTCATTCCCTCCCACTTATTGGCGACACATTGTTTGATACTTTGATACGCATAGCGAATTCGGCTTTTAGTGGCTTCAACGGTAACATTAGCAATATCACTGATGGCGCTGGCTGTTAAGCCTAACTCGATGTTCAACAGAAATGCTTCTTTTTGCACCGCTGGTAATTTAGCTACGCAGGCTTTAAGTAATTGCGCTTGATGTTGTTGCTCTAAAACTTCATCTGGTCGCCCATTGAATTGTTGATTACCAATGTTGGCATCATACTCATCCATGCCCTGCTCACCTAATTCATCAAGCTTATCTAATGGTTTTACAGCACGGACATGATCGATTAATAAATTATGTGCAATACGGTATAACCAAGTAGTAAATTTAGCAGTAACTTGGTAATTATCAGCGGCATTAATCACTTTGCCCCAAGTATCTTGATATAAATCTTCTGCTAAGGTGTTATCGCTTATTTGGCGTACAAAGTAGCGATAAAGCGGCCCTTTATGTTTACTGTAAAGCGCTTCAAAAGCGTGAGCATCACCTTGCTGATAGTCCAACATTAATTGTTCATCGGATCTATCAACAGCTCTATTAGCTTGCTGATTTATTTCGTTATCTGTCACCACTGACTACCTTGGTTATAGGCTATTTTCGCATTAAACCAGTTTGCCCAGCGACGTAGGTAATGTCCACTTATTCACTGCATTGAGTCATAAAAAAACCTCATTCAATTTTCAGTTAACCTGAAATTAATGGTTTTGATTCTTTGTTTGCTTACCCTCTAACAACTCACCCTGTTTTGGTGGCAAAATGGGCTGCGGCATTGGATAAGGCGTGACCTGATTGGGAGGACGATATTGTTTACCTTGTTGCGACTTGGTTAGCTCATAAACCGACTTAACAAGCGCTAAAAACTCAATTTTATCGGTTGATGTGTTATCGCCCACAATTTGATTTAGTTCATTCACCGACTGGTTAGCAATATGCACTAATTCGTCATAATTAAACTGATGCACATAATGATTGTGATTAATAAGCTGACCCAGTCCAGCCACCGCAGTCGCAAATCGAAACTCAGGGCTAGCTTGTTCAAAGAACTTATGTTGCTGCGATATATCAATCGCGTATTCAGGTATTAACTGCTGTTTAGCTGTGGCTCTGGAATCCAAAATGACTAATTCGGCCATCGTTGTTGCGCTAAAACCTTGGTGAACACCACGATTACCAGCAGTATCACCCTCAATATTATTAACACCTACACTCATGGTTTGCTCGTTATATCTAAGCTCATATAACGCAACAAACTGTTTAGCATCACTCAGTTTGATATGAGGTTGAACATGTTGTGCAGGCCCCTTTCTACTATTAACTGCGGTATTGGTTTCATAGCCAATTAAACGATACTCAGACACTAATCTAGGATTAAACCTCACCAAAGTCTGTAGCCAATTAAAACCCAATGCGGCTTTTTCGCTGGCATTCGCGGTCAACTCAACATTCACAAGTAGTAAAAACGTGCTTTGATTGAATGGCGATGGCGCAAGTTCTGTGGTCACTTTATAGTTTTTTGACAACTCGCCGCTGTTAGCTAATGTGTTGTCAAATCGATAATCGAAATGGTTAACTAATTGATGGCTACTAACTGCGTTTCGTAAAGGTAACTGGCCTTGAGCTATCAAGGATTGTAGCGCATCGTAATCAGTATCATTAAAGGAAAGTCGGTATTGCGACAGCGGCGTTTCCCCTGTCACCATATTGCCACCATGACCATCAATGCTCAGCAGCCCTTGATAAAGCCCTGGTTTAACGGGCGGCATCGTCGGTTTTTTAGGAAGAATAATAGGATCAATAAGCTCTGCTTGTACGGCATTAGGTTTGTTCGTGACCTCAGCTCGCACATGTAGAGTAAGATTCACTAACAACACCAATAGTAATGTCAGACCAACTAAAATAGACGGCCATAAACGCCCTTTTTTGAAGTAATAGCCCTCCAATTTTTGACGTGATAACTTCGATGATGTTCCCATTTTTAGCCCCTTAACCGTTTTCACCTATTAGTAATAACGGATAACAAATCAAAAAGGGTTAAATTTTTTAAATAATATCAGTATTGCTACGACTCAAAAAAATAATTACGGTTATTACTGACTAAAAACACGTTCTAATTCAGGAATTAAAATGGCTTGTTCAGCCTCACCAAAAAAGTCAGCATGCATTTGAATAAAAGCTTCTTGAAAACTTTGTAGCCCCATAATTCGGTCAATTTCAGCAATGACTTTTTTACCTTTTTCGCCCTGTGAACAAACGATGTAACCATAAATAGGCTGAGTCACATGGCGAATAGGAATAGATTGATAATCTAAGCTCTGGTTATTGTCTCGTAAAAAGGCATCGACCACTTCACTGTACTCGATAATCCCCTTTACTCGCTCAGCTTTAAGCATTTTAATTAAACTGTTTGAAGAGCCCATCCCGCCACGAATATAGTATTGATGTGGGTTTCTTTTTATTTTCTCATCAATAAAGTCGCCATAAGCTCTATCTTTGACGACCCCAAGTTGACCATGTGTATCTGCAGGAAAATTCGCTAAATCAAACTCTTTGGGAAAGAGTTCCCGATTATGACTCATTACGATTAATCTAAGTGGAGGGTAAACACTGATAGGATATTTGGAAAAATGAGCGACACTTTCACGTTCTGCGGTTTTTATTTTATTAAACATGCAACTATTTTGCTGTTTAGATAATTCTAACCAACCACGAGTCATGCTAACTTGTTCTTGGTCAAATGTTAGCTGCTCATCACTAAACTCTGTTAATAATGCAATTGCTTCCATCTCTTCATTACCAGAAATAGACACTATCGTTTCATCAACTTCAGTTAACATAACGGCATGAGTTGCAGCTATAAGCTGCTGATTGAATGTAGTAAAAAAAAATACAGTGCAAAAAACTAGTCCCTTAGTCTTTAACCTTTCGAATGCCATAAAGTACCCTCGAGTTCAAAGCCTATGTCATTAACAGTAGAGTACCCTGTTAGCATTCGCAATCAGAAACTGAGTTTCAGCCGCAGAAAACACTGAAATGCAGCGAAAATAAAGCCAGCATGCTATTATCTAGCCCCTTTTTTATCGTCATGATTTTCATGGTGATAAGCCCTGTACCCTACGCAGGGAAAAGTAAGAAATAACCTAATAATATAAGTGTGTTAAGGAGTTATCATGCAAGCCCTTGTTGCCGTAGTAATGGGATCTAAGAGTGATTGGCCCACCATGGAAGCCGCCGCAGAAATAATGGATAAGCTTCAGGTGCCATATCATGTTGAAGTTGTCTCAGCGCATCGTACTCCTGACAAACTAATGGACTTTGCAAGCACTGCTGCCGATAAAGGTTATAAAGTGATTATTGGTGGCGCCGGTGGTGCTGCTCACTTACCTGGTATGATCGCTTCAAAAACCCGTTTACCCGTTCTTGGCGTGCCAGTACAAAGTAAGGCGCTTTCAGGAATGGATAGTTTACTGTCAATCGTTCAAATGCCTAAAGGTATTGCTGTGGGTACCTTGGCAATCGGCACAGCGGGTGCATTTAATGCTGGCTTACTTGCAAGTCAAATCCTTGCTGTAACGGACGCTGAACTTGCTGCTCGTCTTGATGCATTTAGAGATGATCAAACTAACACCATTCTTGAAAACCCAGATCCGAGGGAAGCTTAATAATGGCTCAGCAAACCCCTAAACAACATAATGTCTGGGTACTTGGCGATGGCCAACTCGGCGCCATGCTTTCCCATGCTGGTCAACCTTTAGCAATCAATGTCCAACCTGTGGACATCATGACGCCATCTAATGAGCGTTTACCGCTGAAAGATACTGATATTATCACTGCAGAGCGTGAGCAATGGCCAGAGTCATCCCTAAGCCTGCAATTAAGTGAACATCAGCATTTTATTAATGGCCCCGTTTTTGGGCGTTTGGCTGACCGCTTTACCCAAAAAAGCTTATTGGATGAACTATCGGTTCCGACATCGCCTTGGGAATTAGTTGATGACAATACCGATACCTCAAACTTGCATCAGCAATATGGTGATCGAGTATTGCTTAAACGCCGCACTGGCGGTTATGACGGCAAAGGTCAGCATTGGTTAAAGCAAGCTGAAGGAACAAAAATACCCGCTGATTGGCGCAATGAAGCCATTGCAGAGCAAGCAATCAATTTTGATGAAGAAGTATCAATTATTGGTGTCAGAACCCAAAGTGGTGAATGTGTTTTTTACCCATTAACCCTTAACTTACATCAAGATGGTATTTTAATGGCTTCTATTTCGCCATTAAGCCGATTAGACCACCTTCAACCACAAGCTGAAGCAATGTTAACCAGCGTCATGGATGCTCTCGATTACGTGGGAGTTATGGCGATGGAATGTTTCCGTGTCGGTGATGAACTACTGGTGAATGAGTTAGCACCACGAGTGCACAACTCAGGGCACTGGACACAGTCAGGCTGCCACATCAATCAGTTTGAATTACACCTGCGTGCATTGTGTGATTTACCGATCCACACCCCACAAGTTAACTATCAATGTGTGATGGTTAACTTAATTGGCGTGGATAAAGACGACCGCTGGCTAAGCTTACCGAATGCAGAGCTATTCTGGTACAACAAAGAAGTCAGAGTGGGCCGTAAAGTGGGTCACCTCAATTTATCAGCACACAATAAAGCGATGGTTGACGGCAGTATTGCACTATTACAGCAATGGATGCCTGAGCAGTATCAAGCCCCTCTTGCTTGGATATTGGCTGAATTCGAGCGTTAAATTGTAGTGAGGTTATATTCGCTATAAAGCAAAAAAGGAGCCTTAGGCTCCTTTTTTATTTGCTACCTTTAAGCTTGTTAAATACACACTCGGGTTAGTACTTGTTCAAGGTTTTCAGAGCTTGCCTTTTGTTGTTGTGCTCTTAATGAAATCGCTTCGAGATTTAATTGCACCTCATGGCTTAAACGTGAAATTTCAATCGCACGATTATTAATGCTTCCCGTTGAAGTTTGCTGACCTTGAATACTGTAAGTCATATTGCCAGCAACACTGTCTAACTGCTCAAAGACGTGTCCTATATCGCTAAAGGCTTGGGTCACACGCTGACATTGTTGTAGGCTTTCTTGAGTGACACGCTGACTTTCTCCGATGGCACTGACCGCATTTCCAGCTTTAGCTTGAAGCTCTAGCACAATTGATTGAATTTCAACTGTCGATTCTTGTGTTCGGTGCGCTAAGGCTCGCACTTCATCTGCTACAACAGCAAAGCCACGCCCTTGCTCACCCGCTCTAGCTGCCTCAATTGCAGCATTTAGGGCTAACAAGTTAGTTTGCTCGGCAATACTTTTAATGACTTCTAAAACGTTACCAATTTTCTGGCTATCACTGTTCAGCAAATCTAAATCAGACACCATGCTCTCAATGCCATTAGCAAAGGTCGTCATTGAGCTTTGGTTATTTTGTGCATCACTTGTTCCTGATGCTAATAGCTCTTTAACTTGAACTGATGTCGACTTAAGCTCTTCAGCATTAGTAAATAATTCATCCGCAGTGTGAACAATCTCAGTTAAAGAAGCACTTATTTGTTCATTCTCTTGTGTGCTTTGACTCATTGATGACTCAGCAGCTCCCATTTGAGAAGCAAGTTCATATGATCCTGAGCGAACATCATTAGCATCGGCTCGAATCTCATCAATAACAGCTTTCAAATCTTCAATGAAATCGCTTAATCCATTACTGATATTAGCAATTTGGTCATCTCCATTATCCTTTAATGGCTTATCGGGCGCTGTGTGAGTACTGACCACTAACGCTAAATAATGGCTCAATACATTTAAGCGTTTTTGTACTTGCTGCTGGTAAACATATAGCAAGGCAAACGACTGCGCAGTCCCTAAGCAAACAAGCAATATGACCAATTGGAATGTGGAGATTTGATCAGGAAGAAACAGTGAAACAACAATGGCGAGCAAGACAAACGACATGACGGGTAATAATAACCTCGTCTGCAATTTATTATTATCATTATGAGTTTGCATATAGGGTTCCGAAAACGAATAAATTATTTTAAACCTAAGTGGTTACAATTTTTATTATTGATAAATCGTAAGATGTTAAATCCTGTGCAACATTAAAGAATTAACACAATATCTACAATTGTTATCGGACATTGTCGCTGAAAGTTTAGATTTATTATTGTCAGTATTTTTATACAAATGAAATAAAAAAGCCTCGCATTGGCGAGGCTTATGGTTCAAGGCGATGGATTACCCAAAAAATAAACGCCATAACCAAGAAGAATCTAAGTCTTCTTTACAAGTGTGATATTGTTGAGCATAGGTTTTTGAACGTGCATCGACGCGATTGGCGACAGGGCCTAGCCACGCTTTGGCTTTATAAGTTCCCCGTTTGTAACCGCCCCATCCTTCGTGATAATTCAAATATTGATTTTTTGCGTCCCACTTAGAAATACCATTGATTTTATTAGTTTTATAAATAAACCACCCCATAAAATCCATCGCATCATCAAAGTTACTTCGACTCGACCATGAATTACCTGTTTCTCGTACGTAATCATCCCAAGTCATCGTTTTCGCTTGCGCATAACCATAAGCATCACTGGCACGCCCAATAGGAATAAAACCGAGGAAATATTCCATAGGCGGTGCAGCATTATGTTTAAATGAGCTTTCTTGATACATCATGGCTAAAGGCACATGAACCGGTACGCCCCATTTATCACGAGTATTGACAGCAGCTTTATACCAAGAGCGATTTTCTTGGAAAATAGAACACAGGTTATCAGGCTCTTTTGGTGGAGGTGTGGCACAACCGGTAAGTTGTAATAATAAAATGGTGCCTAAAGCACGAAAAAACCACTTCATAAAAGCCCTTATAGCAAATGAAAACAACTGAATATGAAAAACCAAAGACGGGTAGATTCTCACATCAAAGTGACAGAGATGCAAACCGCTTTATCATAAAAAAGCTGACGATGTCGTTATGATAAAGCGACAAAATATCCCATGACTTAACTGACGATTAGACAGTGTCGCTTAGACGGTTATTGACTGTCACGAATTGATATCATCGCAGTACATATAGGCTATTAACGATATTTTGAGGTCGCTAATTTTAAGAAGGCTAGTTTATGAGGCTAACTTTAAGTCACTTTGCTAAATGATTTTTCAGTCACTTTTTAAATAACTGCGTTGAAGAGATAAATGTAAAGCGATTAATTGAACACGAGGAAAATGAAAAATAGGTATGGGACGAAAAATAACTAAGCATTATTCCTTGATGCAATTATCGCTTGGGGAGCATTGAGTATTTATCCCATCTTATCGGTAAATACACATTCATAAGACGCTTGCTTCCAAACCACTGGCTGCCAATAGTCGCTATTAAGCCCTGTATATGTTTTATCAACTTTAAGTTCAGCTGCTAAATGATAGCGCTGCTCACGTTCAACCACAATATCCAGCTTTTTGGTTTGTCTGGCTGCGAGTTTAACTTTCAATTCTGGCGACTCTATTAGCTCAGCTAAAGTAAACGTGTGCTTACCTGCTGTCAGTTTATAATAAGGACGCGAAATAACAGCTTGACCATCAAGATGTGTGACAACCACCCGATATAGGTTGTCTGCAGTCGGCGGCGTTATGTAACTCGCAACCGAACCACACATAAACTCATCATCTGATGAACTTGCACACCCTTGAAGCAGTGCAAGCATCATCAATAATAAGGCCGTTATCTTCATTGATTAACGGCAACTGCTGGCTGCGCTAAATCAGCAAAATAATCCGCTAAAAACTCATCAAAGCTCACTGCGGGTTGTGCTTCAATATCTTGCTGCACTCTTAGAGATTCTTGCGCTTCAGCTTCATATTCAGCCAGAGTGTTGGCTGATAACGGATAATTAGACAGGTACTCATGGTACTGTTTTGCAAGTTGTTTCACCCACACACCATGATCAATACCTTGATTCACCACATCTTCAAGCACACGACCAGATAGTGTTTTACTTGGGTCGTTAATCGCTTCTTGCCACTGTGATAATGCTTGTTGGTACTGATTACCCTCACCATCAAGTAAAACAGCAAGTCGTGACATTGGCTCAAAAATATCACTTAACCATTCAGTTAACTTAACGTGTTGGCCCTTTCTACTTAAGGTTAAGTCAGGTTTACGACCTTCAAGTACAACAGCTTTTAAGTTAGCGGCTATTTCAGCCTCTCCTTCAACATCTGTTTTATCGGATGAAAGTAATAAACAATAAAGCAAGAACAAATCAAGGAACTTAACCTGACTAGCATCAATACCAATAGGGCTATATGGATTGACATCAAGAGCACGCACTTCGATATATTCTACACCAGCTCTAGCAAGCGCTTCAGATGGTTTTTCACCTGACTTAGCAACGCGTTTAGCCCGAATTGGCGAATAAAATTCATTTTCAATTTGTAAAACGTTGCTATTCAACTGGCGATATTCATTGCCAACCTTAACCCCGATTTTTGCAAAGCTTGCTGAAGGCATTCTAATCGCTTCGCCTACACCCGCTAGATACTCAGGTAGCGAGTTATAACTAATATCTAGCTGCTCCTGCTCTTTATTGGTATAACCTAAATCACTCATACGCAATGACGTTGCGTAAGGTAAGTAAAGTGTCCCTTTACCTGTTTTCTTAAAATCAAAATCAACTGGCTGTTCTTTAATAAACGAACTACATAGTGCGGGTGAAGAGCCAAAAAAGTATGGCAATACCCATACCAAACGGCGATAGTTACGGATCATGCCAAAGTAAGATTCTGAGATAAAATCTTGTCGAGAAAGCTGTTTATCACTTTTCTCGTACAAAGCATCCCACAGTTTTTCTGACACTGAAAAATTAAAGTGAACCCCTGCAATAATCTGCATTAAAGGTCCATATCTATGAGTTAGCCCTTGACGATAAAGGGTTTTCATTTTGCCATTATTTGAACTGCCGTAACGGGCGATCGGAATATCTTTCTCATCGCCAACATAACAAGGCATGCTGACAGGCCAGAGTGTTTGGCCATTCATATTTTTAACACTGTAGGCATGAGTTTGAGTCAAGCCATCTAATAAAGTGTCAATATTAGAATTAACTGGAGTGATGAACTCTAAAAGAGACTCACTGTAATCTGTGGTAATACGAGAGTGAGTTAAGGCTGAACCTAACTTTTCTGGGTGACCGTCTTTTGCTAATTGACCAGAGTCATCGATTCTTAAAGCTTCACGTTCAATGCCCCTTAACATACCGAGCAGTGATTCACGACCTTGGTCGTTGGAAAGGTAATCGATTATTTCATTGAATGAGTTCAATTTGCTGTTCTCTTATTGTAACCCGAATTAATAACTCGAATTAATCACTCGAATTAGTCAGCCGCATCGGTTCATATTGCGACTTACAATCTGCTAGACCTGCTATTAAACGATATTATTTCCAACAATGCATAATAAAATCTGCTTCATTGAATAAATTTACGTTCAATCGTCTTAAAATAAAAAACGGTAACATCATTATTGTCACCGTTATGTGGTCTTTCATCATATCAGACCCTATAAAACCTATATAGGGTCTATATTTTTAAAAACAATAGCGAAACCTATTTAATCTCTTTTATAGGATAGCCTAAAGCTTCGAGTTTAGGTGAAATCACCGTTTTATCGCCAACAATGACCATAATCATACTCGATAAATCTAACTGCGCTTTAGCTAACTCGTTAAGTTCATCTTTACTGATTGTCGCCACAATATCAGCCTGTTGCTCAGTAAAATCATCTGCCAATTGGTAACGCTGTATCATGCGCATAAAGCCAGCTTTTTGATATGGGGTTTCATACTCAAGCGCTTTACCTTGAGAAATAGAACTGCGCATGAAAGCTAACTCTTTATCCGTCATGCCTTCAGCTTGGAAACGTTTTATTTCATTCACAAATTCAGTCACAGACTCAGCCGTTACATCTGTGCGAACACTGGCAGTTGCTTCAAAACGACCGATAACATCATTACCATTAAAGCCAGTTCTTGCCCCGTAGGTATAGCCTTTATCTTCACGTAGATTCAGGTTTATACGACTATTAAATGCTCCACCTAATGGGTAATTCATTAAGAAAGATTTAAAATACTCCCCTGTCGCATCGTAAGGTAATGCTCGCTTACCGATCTTAATCACTGACTGAGCCGCACCGGGTTTATCAATAACGTAAATAGTGCCACCAGAAAGTGTTGGGAATGTTGGTAAGGCTTCAGCTTTATTTGCACTGCCTTGCCATTTCTCCAGTACAGAAAGTTCAGACATCACCTGTTGTTGAGGTAAATCAGACACTAACACCATCTGCGCATTACCTGCTTTATATTGGGTTTGATAGAACTGCTTTACGTCATCTAATGTCAATGCAGAAACTGTCGCTACACTGCCTGAGGCTTGTACGCTAAAGTGAGTATCTTCGCCAAAAAGTAATCCTGAAAATGCTCTACGAGCTAGATAGTTAGGATCTGATTCTTGGTGTTGTAACCCTTGTATTTCCTGTTGTTTTAGACGCTCAAAATCAGCCTCAACAAAACCTGGCGAAAATAACTTTTCTTGTAAAATTGCCAACGTTGGTGTCAGATTTTCAGTCAAACTCGATACTTGAATGTAGCTCTGAGTAGAGGTTGCTCCAAATGAAATACTACTGCCTAGCATTTCAAGTGCGCCTGCTAATTCTTCTGTTGTTCGTTTTTGACTCGACTCATTTAACATTGAAGCCGTTAAAGAGGCGACACCTGCTTTTTCAATTTCAGGTAACCGATTACCGCCATCAAGATAAATTAATAACTCTACCGTTGGGGTTTCATGGTTTTCTGTTCCCATGACCTCGATGCCATTTGCTAGTGATGCATTCCATAGCTTTGGTACTTTAAGCACGGGCGCAGCGCCTACCTTCGGCATCACGGTGCGATCAAAGCTTGAGGTAATTTGACGAACATTCTCTGTTCCTGTTACCGCTACATCGGCCACTGATTGCGTTACCGGAGTGAAGTTATCCTCTTTAGCGATAAGCTGTTTAGCCCCTTCAGGAACCACACTCATTACGACCATTGGTTTATCTTTAATATAGGTTTTAAAAACCCGCATCACATCTTCTTTGGTAACACTGGCATAACGAGCTAAATCACTGGCGACCATATTAGGGTTATCAAAAAAGGTTTGATTGTAAGCCAATGTAGAAACTTTGCCTTTCACACTTTGCATGCCGTAAATGGTATCGGCTTCAAATTGCACTTTTACTTTTTGTAGATCATCATCGGTCACACCACGCTGCTCAAACTCGGCAATCGAGTCATTAATTTTTTGCTCTAATTTAGCAAGGTCGGTACCTGATGCAGGATTTGCCAACGCATATAGAGTCAAACGACACGATAACTCTTGGCAAGGATGACCGACTGATGCCTGCACTGCAAAGCCATCTTTAACCAGATTTTTGTATAACAGCGATGTTTTACCGCCGCCTAAAATATTGGCCAATAAATCTAATGCAGCTTCATCTTCATGACGGGCATAAACTGTTGGAAAACCCATATAAATCAGAGGTAGATGCACCTTATCTTCCATCGAAATATATCGGGTTTCATCGAGAGTAACAGGGGTTTTAGGATCGGCTTTAACTTCAGGGCCACGGGCTAACTCACCAAAGTACTTATTAACCATGGCAAGCGTTTGCATTTCATCAAAATCCCCACCAATAGTTAACGTAGCATTGTTAGGCCCATACCAACGTTTAAAGAAGTTACGAACATCATCAACCGTTGCACGTTCTAGATCTTCTGGCCAGCCAATCACAGGCCATGAGTAAGGGTGTCCCTCAGGAAACATGGCTTGATTAAAGCGCTCATTCAAACGGCCATATGGTTGGTTGTCGATACGTTGAGCACGTTCGTTTTTCACCGTTTCACGCTGAACTTCAAATTTCTCACTGGTCAATGCTGGCAACAAAAAGCCCATTCGGTCTGACTCTAGCCACAACATTTTTTCGAGCTGGTTACTTGGCACGGTTTCAAAATAATTTGTTCTATCGGTATTAGTCGTCCCGTTAAGCGTGCCGCCAGCTTCTGTGACGACTTTAAAGTGTTGCTCATCTCCAACATGCTGGGAGCCCTGGAACATCATGTGTTCGAATAAATGAGCAAAACCACTGCGGCCTTCTACTTCACGAGCAGACCCCACATGGTAAGTAACATCAACATGAACAAGAGGATCTGAATTGTCCTGATGCAAAATAACTGTCAGTCCATTCTCTAACAAATATTTTTTATAAGGGATACTCACCGCGTCAGATACACCAACGGTTTCGATTAAAGTCACGCCTTGAGGCAAACTGGAGGACGTTTTTACGTCATGTGCGCAGCCACTTATGGCAATAGAGATCGCCGCTGCTAAGATCCATTTCTTCACTTAAACTTCCTTTAAAAAATTAATAGCATAATAGTATGGGCTTACGACCCTGCTTTATTCAGATAGTTTCCAATAGTAGTGAAAATTGCGCTATGGCTTGCAAAAATACAAACTAAAGTGATTGAAAGTTATATATTAATATTCAATATGATGGATACCCTACCTCGTAGGGTCATTATTACCACGCCAACATAAATGCTGCCACAATTAAAGAGTAACGAATCGTTTTACCGATGAGTATCATGATAGTCGATTGGATAATAGGTAACTTTAGCCATCCTGCGATTAAACATAAAATATCGCCGATTAATGGCAGCCAAGATAACAATAACGCCCAATAGCCATATTTTTCGATTAATTTTAGTCCATGTTGGTATTTTTTAGAGGCAAAGTCCTCTGGCGTCTTCGCAAAGCGGCCTAAATAGCCTAAATAATAACTGGTGATTGCCCCTAACGAATTACCAATACTGGCCACAACAAGCAATGCAAACCACGTTTGTGGGGCTTCATTCAATAAAGCGACAAGTAAAACTTCTGAGCCTCCTGGTAACAAAGTTGCTGCTAGAAAGGCCCCGCTAAACATTAACCATAACGCTGTCATTTACTTTACCTGATGATATTTATAGAGTTTTAATCACTTTGAAGTCACACCTTACCAAGGGTTAGCAAGTTGTTGAAATTTAAAGTACATTTAACAAGTCTCAAAAATGGTATAAGTTATATCAAAAACGGTTTGTCCCGTTATGTTTGACTCAATACAATTCGAAAATTGCTCCACCGAGAACTGTAGATAAGCAATATTAAAATAAGCTGAACCTTAATGATGTGAACCATCGTATTGCTTACGCAGCGTAACTTCCGCAATGACTATTCAATAGCCTTTGTGTAATTGTGTTCGGTTATTGAAATAATAATCCCCTTGCTGAAAACAACGGCAAGTATAATAAATAGTTGGAAATTTAATGATTTTTCAAACCTTGAAACGTATTCCTTTTTGGCAAAAAGTCCTCGCAGGTTTTGCTTTTGGTATCATGGCGGGTGTTGCTTTAGGCGAAAGCGCCGTAATGCTTAAACCACTCGGTGACTTGTTTATCAGTGCCATTAAAATGTTGGTCGCACCCTTAGTTTTCTGCGCCATTGTCGTTAGTATTACTTCTTTAGGTTCTCAAGCAAACCTTAAACGTCTTAGCTTTAAGACCTTGGGCCTGTTTATGCTAACAGGCACGGCTGCATCATTCATAGGTCTTGCCATTGGTAGTTCTTTTGATATGGGCGGCAGTATTGAGCTGGCGACAACGGAAGTGAGAGACCGTGATATTCCAGGGTTTGCTCAAGTCTTCTTAAATATGATCCCAGTTAACCCTTTTGCCTCATTAGCAGAAGGAAAAGTACTGCAAATTATCGTATTTGCTGCATTAGTGGGTATCGCTATTAATGCTGTTGGCGAAAAAGCTGCACCACTTAAAAATACCATTTCAGCTGGCGCAGAAGTCATGTTTGAACTCACTCGTATGGTATTAAAACTCACCCCAATAGGTGTATTTGGTTTAATGGCTTGGGTTGTGGGTGAGTACGGTTTATCAACCTTATTGCCATTAGGTAAGTTCATTATCGCAATTTATGTCGCAGCGCTCATCCACATCATTTTTGTCTATGGTGGCTTAATTAAGTTTGTCGCTAAACTGAGCCCGATACAATTTTTCCGCAAAGCCATGCCTGCACAGTTAGTCGCATTCAGTACTGCATCTAGCTTTGGTACATTACCAGCAAGTACTAAATGTACTGAATCAATGGGCGTATCTAAACGCTATAGTGCTTTTGTTTTACCTCTTGGCGCAACCATGAATATGGATGGTTGTGGCGGTATTTACCCTGCTATTGCGGCAATCTTCATTGCCCAAATTTATGGTATCCCATTAGAAATGAGCGATTACATGCTTATTGCTGTGACAGCTACAGTAGCGTCAGTTGGTACTGCAGGTGTACCTGGTAGTGCAATGGTTATGCTAACCGTTACCTTAGGTGTTGTTGGTTTACCGCTTGAAGGAATCGCATTTATTGCGGCAATTGACCGTGTAATTGACATGATCCGTACAGCAACGAACGTCACTGGCGATATGATGACAGCGGTTGTTGTTGGTAAAAGTGAAGGTCAATTTGATGAAGCGCAGTTTAATTCAAATGAAAAAATCATTGAGCAAACAGCATAGTTAATGACGTAATAAAGGATTGGTTAAAGATTCAGTTAATTTGCGACCAAACCTACAAAACGGCAGATGAATTGTTCATCTGCCGTTTTCATTTTATAGCCCAACCTATTTAAAAGTCGCGAATGACATTAGGCTAAAACTTTGCGTTAAACCATACCCACGCTTTGTCAGTATCCACTTTACCTGCTGCAACATCACCAGCTGAATAAGCCGCATATTTAACGCCAACGGTATAGTGGTCGTATAATGGCATACTAAAGACGGCGTTGATTTCTGAGCCTAAATCGTCCACCGCTGCACTTGATTCATCCGCATCAAACTCGTGATAAGCCACCGCCCATTTACCACCAATCACACTACCACCAATAGATGCATACAAGTCAGCCAAGCCTTCTTTAGGTGTTGTTAAGAATTGGTCGGTCCAACCATTAAAGCCATGTAGTGTTGCAAGTGGAGTCGAGAAACCATAGTCGCCACCATCTGAACCTAACAACTCGTAGCCTACTTTGAAGGTAACCACTGAAAAACCAACGCCCCCCTCAAGACTCATATAATCTGCAGAATAAGATTGCCCTGCTGTATCTGAATCCTGAGTGGCATATTCCGCTGTATAAAGTAACTTAATATCACCAATATCAGCTTTACCGGTAAAGCGAAGACCATAAGTGTCTAGACCGTTTTCAATATTAGTATCTTCTTCTAATAGGTAGCCATAGGCGCTTAACGTACCAAAACCCGTTTTTAATTGAGCATTGATTAAATTATCTTTTGAATCAATATCTTTTGCTTCTGCAAAAATACGATTTCGCTGAGTAATATAACCATAATCAATTTGGAACATATCATTGAACTTATATTCAAGCATGACGCCATCAAACGTCTGTCTATCTTGACGCCAACCCACATGTCCCACAAAACGCTGATTATCAAAGGTGATCACTTGTCGACCCCCTTTCACACTAAAACCTTCGTATTGGTATTTTAAAAATAGTTGATCAAGTTCTGTGGTTTCAGGATCGGCAATCACAGAATAATCAGGATTGTTTCCTAAAGTATCGTTATAGTCATCAACACCCGCTACGACACGTGAATCTTCGAACTCGACTAAAGAACTAAAACCATAGTAATCAGCTGTGGCGTAAGTTAATCGGGTACGTAACGTAAAAGCATCTGCATCTTTTAATGCGTTATCTTGCTCTACCATTTCATAACGCAGATTCAAATCGACTTTCACTTTCCCTTCAGTCACAGCTTCTGCAATCGTCGTTGCTTCTGCAGCATGTACTTGGCCCATCAATGCCAAAGATGCTGGAGCAATGATGGTTAACGCTGATTTTGCTAACCTTTTATTGATAAAACTCGCAAGTTGATTCTTTCTCATCATATTTCCCTTGTTGTAATTAAATCTTGTCCATCAGAGTAATCTTAGCCAACATTAGCAGTTTCATCGTTACTAATTGATGAATTACTAATATTAATAGTCTCAACTTTTCGTTGCTTCTCGTATAAGAACTTCAATACTTCAGCACGTAGACGGTTATATTCTTTGTCTTCTGCCAGTGCTAACCGCTCTCTTGGTCTTGGTAAATTCACGTCTAAAATTTCACCAACTGTCGCTGCCGGGCCGTTGGTCATCATGACAATTTTATCGGATAGTAATACGGCTTCATCCACATCATGCGTAATCATAATAACGGTGTTATTCAGCTCGTTTTGAATTTCCATTAGCGAGTCCTGCATGTGCGCACGCGTTAGTGCATCTAATGCGCCAAACGGTTCATCCATTAACAAGACTTCGGGTTCCATTGCCAATGCTCTTGCAATACCTACTCGTTGCTTCATACCGCCTGAGATTTCGCTAGGAAGCTTATGCATTGCATGTTCCATATGTACCAGCTTTAAGTTGTATTCAATCCAGTCCTTAATTTCAGCTTTGGATTTTTTATTCTTAAATACTTGTTTAACTGCTAGCTCGACATTTTGATATGACGTCAGCCATGGCAGTAATGAGTGGTTTTGAAACACAACGGCTCGCTCAGGCCCAGGCTCAGTTACTTCTGCGCTGTTTAAAATCACTCCACCTTGAGTGGCTTGATAAAGACCCGCTACGATATTTAGTACAGTTGACTTACCACACCCCGAATGACCAATGAGCGATACAAACTCACCTTTATTGATCTTCAGGTTCACTTCTTTAAGCGCTTTAAATGGACCATTAGGGGTAGGAAAATCCATATCGATATTACTGATATCTAAAAATACACTCATAATATTTACTCCTTGCGTCCCAAATTAACGGGCTTTATCCCATGAGAACCAAGCTTGTAGTGCAAGCATTGCTCTATCTAGTAAGAAACCAATAAACCCAATCACAATAACGGCTGCCATAATGCGAGATAACGACTCTGAACTTCCGTTTTGGAACTCATCCCAAACAAATTTGCCAAGGCCTGGGTTTTGCGCCAACATCTCTGCTGCAATTAACACCATCCAAGCCACACCGAGTGATAAACGCATCCCCGTGAAAATTAACGGTATTGATGCTGGTAATACGATTTTCTGCACATGAGTAAAGGCTGATAACCTCAATACTCGACTGACATTTAATAAATCAGTATCAATAGATGCGACTCCGATTGAGGTGTTAATGATCATTGGCCACAAACTACATAAAGTGACTGTGAGTAACGAATTGATAAACGATTTGGATAACATAGGATCTGGAGAGACATAAAGTGCGCTCACCACCATAGTAACCAGTGGTAACCAAGCCAATGGCGAGACGGGTTTAAACAGCTGCACAATAGGGTTTATTGCCGCATTTAAATTTTTGCTCAGCCCCATCCAAATACCCAATGGAATTGCGATAATCGCGGCTAATAAAAAACCTGACATCACGGTAATCAAACTCGTAACAATCTGATCAACAAAGGTTTCTTTACCTGTATAAGCTCGTGTCTTTGGCACATAAGTTGGATCTTTTGCCACGCGGGCTTCATTACGCAGTTTTTGACGCTCATAGAAAGCTGCCGCTTTATCTCGTTCAGCCACATGTTCTTGGTAAAGCGAGTCGAACTGAGCTACAACAGCCACTGGCCCCGGAAACTTACCCAACGAAGTGTTGATGTTATTTGCGCTGATAGACCATAAGACTAAGAACACGGTTAAGCCAATAATGGGTAACAGTAACGTTTTACTCATTTGACCTAGTTTCGAAAGCAACACGTTGGCAGATGACTTATCCATAGGAAGCCTCTGGGTAATTTTTGCAATGGTTGACATAGCTCTATCCTCACTTCGATAGCTGTAAATTACAGCTTATCGCCTTGTTTTAGACCAATGCTGAACTTATTGATGTAAGCATTAGGCGCGCTCCCGTCATACACGATATCGTCAATAAAGTGCTGCTGAGGTTTTTTAAAGCCAGTTTCAGTTGCAAAGTCTGGGAAATGTTTTGCATCAATGGTTTTGTCATCAATTAAGGATTGAGCAGCTTTAGCATAGATATCTGGGCGATAAACTTTCGCAGCAACATCTTTGTACCAATCATCAGGTTTATCTTCAGAGATCTGTCCCCAGCGACGCATTTGCGTTAAATACCAAATCGCATCTGAGTAATATGGGTAAGTTGCGTTATAACGGAAGAACACATTGAAGTCTGGAACCGCTCGTTTATCGCCTTTTTCATATTCAAATGTTCCGGTCATACTATTAGCAATGACATCGTAATCAGCACCAACATAATTAGATTGCGATAAGATTTTTACAGCTGCTGGACGATTGGCATTGTTATTATCATCTAACCACTTAGCCGCCTTAATCAGGGCACGAGTTAAACGAATCGTCGTGTTAGGGTATTTTTCAGCAAATTCAGCCGTGATCCCAAAAACCTTCTCTGGGTTGTCTTTCCAAATTTCATAGTCGGTGACAACCGGCACTCCAATGCCTTTAAATACGGCTTGCTGATTCCATGGTTCGCCCACGCAGTATCCATAAATAGTGCCAGCTTCAAGCGTTGATGGCATTTGTGGCGGAGGGGTTACAGAAAGAAATGCTTGCGCATCTAATTGGCCCGAAGTGTCACCTTTATGAGGCGCATAGTATCCTGGGTGAATACCGCCAGCAGCTAACCAATAACGTAGTTCGTAGTTATGGGTTGATACAGGAAATACCATGCCCATTTTGAACGGTTTACCAGCTTCAGTGTATTCCTCGACAACAGGTTTCAGCGCATCAGCTTTAATTGGATGAACAGGTTTGCCATCGCTATTTTTAGCGATGTTAGGTTTCATTTTTTTCCAAATATCATTGGATACCGTAATGGCATTACCGTTTAAATCCATCGAAAAAGGCGTAATAATATGCGCTTTAGTACCATAACCAATAGTGGCAGCTATTGGCTGCCCTGCCAGCATATGTGCGCCATCTAAGCGACCATCAATAACACCGTCTAATAACACCTTCCAGTTAGCTTGGGCTTCAATCGTGACGTATAGGCCTTCTTCTTCAAAGTAACCATTCTCATAAGCGATAGCGATAGGCGCCATATCAGTTAATTTAATAAAACCAAAAGTCAGTTCTTCCTTTTCTGGAAACCCGACCTCAGCCATGGCTGGCAATACGGCAGAAAAAGACATCACCAGTAATGTCTGTTTAAGTGCTTTTTTCCAATTCATCTTTAAATCCTTGTTAAGTGTTAAATAGGTAAAACAAAAAAGGCGCTAACTACCCCCTAAGGAATAATTAAGCGCCTTTGCTTAAATTAATTTACGACTAAAAAATGATTAATTCTCACGTTTAAGAGCAAAAACAATCAAAAACGGATAAATAAAATACAATTATAATCAGCCAATATGTGACCATTACTATTCAGCTAACGTGCCAACTTACTAAGATACTGTTTTAAATAGAAATTTCAAAACATTCCTCCAACATACCTATAAAGGGTAGTGCTAATTTAGTGCAAGATAAATAAAATCGCACCTAAATGGGTATAAAATACGAGTCGTTTTTTGGATTGAACAACAATGGAGCAATGCAAGCCTTAATATTGGATTAGGCTGATAAATCGACGTCCCTTAAGCCTTGCTAATCGAGTAAGAAAGAAAATAAAGAAAGGCTTATGAGTTAAATGCTAAGTGAAGATAGTGATAGAGCGAGAGAGTGAGAGAGTGAGAGAGTGAGCGAGAGAGTGAGAAAACTAAAACTCTGATACAGACGCGTAATAGATGGCACTATCTTCTGTTTAAACCGATGAGCTAGCGATGAACTCAGGCTCAGTATGACCAATGTGTTAGCAAAAAAAACCACTGCTTAGCAGTGGCTTTAATATAATTTACAACAAACAGAGTTAACGCAAGGTATTAACCCAGAACAGCCAACAATACACCAGCAGCAACAGCGCTACCCAGTACACCAGCAACGTTTGGTCCCATAGCATGCATCAATAAGAAGTTTTGTTGGTTTGACTCTAAACCTACCTTATTCACAACACGTGCGGCCATAGGTACAGCAGATACACCAGCTGCACCAATCAATGGGTTAATCTTCCCACCTGAGACTTTAGACATCAGTTTAGCCATCAACACACCAGCAGCTGTACCGATACTAAATGCGACAGCTCCTAAGACTAAAATACCTAAGGTTTCGATACGTAGAAACTCTTCAGCCTGCAATTTAGAGCCTACAGCTAAACCAAGGAAAATAGTGACAATGTTAATTAATTCGTTTTGAGCAGTGCTTGATAATCTATCTACCACGCCACATTCACGCATTAAGTTACCTAGACAGAACATCCCTACTAAAGGCGTTGCTGCTGGTAAGAATAAAATGGTCATTCCCACTACCATCAATGGGAAAATAATTTTCTCTTTTTTACTGACTTCACGCAGCTGTTCCATCTTAATGGTACGTTCAGATTCGTTAGTCAATAAACGCATGATTGGTGGTTGAATTAACGGTACTAACGCCATGTACGAGTACGCAGCAACTGCAATTGCCCCCAATAAATCTGGGGCTAGTTTAGAGGCTAAGAAAATGGCTGTTGGGCCATCGGCGCCACCAATAATCGCAATAGCCGCAGCATCTTGCATAGTAAACTCAAACCCAGGCACTAAATTTAATGCAATTGCACCAAGCAAGGTCGCAAAAATACCAAACTGCGCCGCAGCACCTAATAGTAAGGTTTTCGGATTAGCAATCAGCGCTCCAAAGTCAGTTAACGCCCCCACGCCCATGAAAATCAGTAATGGGAATATGCCTGTTTCAATACCAACATAGTAGGCATACCAAAGTAGACCGCCTTCGTCGGTAAACCCCGCATTAGGAATATTCGCCAGGATAGCACCGAAACCAATCGGCACTAACAAAAGTGGCTCGAAGCCTTTAGCAATGGCGAGATATAACAATGCCCCGCCAATTGCCATCATAAATAGTTGATCAGGTGCGAAGTTAGCAATACCTGTCTCAGACCAAAAGGCCATTAATCCTTCCATGCTATCTCCTACCTCTTACGCTAGTGCCAGTAATGGTGCGCCAACTGCAACTGCATCGCCTTGTTTAACCGCGATATTTCTGATCACACCTGTCGTTTCTGCTCGAACTTCGGTTTCCATCTTCATTGCTTCAAGGATTAATACCACATCACCCTCATTAACATGGTCGCCATCATTCACCATCACTTTGAAAATATTGCCTGACAGCGGTGCGTTCATCGTGACTTTAATTTCATTACTCGCCGGCGTTAATGGTGCAAGCGGAGCTGGCGCTTGAGAACCAGCTGATGATGAAGTGGGTACAATTTGGCTAATATCTCCACCTTCACTGACTTCCACCACAAAATTTTGCCCTTGGACATTAACGGTATAGGTTTCAGGCCCTTTGTCTTTTTTATCAGCAACAACCGCCATATCATCAGCACTTGGAATAGGCTCAAATGCGTCCGGATTACCACGGTTAGTTAAGAACTGTAATCCAATTTGATTAAATAACGCATACGTCATCACATCATCATCAGTTTCTGCCGCTAAAGTAATATTGTCTTTCTTAGCGATATCAGCCAACTCTTGGCGTAACTTATCTAGCTCTGGTGCAATAAGATCGGCAGGACGACATGTAATGGCCTCACCACCGTCTAGCACTCTAGCCTGAAGTTCAGCGTTAACTGGTGCAGGTGTTGCACCGTACTCACCTTTTAATACGCCTTCAGTTTCTTTAGCTAGGGTTTTATATCGCTCACCCATTAGGACATTAATTACTGATTGAGTACCTACAATCTGTGACGTTGGCGTCACCAAAGGTAAGAAACCAAGATCTTCACGTACACGAGGGATCTCTTCTAATACAGCATCCATTTTGTCTGCAGCGCCCTGCTCTTTGAGCTGGTTTTCCATGTTGGTTAACATGCCACCTGGCACTTGTGCTCGTAAAATGCGTGAATCAATACCTTTAAGCGCACCTTCAAAACGAGCATACTTTTTACGAACTTCTCTAAAGTAAGCTGCAATTTCTTCTAACAGCGCCATGTCATAGCCAGTTGAGCGGCCATTATCTTCAGCCATTGCGACTAAGGTTTCTGTCGCTGAATGTCCATATGTTTGGCTCATTGACGAAATGGCGGTATCAAGTACATCAATACCCGCTTCAATTGCTTTTTGATAAGTTGCAGTGCTTAAACCCGTTGTAGCATGACAATGCATAGACACTGTTAAATCCGTTTGAGATTTAAGTCTGCTAATCAGGTCAAACGCTTCCATAGGTTTGAGTAGACCTGCCATGTCTTTTATACACAATGACTCACAACCCATGTCTTCAAGGTTTTTAGCCATATCAACCCAAGTATCAACGGTATGAACTGGGCTAGTTGTAAACGAAATAGTCCCTTGAGCATGACCACCAACCTGTTTCACCGCTTTAACAGCCGTTTCTAAGTTACGAACATCATTCATTGCATCAAACACACGGAACACGTCAACACCGTTAGTATGCGCACGCTCCACAAAGCGAGTTACTACATCATCAGCATAATGACGATACCCCAAAAGGTTTTGACCACGTAACAACATTTGCTGCGGCGTATTTGGCATGACCTTTTTAAGTTCTCGGATACGATCCCACGGATCTTCTCCTAAATAACGAATGCATGAATCGAAGGTCGCGCCTCCCCATGATTCAAGTGACCAATAACCGATTTTATCCAGTAAAGGAGCGATAGGTAACATATCGTCTAAACGTAGGCGTGTTGCCAAAATAGACTGATGGGCGTCTCGTAATACTACATCTGTTAACGCTAAAGGCTTGCTCATAATTACTCCTAAACTATTAATCTTTGGCACGGTACTGATGAATAGCAGAAGTGATTGCTGCTACTAACTTAGGGTCAAGTGTTGCTGCTGATGCAGGTGCTTGCGCTATTGGCGCCGACGCTGCTGCAACTTGATTTTCTGACTTGGTTAATCTGGCGACGATAGTGATACCGACGATTAACAAGCTTAAAAAAATAAAGACTAAGCTCATCCCCATTATCATCACGCCTAAGGCGTTAAATAATTGCTCAGATATTGAAGTCATACATCCTCTCTTGTCTTAGTGTTCAATCAGTCATTGCACACAGGATCCGTTCTGATTACATACGCCAATAATGAAGTCATATATGAAATTAACTCACGCACCAAAAGTAGGCATTCATTAATTCACAAACGGCATTCAGAATAAATATTCAGTCTATCTTAACTAATTTATGATTATAAAAAGCTAACCAACCAGCTAATTTAGTTATATCAAATTCTTCATTGACGAAAAATATAACTAATCTATAACAATTAATCCAACACTTTGTAAATTGGTCAGACCAAAAATAATAAAATTAAAAGGGTATAGGTGATAATTCTATAATTAAAATGAGACTTTTATGAGAATAATTTAATTTTGATGGGTTTATGAAGAAAATGACAAGATTATGACGACTTCTAACTAAAAAGTGATATCAAGATAAAGAACAACCAATCGCCCTAAAGAAGTGCAGATGATGGAAAAAGCATAAATATGCCAATTTTATCGTGATTAATTGACTATTTATTACAATCGAGCAGTTACATGGTAAATCATGCTCCTTAGTGTGCCTGTTGCCATTAGATCAACGCTGATGATCCATGTTAAGAGTGATTTCACCTAAAAGAGTACCACTATAGATAATGCGTATGTTGAGTTGCAAAAAAGATCCCCTTAGCCGCAGACTCTATATAGAGCTCAAACGCATGCTAACCAACATCAAGCGAATTAAAAGCTGTTAACACGTATAGATTGGCTAAAAATATAAACAGCATTAAAACGACGCTGGCAGCCTTGAAAGGAAGGTAATTGAATTTAACACTGTGAAGGCTTTGCTATATTACGCAAAGTGAAAATAGAAAAGTGACACTTAAATTGAGCAGTGATGAACCTGCAATAAAAAATGCCCTGTAGCAAGCTACAGGGCATTCTCTAATAATGGTGCGCGTGGGAGGATTCGAACCTCCGACCGCCTGGTTCGTAGCCAGGTACTCTATCCAGCTGAGCTACACGCGCAAATCTTTTATATCGCTCGCTTAACACGAGTTTGCTCATTGCTAATGAGCTTAGTTGCATGGTTTAGATTATGCAAATAATGGCGGAGAGGGAGGGATTCGAACCCTCGATGGGAGTTAAAGCCCATACTCCCTTAGCAGGGGAGCGCCTTCGGCCACTCGGCCACCTCTCCGAACAATAATGGTGCGCGTGGGAG
>NZ_JBFRJQ010000011.1:0-290586 GCF_041468985.1 Shewanella sp. 10N.286.52.A9 | reverse complement strand
TAGAGGCTTTTTTCGTTTTGGTTATCAATGATTTCTGTTATCTACCAACAATCCCCATTATAAAAGATACTTTTGCAGTCAATATTTAGGGATGCTAACTCAACTAAACACGCTTAATAAGATACTGAATGTTTATATCAAGGCTTTCAGTAAATGCTAGGTATCACTCAGAAGTGAACCAGTGATTATTGAGTTATACCCTATCAACTAAGTGCATCCACAAGTAATAGGGCCTTAATCTATCAACCTCAGAGTAACCTGAGTGAGCTCCTGGCTATCGAGGCCAACTCTTGCAATATATGTTCGTTCTACTTAGTGTTACTCATTTAAGCACTAGCCAGTAAGGCACAGTTCATTAAATCGAAAAATACGAACAGCACAACTAATCTCATCTTTTTATGCACTATAGATTGATCTGCTTATGATGTATTAACGTATATCAGAAAGAGATTTGTATAAGGCAAAGCCAAAGCGTATTCAATTTTACTAATTTGGCTGAAAAACCCACAGTCAGTAGTGTTTGAAGCAAATAATGCTTTACCTTTGTCGGTGCTTTTAGCATAATGCATCTCGTCAACAGGGGTATAGTTCCAATTGGTAGAACAGCGGTCTCCAAAACCGATGGTTGCGAGTTCGAGTCTTGCTACCCCTGCCAAATTTAGAAGGCCTAGCAGAAATGCTAGGCCTTTGTCTTTTCAGGCTTTAATTCATTTCCCTTTCTTTAAATCACTCCAAAACTCATACTCATATTTTTCAGTATTTTCTATTCTGTGGCCAAACGGTGACCAAATTATGGTCATAGCTTTTTAGAGGCAGCCAATCTTTCTATTGATAGTTTAGTACTAACACCTAGTGTAAAAATTTCCAAAATTAATAACGATAATCGAAATTGGATAGTTAGCTTGGAAAGACTCTTTACGTTAATAATAAGAACCTTCTTATTAAGCTGGGAAGTCCACACCGCTTTTGTCAGTTTTATTTTTAGAAAATTATCCTCGTTCTAACCTTCCATTCTTAATAACTTATTGAGCACTTCGACTTTAATCAAAAATTAATCACGGTTCTTTACTAAGCTATCGCCATATGTAACCTAGCCGTATATCATGGGTTAACAAGGACATATGGCGCATTTTCATGAATTCAACCTCTCTTTTTTACAGTCAGAATGCTTTAGAACTCGCTGAACAATATAATGGTCTTGATTTTAAGTCTGTACACCAATCGTGGAAGTTATATTGGCCTGAATTAGGATCGAATGTTTTAGATATTGGTGCTGGTTCTGGGCGTGATGCTAAGTGGATGAATGAACAAGGTTGTGAGGTCATCGCTGTAGAGCCAAATGATGCATTGCGTCAAATAGGGCAACAAAGTACAGGGCCAGAAGTCACTTGGCTTAATGATTCACTTCCAGTTCTTAAAAACGTGCAAAGCTTAGGAATGCGTTTTGACTTAATACTTGTAAGTGCAGTGTGGATGCATTTAGCCCCTTCATTACGTGAAAGGGCATTTCGTAAACTTTCAAATCTATTATCCCCAAATGGTAAATTAGTCATTAGCTTGCGTCATGGAGCGTTTACTGATGGCCGACAAGGCTTTTCTGTCTCGGTCGAAGAGCTAGAAAAATTTTCAAAAGATCACGCGTTGCAGCTTCAATTAGTTTCGGGTAGTGAAGATAATCTTCAACGGGCAGATGTGTCTTGGCAGACTGTTGTATTGAATTTGCCTGATGATGGGGCAGGTAACCTTAACACTGTTCGTCGAATTATTGTTAATGACAGTAAATCTGCGACTTACAAGCTTGCTCTATTGAGAACGTTACTTCGTATTGCCGATGCTCACTCTGGTGCTGTGTTAGATCGTAGTGATGGTAAAATCGCACTTTCAGCGGGTTTAGTTGCTCTATATTGGGTTCGTCAGTTCAAACGCCTTATTGATGTTGATATTGAGGGGCACGGAATTCAGCAGAACTCGAATGCAACGAAAGGCTTGGGTTTTGTGAAAGATGATGGTTGGAATAAGCTTAAACACCTATCAGCCGATGACTTTTCTATTGGTGCACTCTATGTCGGGGAAGAAGCTAAAGCTATTCAAAAATTATTTACTCATACGATAAGTACGATAAAAGCAGGGCCAGTTACCTTTATCTATCAGGGAGATAAACAAAATAAGTTGTTTGAAATCCAAGCAGCAGATAAGCGTAGAAAATACTCAGATGCCATTATTTTAGATAGTGAATTCTTTACAGGGTTTGGTCAATTCATTTTGGATGAAAAACTATGGGGTTGCTTTAGGCTTTATCACTCCTGGATAGAACCGTTGGTGGTAAACCAGTGGGTTAAAGAAATGCAGCGTTTTAAGCTTAATCAAGACAGAAATATTTCTCTACAGTCATATCATGACTGTCTGGTGTGGATTGATTCATCTCGTGACACTCGAGACGTTCGCAAGCGTGTGGATGAGTTACAGGCTGAGGGAAAAGTTATCCATAGCGCCTGGAGTAATACGGTATTAAAGAGCCAGTACGATGTGGATCATTGCCTCCCCTTTGCTTACTGGCCAAATAATGACAAATGGAACTTATTACCTACAACATCAAACGAGAACCGAAGAAAAAGCGACCGAGTGCCTAAGGCGAAGCGATTGTTTGATTCTAAAGAACGTATCATAGAATGGTGGCAGATAGCATGGGGTAGTGATCCTTTGCATCAGCAAAGATTTTTCACTGAAGCGATATTCTCATTACCTAACGTGCCAGCTCAGTGCAATGATTTTGAAGAAGTATTTGAAGCTATGGGCTTGCAGATTAGGGGAGTCAGGAGCCGTTTGTTAGTTTCTGAATGGTAGGGATAAGTCGGATATCACTACCGAATTATCAAGAATACTAACAACAGGGTATCGTAGTTTTTCTGAAGTTCAGAAAAGTTGCATGGGATATTATTGCCTGTTCCGCCCACATCAATATAACGGTGTTTCGACACCAAGGAATAAGAGCTTTATTCAGGTGCAGTTGCCAATATAAGTTGGCAACTTAACTTGAGGAGTTTCATGGTGTCTTTACTGTTGGTGTATTCGATTGTTTCAGCCACAGAGTCGATAATTATCGTACCCATTAGTAATTCACTTCATTAATAAGCTGTATCACTTTATCACCTCGCCCCTTAAAAGAAGGGGAGCGGTGCTTGGTTGCATTGTGTGTTTTCATAAGCTGTAAAAACTGATTCATCTCAGGGCCATAGCTAATATGGAGAGGTGAGTTTTTACCATAGTAATACATTCTATCGAACTTGAGATTTTGGCTTATCCATTTAGCAACGACTTGCATATGAATTGATTTATCTTGAATAAAGAAGTCGCAGGCTGCGCCTAAACGATTGCAAATTATCTTATTGTTACAGTTTACTTCGTGTGAGCAATGCTGATCTAATGAGGGGGCAATATGCGGATTCTTATTCTTCGCAATAAGCCTTGCTAATTGTGGTGAGCAAAAGCCGTAAGTTAGCTGTAATTGACCAAACTGTTCGTATAATGGGTCGAGTAGCTTAATAGCAAGTTGGCTTAAAGCTCTCCATGAATCTGCCTGTTTAGGTAAATTATCAGTTTGTTTTTTTTCTATGGTTTCACCACACAAAATCAGCTGTTCAAAACTGAAATGCTTACTTGCTTGTGCTCTTAGATTAAATTCGGGCAATCTATTTTCCTTCATAAGATATTACTTCAACCATAGCGCTAAATAAAAATAATGAAAAGTAAGATATTGACATGAATCTATTTATTACCAATTGATTAATGTTATGTTATTTCTAGTTATCAGACGATTTACTCATATATCTGATTCAATTATCAAATTAAGGTGACGAAATGGACTTTGATTCCTTGAAAAAAAACAACGAGAAATTAGGCAAGGTTTCCCTGAAGGTTTGGCATTACGAGTTCATCGCTCATTGAGTTGGTTAGCAAAGTCTGAACAGTGTCATGATGACAAAGATAGTCAGTTTATTTTTTTATGGATAGCCTTTAATGCCGCTTATGCTCAAGATACTGAGGTGTTAAGGCATACAGAATCAGAAGCTTTTGCTAAGTTTATGTCAAAGCTTGTCGAGCTAGATAAAGGAAATCACCTTTACTCACTCGTTTGGTCTGAATTTTCTTCTTGTATTAGAGTGCTGTTAGACAATCAATACGTGTTTCAACCTTTTTGGGATTTTCAAAATGGAAAGCTTACAGAAGAAGAGTGGGTAATACGTTTTTCAAATGCGAAAGCCAGTGCAAACGTGGCACTTTCAACTAAAAGAACTGACCAGCTTAATACCATCATCCTACAGCGTTTATATACTCTTAGAAACCAATTAATCCATGGTGGGGCTACTTGGAATAGTTCTGCTAACCGTGATCAAATTCGTGATGGTGTCGCTTTTTTGTCAAAGCTAGTGCCTATTATTATCAACATCATGATGGATAGCTCTGATCAACTTTGGGGCGATGCAAATTACCCAGTTGTTAACCTTTAAGTTGATTTATTTGCCCTCCTGTATGTAGTTTGTTTATTCACAGAGTGTTTAATAAATGTATGTTTAATAGTCTATTTTTTAGATAGTTAGTATCTTTAAAGTGATTAAACCGTTTTTTAAATGCATTGAATAAAATTATCTATAAGTAAAGTTAATCTAGCTTGAAGAGGTTTGAGCAGCTTCACCGTTGTAACCTAAGTCTCATTTAAATTTCCATATATTACCTTTGATATTTTTTAACTCTTTATTGGCATATATAGTTATTATTTGGGGGCATGTACTCTGCACGATTAGCATTGCAATCCGCACTGTTTAGCTAGATGATGTAATGACTTTAAAGTCTTATCAATATCTAGAAAACTAAAGCTTATTTTATTGGGTAAACAGGGAGTTGGGCGATGCTGACTAACGTTAAGCAATTCATGAATCATTCGGTGCGTTCGCGACAGATCCTCACTGTGTTGGTAAAGTATGGTTTAGCTAATTGGGTTAAAGAAGGTAATCCTGAGTTTATTAAAAGTGTATTTGTGAATGAGAGCGGTCAGCAACTTGCGTCACTTTCTATTGCAGTTCGTTTACGCCTAGCATTCAGTGAGTTAGGCACTGCTTTTATTAAACTTGGTCAAATACTCAGTACCCGTGCTGATCTGGTTGGTCAAGAGATTGCTGATGAGCTAACTAAGCTTCAATCTGATACGCCTGCTGATAATAAACAACAGATCATTTCAACCATTGAAGCTGAGTTCGGTCGCTCATTCGATACTTTATTTCAATCCTTTAGTTTTGATGCATTAGCTTCTGCCTCGGTAGGTCAGGTGCATAAAGCAGTCACCGTGGATGGCCAAGACGTTGTCGTTAAAGTTCAGCACGCTGGTATTGAAGATAAAATTGTTGCAGACGTCGAAATTTTAAAAATGCTGGCGTCTTTGGTTGAGCAATACAATAAAGAACTCAGACTATATCAACCGACTAAGTTAATTATTGAGTTTACTAAATCACTAATGAATGAGCTCGACTACGTGAAAGAAGCTCGCAGTATGCAACGTGCTAGTGCTTACTTTAGTGATAATAGTAAAGTGCATATTCCACATGTTTATCGTGACATTTCAGGTAAACATGTTTTAGTCATGGAGTGCTTAAAGGGGTTTAGCGTTGCCGATGGTGACAAACTAAATGCTGCTGAGGTAGATACTAGAGCTTTAGCTGAAACCGGGATCAAGGTGTATCTTGATATGATTTTTGATTTAGGTTTTTTTCACGCCGATCCGCATCCTGGAAATATTTGGGTATTGGAGTCTGGACAGTTAGGTATATTGGATTGGGGGATGACAGCAAAATTAACCCAAGCCGTTCAATTACGCTTTCAGCACTTATTAGTTGCCCTTGCCGATAAAGATCCCGCAGAGTTAACTTACCATATAATCAAATTGTGTCAGGCACAGCCTAAGCTAGATAAAGTCTTACTTGAAAAAGATGTTAGCGATTTTGTACAAGACTTTTTGGAAGTGGATATTAATGAAGTCCCTCTAGTTGCCGTATTAAATGAATTTATTCGAATTATTCACCATCATAAGCTAGTTATTCCGACAGAAGTTTCGATGCTCCTGAGGGTTCTCATCATGCTTGAAGGAGCATCTAAGCAATTAGATAGCAGCATAAGCGTTGGTGACGCAATTCGTCCTTATGCGATTAAGATGAAACTTGCCCAGTTGTCGCCTCAATATATGTTCAAACAAACCATGGCGTCTTCTAATCGATGGCAACGTGTCATTAATACTTTGCCTGAACAAATCGAGTTATTAACTCAGCAAATTAATAATGGTCGGTTTGATATTAATTTGAATCATCGAAGTTTAGATACGATTATTAATCGCTTGGTTTATGGGGTATTAAGTGGCGCCATTTTTCTCGGTGGGTGTATGGTGTTAAGTAGTGGCGTACCGCCTTTGTATGAAGGCGTTTCTATTATAGGTTTGGGGATTACTGCCGCAGGCAGTTTACTGGTAGGGCGCTTATTACTTGCTATTAGCCGCTCGGGAAATTTATCAAAAAAGCGTTGAAAAGTACGTAGTAGAATTTAGTCAAATCATGACAATATCAACAATAAGGTCACTTAATATGCCAGCCAAAAATCAGTCGATTATTTACTTAATGGCAATTAATGTCTTTATTTTTATTGCGAGTACATGGTTAAAGTTTGAACCTTTGCAGTCCTTAGCGCTTTATTTTCCATTGAATGAAAAGTTTGCTCTATGGCAGTTAGTCACCCATATGTTCATGCACGGCAGTGTGGCGCATATTCTATTTAATATGTACGCACTGTGGTCATTTGGTACCCCACTTGAACAGACTTGGAAGACGCCAAGGTTTTTAGCTTTTTATTTTGTAACAGGGTTGGGGGCAGCATTGATTTATACTGCCGCTAATTACTATCAGTTTTCCGCTATCACCAATGACATTTTAACGTTAGGTTACAGCACAAATGATATTCAAACCATTTTGCAGCAAGGTATGGCTGATGGTCACTTAGTACAGGCCTTGGGTAAGGATAGGCTGGTTGAGTTTATGTCTATTTACCATGCGCCTGTTGTTGGGGCATCTGGTGCGATGTATGGCGTGTTAGTGGCCTTTGCGATGCGTTATCCGGATGCTAAGTTATCGCTGATTTTCTTACCTGTGCCGATTAGTGCTAAATGGTTTGTTCCACTCATTATTGCTGGTGACCTGTTCTTTGGATTAACTAAATATTCTGTTGGTAATATTGCTCATTTTGCCCATGTTGGCGGAGCCATTACCGCATTAGTGATAATGTTAGTGGTGCGGTATCGTCAAAAACAATGACATGCTTGATTAAGTCGAGTGTGTCAGTTCTTGGGCAATGTTATTTTTCGGGATAAAATGCTTTAGACATTTACGTTTAGGATTATTATGAAGTTAATCTCAATCAATAAGCAGGAATATCGGCAGCAGCTAAATAAATTACTGATCGGGTTGGTGAGTTGCTTAACCTTACTATCGTTAGGTTTTGGTGCAATTTTAATCGCTTTTTTTGGGCAAACGCCCGTCGCGGGAAGTGAGTCTACTGGTAATTTTCACTTAAATTTGATGGGGGTCATCTTAGCTGTCGTCTTTTGTAGCCTTATTATGAATATCATTAAAACTAAACCATTTATGCATGATATTTATTGGGTATGGCAAATGAAACAGCTACATAACCGAATCTATCGAAAGTTGACTAGAATTGTCGCTGCGGCTGATAAAAATGAACCTGATGCGATTACCATATTATTGTTTTACTACCACACTCAAAAGCAAGTGTACGAATTAGATAATAATACGTTGACCCTCGATGCTGTTAATCAAAATATTCAAAAAGTTGAATCACAAATTGCCCAATTAAATTTGTCGATTAGCCTCGATGACTTTGATATTGCTTTATTGGATAAGGTGTAAATTGTTGAGGACTTAAAGACTTGAACCATAGTTTTTACCAAGTCTTAAATTAAGTGTGCAATAAGTTATAGCTAACTTCTACGATCACTAGGCTATTTTCAAATGGTGAAAATAGCCTAGCTCAAAATGATAACTGACTTATTCAATTTACTCTACAACTAGCTCAACATTGATGTTACCGCGGGTAGCGTTAGAGTAAGGGCATACTTGATGTGCTTTTTCGACTAATGCTTCAGCTGCAGTTTTATCCATTTCAGGTAAACTAATGCGTAGTTTGACATCGATGGCAAATCCGACTCCAGCGGTATTAGCCCCAATGCCGACGGTAGCTTGAACTTTAAGATCTGGGCTAAGTCTTATCTTTTCTTGTCCTGCAACAAATTTCATTGCTCCAATAAAACATGCTGAATAGCCTGCTGCAAAAAGCTGTTCTGGGTTCGTGCCTTCACCGCCTGCGCCGCCTAGTTCTTTAGGTGTGCTAAGTTTTACCGATAGTTTATTGTCCGATGATGTTGATTGACCATCACGACCGCCAGTTGTTGTTGCTGATGCTGAATAAATGATATCCATGAAAACTCCTAATTGAAAAATAATGAACGTTAAATTAAGTGATTCAGTTGGATTAATCTTAGCTACTCACTCAATGAATTATACAATACTGTAAATGTAAGTTGTGCGCAATCTAATTGCGCAAAATTCTTTTTTGTTCATTTTGAATTGAATATATAGGGCCGGTTTTTACTTGCTTGAATTTATCTAAGACTTGAATTGGGATAACTGTTTTGAACTAAAGTTGCCGCTCATTCGTACCAAGTTTATGGGTTGCAATTGCCAAGTTGAACGATGTGAAACTCGTAAAGTGTGCACTGAAAAATTTGAGTGAAACTTTAAAGCGTATCCTTCATAAAACGTGTCGTTACACAGCTTGTTGAGCGATGTTGAATGCAGTAGAACCTATTATTTTTATTAGGATTTATGCCAAGAAAGTTGGCTATGAATTGTACGCTAAGATTTCACATGATAGAATTGTTACAAATTATAACAAATACAGTTTCAAGGAGTGATAATGGACAGCACCTTAACCAAAGAAGAGTTAGCTTGTTTTAGTGAGTTATTCGCTAAAACACCTTCTGCCGTTAAGAAAGTGCCAGAAGGCCCTAATGAAACCGTTTCTGTGACAACTGAAATACCTGCAACTTTAGCTAGTTTGCTAGGTAAGACTCAACTGACTTTATTGGCTGAAATTAGCCATTACCGATTATGGTTCCCTTTAAATATTGCCATGGATGAACTTGGACAGTTTGTCCCTAAGCTGGGGATACCTGAGGTGGTTGATACGCGAGGCGCTGACAGAAGCTGGCGAATGAACGAACTTGATAATGTCAGGATCATTGATTTTGATACTAATCTCGCCATCGATGTGTTGTCTCTTTCAAGCACCGGGCTGACGTTATATGCTCCAAATATAGATGATACTGAAGAGGCTCGTCAGGCTAAGTTAATTTTAACCAAAGACATTAGTTTTGACATTGAATATCAAGTTGTACGCTCTGAAAATGGCGTTATAGCAGCGACAATTGTTGTCAGTGATGAATCTAGAGAAACATTAAGGCAATTTCTATTCTCTATGCATAAAGCTCAGCACTCTAACTTATATGAGCGAGTGGTTGATTCGGATAAGACAGATATCGAAGGAGCTGAGAAGTCATTACTATCACTGAAAAGTGAAACCTAATTAGCCTAAGCTTTCTGAGCGGTTATCGCATGTCATGCTTGTATACTCGCTCACTCAGGCCAAAACCAATTTATTCTAGAGTTTACTTTACGCTAAACCCTGCCTTTAACGTTTCTTTCAACGCTCTCACATATTCGTTCTCTACATTGGCCTGAACCAATAGACTAAGCTCATCGCCCACAGGGGTGAAGCGATAGTAACTAAAGAGTGAATTATTATTTTTTGGACTAATTTTGAATTGCTGCTCGGTCATCGACAGTAAAATATCGGAATTTTTATCAAGCAGGCCGGTTTCGAATTCACTGTTATGCAGTATGCCAGCATCCATGAGAGTTAAAATACTTGAGTAAGGTAAACCGTATTTAGATAAGCCAATATTCACCTGTGATGTTTTCCTAAAATACTGCTGTAAACCACCACTGATGCGATAACCACTTAATAGCTTATATCGAGTTTCTGCATTCATTTTTACAGACATGCCTAATGCTTTTTCAAGTATTTGTGCTTCTCGTTGGGTCAAGTTCTTGAGAGTGGCAAGGGTTCTTAGGCTAAATTTTCCAGGTTTTACAATTTCGCTGGCTAAAATTCTGGCCCATAAATCTTGCATTCGTCGAGATTGAATTTGTTCTGCCATCTGGAAAAACTGGTAACTCCAGTCAGGATCTAAGTCCTCGCCTGTAACATCAGATGGAGTATAGTTGAGGGCTAAAGCAAAGATGGTTTCAAGGTTGAGCTGATGCTGAACTTGCTGTTTTTGTAATCTAAATTGGGCACGTTCTGTAATCGATGCCTGAGAAGGGCGATAATCATCTTCGCTGGCTAATCCGAGAATTTTTCCGAGCAATAATGCTTTTTTTCGTGCAGACACACTCGCTTTTTGGTCTTTGTTAGTTTGTTGGGGGTGACTTTCTGTCATAACGTTTTCTCATACTTCAACGGTGAATAAGCGGGTGATAATTATCTCTCACTCGTTGTAAGAGTAGTTGATTTACCCCAATTCGTTTCATTTCCAGCCTGGGGATGGGCTGGAATATTTAACGATAATATCAAGGAACACAGTGCGAATAATACGCCTATCATAAATACCCACTGTGGCGAGCTTAACCATAGTATGCCTAATAATGCAGGGATAATCACAGCTGCAATGTGATTGATGGTAAAGCTAACCGACATACTAGCCGCAATGTCTTTTGGATCGGCAATTTTTTGAAAATAGGTTTTCATTGCTATTGCCATTGCAAATAACAGGTGATCAATTACATACAGTGCTGCAGCCAATTGAGCTTGCTCAACGACAGCATAACTTGCGAAGACAATAATTAATCCAACATACTCAATAACTAACGCATTCCGTTCACCTATTTTGCCAATTAAGCGACCAATAGCAGGGGCGAAAACTAGGTTCACCACATAGTTAATTAAAAAGAGTGCCGTAATTTGCGAAACCGAATAGCCAAACTTTTCTACCATCATAAATCCAGCAAAAACCATAAAGATTTGACGACGGGCTCCAGACAAGAAGGTAAGGGCATAGTAAAGCCAGTAACGTTTGCGGAAAATGAGTTTTTTATGTTGTGGTTCGGCGATATCAAAACGAGGGTAATAGATACTCATTACCAGCACGGCAGTTAGCCCTAGTCCGCCAATAATGGCGTACATCCATACATAATCTAATTTCAGCCATGTCATCACAATCCAGATACTGCCATAACCTATTAAAGCGGCAGCAGAGCGCCATGCCAACGCCTTACCTAAAAAGCCGGCAGTATCTTTTTTATCCACCCATTGCAATGTAAGAGATTGGTTGATGGTTTCAAAGTAATGAAATCCCACCGACATTAACACCGTCGTTAAATATAAGCCTAAAACGCTCGGGAAAAAGCCGGTAATAGCAATGCCGATGGATAACACGGCTAATGAAACCAAGGCAAATGATTGCTCACGGATCAGCAACAAAACGAATATCGCTGTAAAAGCTAAAAAACCAGGCACCTCTCGCAAACTTTGTAGTATGCCGATTTCTGCGCCAGTGAATGCCGCCTTTTCAATGACAAAATTATTTAGCAGCGCCTGCCATACTGCAAAAACCATCGACATAACGAAAGTCATCCACAATAAAAGTTGTTGAGGATGCTTACTGGAGGCGACTGACATAGGGAGGTTTCCTGAACTTGATATCGTGCTTGTATGGTTACACAGATTACATTTTTACGCTAAGTGTAAATGCGTTGTAAATAAAGTTGCAAAGATAAATGTAAATTATAATGAAAATAATTCTCGTTTAATATATTGTGTCGCCACATTAACGAAGGTTGTGCAATATTGTGGGGAATGAGATGAGCAAAAAGTTAACGCTGTTGGCAGTATCAATAGCCAGTGTGATTGGTTTAGGCACTTCTGCAAGTACATATGCTGCGATATCAGCAGAAGATTTAGCTAAAGCGATTGCCAAGCAAGAAGCTGAAATCGCTCAGCTCAAGCAACAATTGCAAACCATAGCAAAGGAACAAGCCCAGCAAGCAGAATCTCAAAAGCAAATTGAAGTCACTCAGCATCAACAGCAAAAAGCAGTCTCTGATGTTGTTACGAACGTTGCCGCAGCAGAGGACCGTTTCAGTCAGTTTTCATTCAAATCTTATGGGTCAGCGAATTTCACGAGTGATGAGTATTTTGACAATGTACAAGATACCACGCCAGAAAGAAGAAACCGTTTCGACTTAGAGCGCATCGTTACTGAATTTGGTTATCAGTTTACTGAGCAATGGAGCATGGAAGTTGAAATTGAATATGAGCATGGCGGAACTGGCGCTGCGCTGGAATATGATGGTTTTGATGAATTTGGTGAATTTGAATCTGAAATAGAAGCAGGCGGCGAAGTTGTCGTTGAAAAAGCGGAAATTCGATATCGCCCTAGTGAAGCCTTTGGCGTTAAGTTCGGTAATATTCACTTGCCAATCGGCCTAACGAGCACCTTACACAAGCCAAACCAATACCTCACTGTACTCCGTCACAAAAGTGAAGCTGCCATGATCCCGGCCGTGTGGAACGAGAATGGTATTGGTGTTTACGGTGAAGTCTCTGATTTTCATTATCAAGCCCAGATTGTTAGCGGCTTAAACTCTGAATACTTTCGAACCTATGATTGGGTTGCATCAGGACATCAAACCCGGTTTGAACATGTCAACGCTGACGACTTAGCATTTGCTGGGCGTATCGATTACGGCAACTTTAAAACTGGTAGTGCTATTGGCGTGTCTTACTATTACGGCAATACCTCAGGCAATCGAAATAAAAGCAATAAGCTCAATGTTGACGGAACGCTGAGCATAGTGACAGCTGCTGCTGCATTTGTTGAGGGGCCTTGGGTGCTACGTGGTCAATACATGTACGGTACTTTAAGTGACTCTGATGCAATTACATTAGCGAATAAAACCACTCCAGGTTTACAGCCTGGTAACTTCGCGCAATTGGGCTCTAAATCGCAATCTTTCTTTATTGAAGCAGGCTTTAAGCTTGATGACTACTTAGCTATTCCTATGACTGTATTTGCCAATATAGATTATTCAAATCCACTAATGGAAGTGGAAAGTGGTACTGCGACTAAGCGTTATGAAAATACCTGGAGCAGTATCGGAGTTAACTACTTCCCAATTCCTGAAATTGTCATTAAAGCAGAAGGCGGCCTTCAGCAAGTGGCCGTAGCCAGTATTCCTGATACTAACTTTTTTGCACTTGGTGTGGGTTACCAGTTCTCGCTATAACCAGTGCATTAACATGTTTTTTTAAATGAAAGTGCTGAAATGAATCAGCCAAAATTATTGATTGAAATGGAGTTTTACATGAATTTTAAGTATACAGCGATTGCACTAACCTTAATGGGTACATTAACCGCTTGTGGTGGTTCTGGTTCTGATGATTCATCTACCCCAGATCCGGTAGTACCTGAAACTGGGTTTAGCTTTGCTGCAACTGAGATGGTCACAAACTTAACGAATGACGTCATTGTAGCGGGTTATGCTGATTTAGCGGCACAGGGTGATGCATTGTTATTGGCGACCCAAGCACTAGTAAATTCCACATCACAAGCAGATTTAACCGCTGCCCAAGAGGCGTGGAAAGCGGCACGTAAGCCGTGGGAACAAGGTGAATCTCACATCTTTGGTCCTGTTGATTCATTGAGTATCGATCCGCATTTGGATAGCTGGCCACTAAATACTACTGATTTACAGACTCAGCTAGATAACAATACAGGCTTTGACGCTGAAACAATTAAAAGCTGGAATGATGATGTACAGGGTTTCCATACCATGGAATACCTATTGTTTGGCGATGGTGTCGCTGATAACAATAAGTCTATCAGTGATTTAACGACGGCTGAACGTGAATATGTCATTGCACTTGCTGAAGTGTTTAGAGATTATGCAAAACAACTTGATGATGCTTGGCAGATTTCTCATAACCCGCAAGATGCGAACGCATTACCATATGCTGATTTATTAACTTCACCAGGCAGTGATAACAACACAGTTTACTCTTCTGAACTTGCTGTCATTGAAGAGTTGATCAACGGCATGATTGGTATTGTTGATGAAGTCGGTAACGGTAAAATTGCGGATCCTTTCGGTGATTCACTTGCAAACGCTGACACTTCAAAAGTTGAGTCTCAATACTCTTGGAATTCATTAACTGACTTTGCTGACAACATTCAAGGTGTGCGCAATGTATATCATGGCGAGTTTACAGGCTCTGCCGACAAGCAAGGGATTATTGATTTTGTTGCCGCAGCTGACAGCACGCTTTCAGCACGTATTTCTAGCGAAATTGATGATGCTATCTTGAAAATTCAAGCTATTGCAGGCAACGACGATATGCCTTTCCGTCAAGCTATTCTTGATGAAGCAGGTCGTACTCGTGTTGAAACAGCAGTAACAGCACTTACTACTTTACAAACCTCATTAGAGTCAGATGTTATCCCACTTTTATCTGAGTGGAACCCTCAGTAAGCCACATAACGGATAAGCAATCGCTTTGCTCTAAATTTGATAAGGGCAGAGCGATTTAAGCTTTTGACTAATAAGCCAGCCGTTAGAGCAAGGCAAGTCCCAAATTGTGTTGTTTAAGCCTTTTGCAGTGTTATTGATTTAAGAGTGTGCAAGATGAACAAGTTTCAAAAATTCCCCAATCAACATAACAACATTGTGCTGACATCCATGGTTAGCATCTTACTATTATCAGCATGTGGTGGCAGTGGTGATGAGCAGCCAACACCGACGCCAGAGCCACCTGTTGTCACCTATCCTGACTTTACCGATATTACCGCAAGTGGTGGCGATACAACGACCTATGATGCCGGTAATTCTGGGCATGGTTTTTCGACACCTGCACCTAATTTATCAGAGGGCGATTTAGCACTGCACCTTGAAGGTGATGCTAACTTTGAAATTTCATTTACCACAGCACCAAATATAGAGCATCCAGAATTAGATGGTCTAGGCCCTGTTTTCAATAATGCCGACTGTAACTCGTGTCATCAACGTGATGGACGTAACTCAACGCCTTTCCTGTCAGCAGATCAAACCCGGGTCAAGCTAGGGTCTGATGCGGGAATATTCTTGCGGATCAGTAAAGCTGCAGATGTTGAATGTACCCAAGGCAATGCTGCAAATAATTATTGTGCTCCAATCCCTGTGCCTGATTTTGGTGGCCAATTGTTCCATCGCGGCGTGCTAAAGGCGCGAGCAGATTGGCAAGAAAATGCCTTTGGTGGCCAAGCTGACGTTTACTTGTCATACGAGCGTACAACAGTGACTTATGACGATGGTACCAGTGTTGAACTTAAAAAGCCGATTTTTGAAGTCGAAAATCCATATGACGCACCTAGTGAGACAAAACAAAGCACCAACATTACCTCAAATTTACTTCAAGATGATGTGTTAATGGGTTGGCGTAATGGCATGCCAGTATTTGGTTTAGGCTTATTGGAAGCGATACCTGAAGCTGCCATTCTAGCACTAGCGGATGCCGATGATAGCAACGGCGATGGTATTTCAGGTCGTCCGAATTGGGTTTTTGATGCGATTAAAGATCGCAACGGAGATGACAACCCTGTCTCTCTAGGTCGTTTTGGTTGGAAAGCCAATACGCCAAGTGTAAGAGTGCAATCTTTAGGAGCATTACGTGGTGATATTGGCATTACTAACCCGTTATTTCCTGATGAAAGTGTGGCAGGTACTAGCCTTCACGACTCCTATTTAACCCGAACAGGTTTTGTTGATACCGGTGAAGATGAAAATGGTGAGCCTGAAGTTGACCAAGCGTTTAGTGATGCAGTGGTTTTTTATGCTGAAACCTTAGCTGTACCAGCCAGACGTAATGTTGATGACTCTGATGTACGTGAAGGTGCCCGTTTATTTGCATCAATTAACTGTAGTGGTTGCCATACTCCAAGTTTTACCACTAAAACTAGCGGTGATATTGGTGGCAGTGACATCATTGATTCATTAAAGGGCCAAGTGATTTATCCTTTCACAGATATGTTATTGCACGATATGGGTGATGACTTAGCTGATGGGCGCCCTGACTTTTTGGCTAATGGTAATGAATGGCGTACTCGCCCGTTATGGGGCTTAGGGTTAACTCAAACCGTTAATCCGCAAGCTGGATTTTTGCACGATGGCCGTGCAGCGACAGTTGAAGAAGCCATTTTATGGCATGGTGGTGAAGCACAAAACAGTCAAGAGGCATTCATGGCATTGAGCAAAACTGAGCGTGATCAGTTAGTGTCATTCTTAATGTCACTTTAGTCGGCAAGTTATTATTAAGATAAGCGTGATGTCGTATTTGTAAATTGCTGATTTTCAAAATGTATAAGTGGGCATATCGTCAGATATGGCCACTTTTTTGTGAGCGAGACAAAAAATCATCATTTAATTAGCTGCTATTGCTAATATGTCGTGATCTGATTCATGTAAATTTATTCGAGATTCAATTAAGCTAGTCTTTAAATGCAGTTAGTCTATTAAAAGACATTTTTGATTCTGTAACTAACGTATCGAACAGCAGGGGAAACGTGTTAATTCTATCCCCATCTTTAAACTCGTTCTTTGTTTATCTTAGAGGTTAACGTGAGCAATATTTTAATCGTTTATTCAACAGTCCACGGCCAGACCCGTAAGATATGTGATTATATGCAAGAAAAGCTTGAGGCTGCAGGTGAAACTGTGACTTTATCAGCACTGCAAGATAAACCTGATTTATCGGCTTTTGATAAAGTCTTTATTGGCGCAAGTATTCGCCATGGTAAGCACCGCCCTGAGCTCTATCAGTATGTTGCTGCAAATAAAGCATTACTTGATACCAAGCCCAATGGTTTCTTTTCAGTTAGCTTAGTGGCGAGAAAGCCAGGTAAAAATACGCCTGAAACCAATATGTATATGCAGGCATTTCTAAAACAAAGTGAATGGCAGCCTAAAGAACTAGAAGTGTTTGGTGGTAACCTTGACTATCAATACTATGGGCCGATGGATCGTAATATTATTCGCTTTATTATGTGGATCACCAAAGGGCCAACCGACCCGCACACAAAGGTGGAATACACAGATTGGGCTAAAGTCGACAATTATGTCGAAAGAATCCTGTCTGCTTAACATCATTTAAAGCCAACATATCGAATGTTGGCTTTATTTTTAGTCGCTAAAGCAATTTTATAGCAATAGATAATCCGTGCTTTTGGCTAAAGACATACTGAGGATAGTTATGAATCAAGTGAGTAGATGGTGCCGCACCATTGCAGATAAACTGCATGTTATCGTCGTGGCCTTGAGTATCTTTTTAGTGGTAACGAGCCCATGGATATTGATTGGCAGTCGTTTACGTGCGAAAGCCAGTATTTGGGATAGCTTACATGTATACCTTGGCTTGGTTGCTGCCATATTCGGATTATTGTTTTTATTGAAGAACCTGTTAAATGGGCATTGGCGACAGTTTTTTCCGTGGCTAACATTGGATTTTGGTCAACTCGTTCAAGAAATAAAGCAAATACCGCAGGAAAGGTTACCCAGTTCAGGCGGCAAAGGGATTTTTAGTATCGTTGAAGGAATAGGCTTAGTGTTGATGGCGCTGGTCAGTATTACAGGCATCGCATGGTTTGTTTATCAAGGGTCGAGCGATGCGTTAATGTGGCGAAAATATCACATCATGTTTGCTCAAGGTTTTGTTGGCTTTTTAGTTATCCATATCATTTTTGCAGCATTTCATATTATTGATATGGTAAGAAATTCTTGAGGGCGGTTTGACGTTATCTCAGTGTTATGGAAATCAAAACTGGCGGTAAGTAACGATTGATAAACTCATTTTAGATAGTAAAAAGCCCAATCAAATGATTGGGCTTTTTGTTGTCCGATTAACAGCAATTGAGTGAGTTGCGTTATCGATTGGCGATGGTGATTACTTCTTTTCTAATGCTAAGTAATTCATCACATCAATTAGGTCACCAAGGGTGCGCATTTCATTCATGTTGATAGCGTATTTATCATTGACGATGAAAGTTGGAACGCTTTGTACTTGGAACATCACTTGCTGTTGACGCCATAGTGATAACTTTTTATTGGTGGCATCACTGTCTGCGATTTTGTCGTAAGTTGCACCATCAATACCATGAGCGGCAAAAACTTTTTTGATGTCATCACGGTTATTAATTTCTGGCTCATCATGTGTGTGGCCTGGTGCGCTATGATCGTGATGACCACCTTCACCTTGAATCGCTTGGAACATGGCAGTATTAAGCACAGCTGCATTACCCACTTCATGGATAACAGCTAATGAGCGCATGACTTCTGTACCAATGTCGCTGTTCATAAAGTCAACGTGCTTAGTTTCGAAGCTGATGCCTTTATTCAAGTTGCTTTTAATTTCTGGCAGGTACTTACTTTCCATGTTGTAACAGTTATGGCAATAAAAAGAGAAGAACTCAGAAATTTTAGGCTCGCTTGAAGCTGGTGCATCAGAAATTTTAGTGTAATGCTGTCCTTCAACAAACTTAGATGGAATCTCAGCAACTTTTTCAGCCACTGCTTCAGTCGTGACTTCAACCGCTTTTTCATTCGTTACTTCAGCAGGTTTGCCACAGCCGGTTAAGGCGATTGTGAATGCCGCAAGTGCCATAGTAAATGCTATAGGTTTAATCTTAATCATTTCAGCCTCAATAAAAGTGTCACGTTACCCGCTGGTAGTCGTGAAAAATCTTAAAATAGTCTTAATTAAGCCAAAACTTAATTGCCTTAATCTTAACAAGAATTATGACCTAAACGATGATTTATTTCAGAGTTAAATATGTGATGTGGTACGGCTTTCTATAAAAATAAATAGGCGTAAAACGCGGTGTTATCCCGCTTTTGAGCGTAAAGTTTGCCATGCTTCACAAACTTGCCGAAACTGCTCAGCATCTCCATCTGGGCGATCAGGGTGGAGTTTTAAGGCTAACTTTCGCCACTGTTTACGAATATCTTTGTCGGTTGCGGTTTCGTTTAACTCAAAAATCCGTAAAGCATGAGAGTCGTGCATGAGCTGTTGATTAGCCCCAATATACTCATGGTAACTTGACCAAAAAGACTCGAGCATTTCTTTTACGACATTGGCACAAGTGTCGTAATGTTGCCAATCAAGGTAATAGTTTTTTAACGCTTCATCATGTTGTTGCTGGTGGACAATGTCATGGGGCAATACACGACATATTTTTATATCCATTGCTTGAACCTGAAGCCACTGCTTAGGTAACAGCATGCTTTGTAATTCAAACAATGCATTCATCAATAAAAAGTTGCGTTTGAATAAATCCTTCTCAGGCAAAGGATCAAGATCATGCATCAAGCCTTTGGCTTGTAACGCACTGGCAAGATGGTGCACCTTCCAGCTTTGATGTTGGCCTTGAAGTAAAGTGAGTAGAGGCCAAATTAATGGGTTATCACTTTTAAGAGATAATGACTCATGTGATGAAAATGACTCTGGCTTAGCATTGTGTTCAGCAAGCATAGGGGCTATTTCACTATGAATGGGCAGTTAATTTACTATGCCACAGATGCACAGTGAGTCAATGGTGAAAAAATATTCAAAATGAGCTTATGCTTGAGCCATGAAAATAGCGCCAATTTGGGTGGATTGGTTTAAATAATTGCTGAAATATGTCTAGTTTCAGTAACAAATATGACGTTTCGTCACATTGCTCAAAGACAAGCAGCTATCCTTGGTATAAAATTCGCCGCAATAAAAACGATAGGGGCCCAATCCAATGACAGATAAACATTACATCAGTGCGCAGCAGTTACTTGAAGACTCTTTTAAGCTTGCGGCGCAAGTATACGATAGTGGTTTTAGACCGCAATTTATTGTTGGTATTTGGCGTGGTGGTGCACCTATTGGTATTGCAGTACAAGAGTTTTACGATTTCAAAAATGTTGAAACTGACCACATCGCAGTACGAACGTCTTCTTATTATGGTATTGGAACTGATAAGCAAAGCAAAAAAATAAAAGTGCATGGCTTACATTACATTATTGAAAATGCCAATGCAGAAGACGGTTTATTGATTGTTGATGATGTTTTTGATTCAGGCCGTAGTGTGGATGCGTTAATTGATAAACTGCAAAAGTTTATGCGCAAGAATATCCCAACAGATATTCGAGTAGCTTGCCCTTACTACAAACCCAAAAATACCGCTGTTGACTTAAAACCTGATTATTTCATCCATGAGTCTGAAGAATGGTTGGTTTTCCCTCATGAAGTGTCTGGGTTAAATCCACAAGAAATCGCTGAAGGGAAAAGTGATTTTAAGAATATTCAGCATTTGTTTAAGTAAAAGCAACGAAACTGGTTATTTTTTGCTAAACTAGCAAACTGAACAGTGCGTCAATGATAGTGACATACACGTGGTTTTAGTCCGTGTTTAGCTACTATCTTGATGCATTTTTTATTACCTAGAAAAAGATAAACATCGATTATGAGTTCTGTAGAGATATTTTCGCCGACACCACCTGTAACTAAGTCTACTGAAAAGAAACAGTTAGAGTTACTCGCGCCTGCTAAAAACGCAGACTATGGTATTGAAGCCATTCGTCATGGTGCAGATGCAGTTTACATTGGTGGGCCAGCATTTGGCGCTCGTCATAATGCCGGTAACAGTGTTGAAGATATTGCTCGATTAGCTGATTTTGCTCATCGCTATCATGCGCAAGTATTTGTCGCATTAAATACGATTTTAATGGATGACGAAATTGAGCAAGCTCAAAGTTTAATTTGGGAATTATATGAAGCGGGTGTCGATGCACTGATTATCCAAGATATGGGATTATTGCAGTTAGATTTACCACCGATTGCAATGCATGCCAGTACCCAAATGGATAATCGCACCCCTGAAAAAGCAGTATTTTTAGAGCAGGTGGGATTCTCGCAAGTGGTATTAGCCCGCGAGTTAAACTTGCCGCAAATTAAGCAAATTGCTGACAACACCAAGCTTAAATTGGAATATTTTGTCCATGGCGCATTATGTGTAAGTTACAGCGGTTTATGTAACATCAGTCATGCGTTTTCAAATCGCAGTGCTAACCGCGGTGAGTGTTCGCAAATGTGCCGCCTTCCTTGTGACTTGTCGACCCGTGATGGTGAAGTATTAGCTGAAAATGAGCATTTATTATCACTTAAAGATAATAACCAGACAGAAAACCTCGAAGCATTAATTGATGCTGGGGTGACTTCATTTAAAATTGAAGGTCGTCTTAAAGATATTAGTTACCTTAAGAATGTTACGGCTCATTATCGTCAACAGTTAGATGCGATCATTGATCGTCGTAGTGATCTAGAGTCGATGTCCCATGGCCGCAGTGAATTTACGTTTACTCCTGATCCTGAAAAGAGCTTTAACCGTGGTAAAACGGATTACTTTATTAATCAGCGCACCGCGTTGATTGAACATTTTAGCTCGCCTAAATACATAGGTGAAAAGGTCGGCACAATTGTTGGTGTTGGCCGTGACTTTATTAAAGTTGATAGTGCTAAAGCGGGTAAAACCATCGAATTTAATAATGGTGACGGTTTATGTTTTTTCATCGACGGTTACCAAAAACAGCGTCTTTCTGATAACAAGACCAAAGGGCTGCGCGTTAATCGTGCTGATGGTAATACCCTGTTTTTAACTGATGTTAGTAAAGATTTGAAAGTGGGTGTTGAGTTATTTAGAAACTTTGATCATCAATTTGATGCGTTGTTATCTAAAGATTCAGCCACCAGAAAAATACGAGTGAATATGGTACTCAATGATACCGATAGCGGCATTGCATTGACCATTAACGATAACCACGGTCATTACGCTACTACCGAGCTTGAGTGGGCAAAAGAGCTAGCAAAAGACTATGCAAAAGCCGATGCCAGCCTTCGAACTCAATTAGGAAAGCTAGGTAATAGTGATTATGTATTAGGGCAGTTACAAGTGAACTGTGCCAACAGATGGTTTTTACCAGCATCGGTAATTAATGGACTACGTCGTGACGCTATTGCGGCTTTAGATGAGAAGCGTATTAATGGGTATCAACGACCTCTTCGAGGCGAGCACGACAAAGAAGCGCGCTTCCCACAGAAGTATTTGAGCTTTCTATCAAATGTCGCTAACGATAAATCTCGAGAGTTTTATCAGCAGCACGGTGTGATTCAAATTGAAGACACCTATGAAAAGAACCAAGTGTTAACCGATGCGCCATTAATGGTCACTAAGCACTGTTTACGATATAGCTTTAATTTATGCCCTAAGGAAGTCGAGGGTATTAAGGCTGATCCTATGGTGTTAGATATCGGAAAAGATAGATTAAAGCTGGTTTTCGACTGTCAGAAATGTGAAATGATGATTGTTGGTTCAAACCAGTTAGTGAAACAATAAACTACGTATTGGCAGCAATGCCAAGTTGAGCATATTCGCGTGTAACGCGACATATTTAAGCTGTAATCAGCTAGGAAAACCGAGTAATGAGCAAAAGTAAGAAGTACGATTTTCGTGTGTTAGCCGTTGGTGATACCTTTAAAGCAGAAATCACCCGTCGTATGAGTGCAACCAAGACTGTTGTATCTAAAAGTCATGATGGCTTTGCAACTGAAGAAGAAGCGACTGCATGGGGCCAAAAAGAACTGACAGGCTTTATGGCCACACAGGCTGAGCGCAACAAACGCAAAACAGAAAAGAAAATTAAAGCAAAATCAATTGCAGACGCGATTGCTGCAGAAGCACTTATTGACGATGAAAATGAATTGAATCTAATTGATTCAGAGGATTAGCTTGAAGATTAGTAGTTAAAATAATACAGTAATACAACATTTTGGTGACATAGTTTGCTGTATTTTATTAAAAATTAACTAAACTTCACCTTTCAGCACCAATACCAAGGATGATTTCGGTATGAAAGCTTGCGCTACCCTAATAATAATTGGGGGGCTGTTATCATTCAGCCCTTCATTTAATGTAATGGCCAAAGAGCCACAACCATTTCTTAATACTATTACTGCAAACCTCGATTCAGAGGGCAGTTCAACTAAGAAAGAACTGTCAATTTTTTCAAATAAAGTCTCTTTTGTGTTACCCACTGGCTGGAAAATGGCTTTCAATGCTGAGCGTGGCACCATGTATAAAGCGGAGTTTGTTCCTGCTGGAGAGTCTCTTAGTGATTGGTCTGACTTATTTTGTATTCAAGGTTTTGAAGGGTTAGCTGACAATATCGAAAGCGCCCAGTTTTTAGATAATTTTGCTGATACCTACCAACAAAGTTGCCAAGGAGAAGTGGTTTATAACCAGTTGGGGATGACTCAAATCGGCGGTAAAGAAGCATATCATGGCATTATTGGTTGCACGGCGATGAAAAACTTATATGGCGGCGCAACGTCACGTAAGCAGCAGGGTGAAATTGGTTATTACGCCGTGATTAAAGACACTGACGATTTATATTTAATGCATAAGTCAATGCGAGGAAGTGTATTTAGTCAGTCTAACCCGCCACTCAATGCCTCAAACCACCGTGACTTTATTTCGAATATGCTTACGGTAAAGTTCTCCCGTTAACGCGCCTCACCACAAATGCTTGTCGCAAACCTGTAAGCCGTTTCTCTAATCATATTATTCAACTTATTTCGCTAGCAGTTGAATAATATGATAGATCATCATTCTTTATATCAAAAAGTAACATTAACACGTTATAATGTAATCAGTTGTTATATGTAACTGATGAACAGTCGTGTAAACAATTCAAATTTATCGTCAATTTTTTGTGGTGCCCAGCCTCTATTTCATTCAATGAATAGAATCGGGATAATCGGGAAACCAGTGAAAACCTGGTACTGCCCCCGCAACGGTAATGGTGAGAACTGAGTGCGTTAAATAGGCTTGTTGGAGAACTGACAAGTCTATAACGTTTAAAATTCAGCTTCGTGAGTCACAATGGTGACTTTATCCTGAGTCCGGAGACCGGCCCAAAAAATGATTTTGAGATTTCGGTGGGCAGATCTCGAAATGTAGCCTTACTAGCCATGAGTGAATCATTGAGTGTCAATTGAACTTGATTTCATTCAAATTGCTAGCACCTATGCTGCGGCAAATATGCCCCATTTTTCCTTTTAGGAGTTAAAGGTAAATGGGTACAAATCCAACTAAAATCGCCACTGCACTGAGCCTGATATTAAGTGTTTCTGCTGCAAGTTTTGTTTCAACTGCTAATGCTGAAACGACTAATACACCATCAACTACTGAGCCTGCTGCTATCAATGCAGAAACAGAAACCATTGTGGTCATAGGTCGAAGTGAAGCTAACCCACTGAATATTGCTGCTAACGTGCACGTCATTGGTCCCGCAGACATTGAGATGAGCGGCGCTGTAAGCTTAACTGACTTACTACGCAGCCAAGCGGGTATTCAAGTGTCTGATAATAATTCAGGTACGACCTTTGCTATGCGTGGTTTTACTGCATCGCAAGCTGCCAGTAACACTCTTATTTTGATTGATGGTCGCCGTTTAAATAATATCGATATTTCAGCGCCTAGTTTGAATGCGGTAGCGTTAAACCAAGTTGAGCGTGTCGAAGTGCTATATGGTAGTGCTGGTGTCGTATACGGTGATCAAGCCGTGGGTGGTGTCATTAATATTATCACTAAAGCTCCTAGCGGAACAGGTGGTGGTCTTGAGCTAAGCGCTGGTAGTTTTGATACCTATGAAGCTAAAGGTGATATTTCTGGCCAAATCAATGATGCATGGCGTTATTACTTAGCGGGTAGCTACAACCAAAGCGATAACTATCGTGATAATAACGAGAGTGAAACGGGCTCTATTTTAGGACGTTTACAGTATCAGTCTGATAAACAGCAGTTTTTTGTAGAAGCCAGCTACTATGACGATAATCGTCAAGCACCAGGTGCTTTAACCTTAGCGCAATTTGAAGATGATCCTAGTCAAGCAGCACCATTCACAGATGATGACTACACCCATGAAATGACCACAGCACTGCGAAGTGGTTATGAGTATCAATTAACTAATGAGTGGGCTTTAGCCGCTGATATAAATTATTCAGATACCTTAACAACTAACTTTTTATGGGGGAGTGCTGGGCGAATCGAGCGTAACTTATTTAGCTTTTCACCTAAAGCGACGGGTAATTACCAGTTAGAGCAAGGTGATTTAGACATTGTCGCTGGTATTGATTTAAGCGTTGGTGAAGCTGATTTTGATCTGGCTTACACTCAAAGAAACAATGAACAAAAAATGGCAAGCGTTTACGTTCAAGCCTCGGTGCCATTAACAAGTACATTATCTTACGTCGTGGGTGGCCGCTATAGTGAAGTGACTGATGATTTAACCGATCAAACTTTATATCCAAACGGTGTCGAGCTTGATAATGACGCCCATGCATTTGAGTTAGGTTTAAATTATCGTCCAAGTATCGAACATCGCTTTTATATTCGTGCTAATGATAACTTTCGTTTTGCTAAAGTTGATGAGCAGGCTTACACACCAGTAACCACAATAGGGTTGGACCCACAAACTGGTCGTTCATATGAAGCAGGATGGGATTGGACAGAAAGCTTATACACCTTCAAATTAAACGCTTATGTACTCGATTTAGAAGATGAAATTGTTTATGACGCTGGGCGCACAGATGGCCCACAAGGTGGCGGTGCAAACGTTAATGCGGATGCATCTCGCCGTTTTGGGGTTAACACCAGCTTCGATGTTCAATTATCAGAAGATTGGTTATTAGGTGCATCATATGATTACATTGATGCTGAGTTCACTGAAGGTGAAAATGAAGGTAAGGCTTTGTCTTGGGTTGCTGAACATAATGCACGTGCTTATGTCAGTTATGACATTGCAAGTGAGTGGCAAGTGTTTGCTGAAGGCATTTACACCGGTGAGCGTTATATCGAAGGTGATAATGCCAATGTTGACCCTAAATTAGACAGCTATGTGTTAGCTAACCTTGCACTGAACTACACTCGTGATAATTGGTCTGCAAGTTTGCGTGCGGATAATTTATTTGATGAAGAGTACGTCAGCGCTGGCTATTACTCTGCATGGGGTAATGGTTATTATTCAGGGAATGGCCGCTCTGTACGTTTGACTGCTGGATACCGTTTTTAGAAGTGATTGTTTTTTAAACGGTGGAAAAAATCCAAACAGGATAAAACACTAGAAAAATTAAAGCCGACAACTCGCTTGTCGGCTTTTTGTTTGATTAAGGATTAATTACTTGACCTTTATGCTGCTTATGTGGATAAATCTCGTTAGAGAAATATAAAAATGTGAAAGGGAAGCAGTACAATATGACCTATCTTGAGCAACAAGTGTTAACTCAAGTCAAAGCTATTATCGGTAACGAAGAACAAGTGATTGGTCGTCGCGGTATTTTGATCCCTTTGAAGAAAGCCCTCATTAATGAAGCTGATATCCGTGTGTTAATTGATATCGTTTCTAGCGATCCTGCGTTAGCTGCACACTTATTATGGCGCAGTAATACGGCTCAAGCTGGTGGTATTATTTCGACTAAAAATCGCAGCATTAAAGATGCACTTATCCGTTTAGGTCAAGTGAATATTTATCGTTACGCGTTTTCATTTTATTTAAAAGAACGTCTTGATGAGCTTAAAGAACCATACAGTAAATTGGTCAAAGGCTATTGGGCGTTAACTGAAAGTATCGCCGTCGATGCGGTGCAGCATCTACGTGATATTGAAGAAAGCGATCAACCGATTGATATTGATGCTGATGAAGTACAAACCTTAGCCTTATTCAGCGTTTTTGGTCAGGTGATAACCTTGAGTGCATTTGCGTTTTTAAATGCCGCATCAGAAAAAGCTATCTCACTACAAGTGATTAAAACCCTCATTGATACTCAACAACAAAGTCTGTCTATAGAAGCATTTGAAGCATTAGGGCTTGATGATGATTTACGTAATGAGTTTATGATTGCTCATAATATCAAGCAGACAGATAACGCGAACTCTGCAGGCATGGTGTTAAGGCATGTTTTAGCGAAACGTAATGTTTTGATAAATCCACTATCTGATATCGATTCGTGATGTAACTCATTCATCCACTGGTTTTTAAATATCAAATATTAAATAACAAAAATGCCACTGAATCAGTGGCATTTTTTATGGTGTCTCTAACACTTTCTTGCTTTAGTGTTGTTGAGCTAACCTTTGCAACTTTAACCCTTCAGCAGCAACTAAGGTCAACCACTTTTGAATCAAGTTGGTGTTAGCGGCATTACGACGGTAAGCCGCAAATAATGGCCGTTTAAGGCCTTCTGCTCCCAGTCTCACAGAGGATAGGTTTAGCCCATGGCTTTCGTTAATTGACCAACTTGGTAATGCGGCAATACCGTCATTGCATGCAACTCGTTGTAACAGCATTGCGGTTAAATCACATTGTTTTTGCTCACCCGCTTCAACACCAGCAGGCTCCAAAAAGTGCTTATAAATATCTAAGCGTTGCAGCGGTACAGGGTATGAAATTAGGGTTTGTTTAGCCAGTTGTTCAGGTTTAATAAACGTTTCTTTTGCTAATGGATTATCGTTAGCAACAACCAATTTAACCTCAAAATCAAATAAGTGTTGGTACGCTAATGCATGTCCTGGCACAGGATCTGAGGTGAGCACAATATCGAGTTCGCCCAGCTCTAAAGCATTTAAAGAATCAAATAAGTGACGGCTCGACAAATCGATACGACCATCAGGTGCTAATTGCTTAAATGCTTCAGTGACAGGCATTAACCAACGAAAACAACTGTGGCATTCAATCCCCAATTTTAATGACTGAGATTCTGCATCTAAACCTTTTTTCAAATCAGATTCGGTGACCATCACTTTAGGTAAAATTTCTTCGGCAAGGTTCAGTAATCTTGCCCCTTCTTGGGTAAACGATAATGGCTTACTTTTACGGATAAAGATGGCTGAATTAATACGGGTTTCCAATTCTTTAATTTGGTGTGATAGCGCTGATTGGGTAACGAACCGTTTTTTGGCAGCACCAGCAAGGCTACCACTCTCTTTTAGTGCCATCAAAGTACGAAGATGTCTCAGCTCTATCATATTATCCTCACATGAATTTTGCTCAACTTACGGGTGAAATCAATTCGATTGCTTAATGACAGACTATCACAATAAACTTCTAGACGTCCAGACGCCTGTGTAATTAATTTACAGAAATGTGTGTTTTTTGTTAATTAAATGGCGTTTTTGATATGAGAATTACAAGATTAATGTTTATAAGTCCCTACAATGTTTAATAATTTGCCGTTTTGAGTAAGAGATGAGCACTGAATAACATTTGATATGAATTTCATCACCCAGATGGTTGAGCTTGTTGACGGTTGAATTGTATAGGGGGAGCAATTTGGACAGTTCTATGAAGCTAATGTCGTAGGTGACAAATGCTGATTAAGCTGAGTGAAGTAGCATTGATAATGCTGAAATTAAGCAGACTTTAATAGATTACCTATACTGAATAAATCTTCTTATTTAAGTAACGGAGTGATAATGAGCCATACATACAAACTGATTGAATTAACGGGATCTTCTCCCATTAGCTCAGATGATGCGATTAAAAATGCGATAGCTGCAGCGAATAAATCTATCAAGCATATGCGTTGGTTTCAGGTCGTAGAGACAAGAGGGCATTTAGAAGAAGGGTTAATTGCTCATTGGCAAGTGACAATTAAGGTGGGCTTTACCTTAGATCAAAGTTAATGGTTTTTATCTGTAATCAGCGCAAATGTGGATGGTAATCTTATACTCATTTGTCGCTGATTTTGTTTACTCATCTTTAATGAGGCTATGCATTTCAGTGATGATATTGCGCCATTATTAATGGTGACTATGCATCTCTTGGTAAGCCTTTTTCGATACTTCTCACCACTCGCTGTGTTTTACGGTTAACCGCGTTTTCATGGTTTTGTTGCTGCTCTTGAAGTGCCCATTCAATGTGTTCAATGACCATTTCATCAACTTCTTCAGACTGCTTTTTAGCATTAAGTGCGCGAATAATATTCTCACTAAAAGGTGCGTTGCCTATGGCAATAGCGATATTACGTAACCAATTTTTGTGGCCTATACGACGTATTGGGCTACCTTCAGTAAGTGATAAAAACTGCTTTTCGCTCCAAGAAAATAGAGTTAATAAATCCGGTTGTATTAATTGCTGGCGAATGTGAAAGTCGCTTTGTTCTGTCAGCGGTGCTCTTGCGTTAATAGGGCACACTAGTTGGCAGTCATCGCAGCCATAAATGCGATTGCCGATGGCCTTACGGAACTCAAGCGGAATAGCGCCTTGAAGCTCGATGGTTAAATAAGAGATACAGCGACTACCATCAACAACATTATTGTCCAAAATGGCATTGGTTGGACATGATTTAATACAGGCAACACAGGTATTGCAGCTTTGCTCTATTGGAATATCAATGGGTAATGGCACATTAGTGAGCACTTCACCTAAAAAAAACCAACTGCCCGCTTCAGGATGTAACAACAATGAATGCTTACCGGTCCAGCCTAAACCTGCTTTTTCTGCGAGTGGGCGCTCAAGGATAGGTGCTGAGTCGACAAAAGGTCGAAAGTCGACTCCTGTAACACCAAGTGTTTGGCAATGAGCGACAATTTTATCGCCAAGTTTTTTCAGCTGTTTTCGAATGAGTTTGTGATAGTCACGACCGCCAGCGTAGCGAGAAATATAACCTAGATTTGGGTTAGCAAGATTGGTTGCAAATCCGGCCTGTGGAGGAAGGTAATCCATTCTAGCACTCAATACTCGAACGGTACCTGGGTGCAATTCATGGGGCCTTGCCCGCATCATTCCGTGGTTGGCCATATAGCTCATTTCACCATGGTAACCTTGGTCTAGCCAGTGTTGTAGTTTAGGTTCTTGTTCTGCTAAATCTGTGTCTGTTATGCCTAATTGAGCAAACCCTAACTCGATAGCCCATGCTTTAATTAACCGCGCAAGGCTGGTTGATTCTTGTGTGGTGAGGGCACGGCTTAACACTGGCGGTATGCTGGTGGCTTGGGGATCTGGAACAGGCTGAGTGTTCGTAGCCGAAGGTAGATTAGACATATGACATAAACACGCTTTGCAACTGTGATGATATCGATATTATACGTGTTTATGCATTAGTCATCATCATGAAAGTAAACGATCTGGTTTCGACCTTGGTGTTTTGCTCTGTAAAGCGCCAAATCAGCTTTTTTGATTAACTGAGATAAGGTGGTTTCTCCGTGGCTAGTGCTGACGCCACCACTGATTGTGACCTCAAGGTTGTCACTAAAATTGGAGAATTGGTATAAATTAACGCTTGCTGAAATTTCCTGAGCTAAGCTAACAGCAGCTTGAGAACGGGCTTTGGGGAGCAAAATGATAAATTCTTCTCCTCCAACACGCCCTGCAATATCATCCTCTTTGATGTGTTTACGAATAATATTAGCAACAGCTTTTAATACTCTATCACCACATACATGACCGTGGTTATCATTAACCTTTTTAAAGTGGTCGATATCAATCGAAATAATAGAAAGAGGGGTTTTATCTTGAATATGCTTATCAAACGCACTATTGGCTCTACGATAAAAGCTCAATCTATTGGGGAGTTGAGTCAATAAGTCTGTTAGCGCTAAATACTTTAATTGCTTAGACTTTTTATTGAGAAATACGCTGAATAACACTAATGTGAGTACTGATGCTACTCCTAACATCAATGCCAAAACCTGTAAGCGTTCATTATCCTGTCTGATAACAAGTTGCTCATCTTTAAGTTGATGAAAGGCGACTAACTCTGCGTTTTCTGCTTCTAATTTTTGGCTGTCAAATCGAACGCGCATCTCTGTACTAGCTTGGTTTTTAAGGGCTTTATCTAGCAATACATGAATGTCGTATAAGGCTAACTGTGCTTCGTACGCTTGTTGCCACCATTCAAGTGATTCATAAATTTCAACTTGTAGTTTGAGTAACATCTCGTGGCCACGTTTATTGTTATTTTTATCAAATCCCGCAATGGCTTTTTCTAAATGGGGTAATGCTGCTTGTGTTTGACCGAGTCCATGTTTAGCTTGGGCTTGGTGTAGTTGCAAGAAACTATAATGGGTATCAACAGCTGGACTGACGATGTTTTCGTATTGATTTAAATAGTTGAGTGCTTGCTGATATTGACCTAGGTGTATAAGTGCCGATGACATATCAACAGCAACCCGGGCAACGAATGTGGGGTCGGTATGCACTTTTTGATAATAATTGTAAATTGATAAATAGTTGTCTGCTGCCTTTTGATATTGTTGCAAATCTTCATAGGCGTAAGCCATATCGTTTTTTACGATCATGACTAAGGCCGTTTGTCCTGTTGAACTAAATTGACGTTCAACTTCCTGGTAGTATTTAAGTGCTGTGTCAGTTTCACCTAATCTGCGGTAGGTAATCGCTAAATCAAGTAACCCTAAATGTTCTAGTGTTGGTAAGTTAAGCCCTTGGTAGATTTCATAAGACTGCAGCAAGTTTTCTAACGCAATAGCAAAGTCACCGGTATAAGAAGCAATTTGACCTAGCATGGAGTAAGCGTCAGCTATTAAGCGTAAGTGTTCGATTTGTTTAGCGTCAGCTAGCGCTTGTTTTATTAATTCATTTGCGTTGTTTATTTCACCACGGTAACGCAGGAGCGTTGCTTCACATAGTGATAATTCAATGCGAATGGCGTGTGGCATTTCTGGGTAATTTTCATAGGCATTGATAATGAAACTTGCTGCCTGCTCATTTTGTTCTGGCTCAAAAAAGTTAAAAGCTAAGCATTGTTTAGGTAACAGTTTATGGGTTCTAACCATGTCACCTTTAGTGATCATTTGCGTAAGTTGCTCTATGGTTTGTGGATAGCGTTCATCATTGATATCGCCATGATCAACGATGGTAAACAGCGCATCAAATTCAGGGTTACTGAATTCATTGGCTTCCATTGTATTGGCCAAAGATGTGATTGATAACAATAAGCTTAATAAACCCAAGCAACCTTTTAGCAACGCGGGCAGCCTTAAATAATGCTTCATTGCTGTTCCTCCCTTTCATGAGAGGAGCAATCTTGAAAATGAACCGTATTATCACGCCCGTTATTTTTCGCTTTATAAAGTGCAATATCGGCTTGCTTTAACTGAGCTGAAATTGTGGTTGATGACGTCACACTACTGATACCAATACTGGCGGTAAAAGGTTTATTCATTGCCAAGGAGGTCGTGTCTATTAATTTTACTTTTTGGTTAATGTTGGCAGCAAAACGAATGGCTTGCGTTTTATCGGTACTTGGCATGATGATTAAAAACTCTTCACCACCAATACGAGATAAGGTGTAATCTTTATTCAGTATGCTTAAACATTGCTTAGCAATGAGTTGAAGAGCACGATCTCCCGCATCATGACCGTATTGATCATTGACTGATTTAAAGTGGTCAACATCCAAAAGTAGAATCGAAAATTGGTTTTTTTGTGCCAATAACTTACTTAACACTTGATAAGCGAATAATCGATTGGGCAGCTCAGTGAGCGGATCTGTTAATGATAAGTTTTTGTATTGAATTGATTTTTTTATTAGCTTTATTAAAAACGTCACAAGAATAATAAAAAATACCGCAGTTAACATTAACGCTATGTATTGTAATCGCTGCTTTGTTTTTAGGGCTTCAAGTTGTTGTTCTTTCAATGCTTGAAACTGCAATAATTGGTCTTGTTGATCTTCGAGTTGTTTAGAGTCGAATCGTATTCTCATTTCAGAGTTATAGGTTTCTTGTGTTGCTTTATCCAGTTCAAGATGGATAGTCAGAAATTGATGATGCCAATGATTAGCCGTTTTGTAATCCTGTTGTTGGGCAAAGTATTCACTAATGAGTTGGTAAATAAGGGAAAGCCCTTTTTTATTATTGTATTTTTTAAAGCTTCTTTCAGCTTCTATAAAATGACGCAATGCTTGCTCATTGAGTGATTGCAAGAAACGTAATTCAAATAGATAAGCATGCATATAGCCATAATGAGAGAACATTTCTTCATCAATAATGGTTTGTGCATCAGTCAGAATCCTATCAGCTTCTTCTAATCGTGATAGTTTGATTAACGGTGCAGCCATATCGACTTTAATACGCGTTTGATACAGCTGGTTGTTCGATTTATTGGCGACGTTTAATACATCTTGAAAATATGCTAAAGCGGTTTGATATTCACCATTATCAAGTTTTATGTAAGCCAATGAATGCTGAACAATCGCCAGTAAAATGTGACTTTGGTTTTCAATGAGACGCTGCTCGGCAATGCCATAATAATATAGTGCTTTATCGTTATCGCCTAAGCGTCTGTAAGCACTCGCCAATTCGATAATATTCAAATTAGCCGAGTTTGTATGGCCGATTTTTTGGTGAAGCTCATAGGACTTGCTAATGCTTTCTATAGCATTAAAAAACTGGTTTTCAAATAGCGCCTGTTGACCAATAGAGTTATGAACACTCGCTAATACATTTTCATCGTTAAGCTCTGTCGCTGAAGCTAGCATTGCTAGGTTGATTGCTTTAGCTTGCTCATGCTTACCGAGGTAACGTAGTGCTTTAGAGCGGCAAAGGTTCAATAATATCGGGGTGCTTTTCGCATAATAATGACCGTTTGATATTGAGTCTGTTGATTTGATTAAGGCGTGCAACTTATCAGTTTCATGTGCACGAACTTGTTTACATGTAAACGTCTCAAGAGCTTGAAGGCGAGGTAAGTCATTAGGAGCAATAAGGGCTTTAAGCTCCAGCAATTTTTCATCGGTGAATAACGTGCCTGTCAGTTCATCATTATTGAACTGATTGAAAATATCGTCTGCAGCTTGGTTTTGTATAGGGTTAGCGAAAACGTGTTGGGTAAAACAACCTAATAAAATCAAACATAGACAAAAAGTGAGTTTAATAATTGGACTCGTAATCTTGTTTATAAAAGGCCAATAATGTCGTTGACACAGCAATGTGTTATACCGTTTTAACGCAGTTTCTTCCTGCAGATTTTGCTTGATAAAGTGCATTATCGACACGCAAAAGCATGTTTTCAAAATTATCGCCATTTTGATAATGCGTGACGCCTGCACTGACCGTTTGTTTAAGCTCTGGCGCGATAGTATCCCAATCAGCGTCAGCAATTCTCACAATAAACCTACTTGCGATATCATAAGCTTGTTGTTCATTTGCTCCAGGTAATAAAATCAGGAACTCTTCCCCTCCGACTCTACCAACAGTATCGGATTTACGCATCAACTCTTTTGCTATTTTAGCAAGTTTTATCAACACTTTGTCGCCAATGTCATGTCCTAGCGTATCGTTGACTTTCTTGAAATGATCCGCATCAAAAGAAATAACCGAAAATTGGCTATGCTCGGTTTTTGCTTGGTTAATATATGTTTTAGCTAACGCGTAGGTATGGCGTCGGTTAGCCAGTTTCGTGAGCTCATCAGTCAATGCAAGATCTTTGAATTTTTGTTTGCGCTTGACTTGTTTTACCGCATATATAGTCACGATGATTAAAATGATCGCGACCAATATAATGATAATGTTTTGCAATCGTTTGTTTTGCTCAAGCGCTGCTAATTCTTTTTCCTTTATGAGCTGTATTGAGAGTAAGTTTTGATTTTCAGCTTCAATTTTATCGGTGTTAAACCGTGCTCTCATTTCACTATTTCGACTCGTTAGACTGAGTTGATCAAGCTTATGATGAACGTTGAGATAATCTGTTAGTGCTTGATGAGCAGATTGGTAATCTTTAATGGATAAATAGATTTGATTTCGTAGAGTGTATAGCTGGCTTAACCCACGATCGTTATTGCTAACATTAAACCCTGATTCAGCTTCTTCAGCATATTCCAGGGCTTTTTCGGGATGTTGTTTAATCAGTGCCGCTTGGGCACTGAATAATTTCATGAAACTAAAAAGGCCATCAAATTCAATTGTGACTGTATTTTCTGCTTGCTCTAAAATTTCAACAGCTTCATCTACTTGATTCAACTTGATTAATATTCCAGCCATATCTACAGCAGAAGCTGCAGCTGAAAGTGAATTCTTTTGTTGGTGCCAATATTGGTAACTTTTTTGATGTCGCTCTAAAGCCAATTGATTATCACCTAATGCCTCATAGGAGTAGGCTATTTGCGTATTGGTATCAAACGCTTCTACTAGCTGATTATTATCTAGGTATGCTTTTTCAAGTTTGAGTTGATATGTCAGTGCCATTTGCGGGTCGCCAAAACGGCGATAGCTATTGGCTATTTCACTTAAATTAACCCGTGCCCAGTAAGTTAGGTTGAGTTGTTCATACATGGATTGAGCAGGGATTAGGTCTTCAAGGGCACCAGTGTAATCACCTTCATAAGATAACATGGTGCCTCTCATGCTTCTGCCATCTGCTATTAAGCGCATATTTTCAATCAAATACGCTTCTTTAATTGCTGCGTCATAATCCAATTTCGCTTGTTCCGGTTTACCTGAATATTGGTAATGTGAACCGCGACATAATAATAAATCTGCATGCAGCTCTGAAGGATAGCTTTTTTGATGCGCCTCCATTAATACTTCGGCATGCTTGATGGCTTTTTGAAACTCCTCGGTCGTTTCAGAAGGATGGTACCAACATTGGAGTGGGATAAGCTTTTCACGTTGCTTTATATCGTCAGCTGGGATTAATTGATCAAGCTCTGCAAGATACTTGTTTAATAACTCAAGATCGCCTTCTTCTCCCAAAAAAAATATCTCAAATAACTGATCTATTCGTTGTTGAGGGGTGCTGCTGGCTGTTGCTACTTGAGTTAGCAAAGACACGCTAATAGCGAAAGCGAGTGCATATTTAAGCAGAGTGTTGATTAGGTTTTTCTCATATTGTTTATAAATATTATTCCATTATGGCATATAATTATAATTGTTCAATCAAGTGGCTAAAAGTAAATGCAGTGTATGTCGTTTGTGTTTAAAACTAATTAAATTAGTTGCTTAGTGTTACTTTAATAACATTTGTTTTGGTTATAATAGTTAAATTATTATAAACTAAAACAAATGTACTAGTCAGGTGTCTATTCACTTTGTTAACCTTCTCAAACATCATTTAAATAATTGTGAAAAAATACCAAAATAAAATAATGGTAGTAGATTTTTTTAGATGAATTTGGGGTGGCAAGATGAATTTTTACTCGGCAATACAATAAAAATCTTAACTTGAGAAATAATTAATGATTGAAAGAACTGCTGAATATCAAGCTACTGCAAAAGCGATTTCGTTTAATGTGGCAAATAAAGTTTTGCCTATGGATAAGTTGCCAGAAACTCTTTTAGAGGCTTATGAAGGCTTATTTAAAGAACTGATCCAAGACAATGCAGGCTTATTTGAAAAAAGTTGGCAGAGTTTGCCTGCAAGTGCGCAAAAATTGATGCCGCAAGCTGAGTTTCATGGGTTTTATATTGCCAATGCTTGGATGCAGTTGAGTCGTGTTGCTCAAGAAATTGCTGATGAAGCAGACTCAGACGAAGCGATCGATGAAAAAGAATATGATGGGGTGTTTGGCCGATTAGCCGAACAGTCACTCAAAGAAAGTATTAAGAAATTAAAGAAAGCAAGAACTGACCGTTCTTTATTAAATAGCTTTAAACAAGTGATGGCTATTTAAGACAAGTGATTACGCATTTTGGGAGTGTAAATGTCTTTATTATCAACTAAGCAGATCCAGTGGCCTTGTGAGTTAAGTGAAATCACTAAAGCTGAAATCATGGATCTGGCTATCGAAATTGATGGAATTGATCGTTATTCCACTTTGATCGACGGTGACCAACAACGCGGTATTTATTATTGTGTTCAAGGATTAGGAACATTTGCAACGACAAGTATTGATAACCGACCATTAGCGAGCTTTATTTTTGGTAAGCAAATGTGGGTGGGTGCTGTTGCTATTGAGATATACCCCAAAATCAATTTATACACCTGTGAGCTTGAGCCGCTCAAAAGTTTGTTTTTTCCAAAAAGTGAACTTAATGAGTTGGCTAAAAGAAACAATGAGGTTTATAAACTTTTGTACAGTATTATGCGTACAAATAGCCCCAAAATTGTTCAAGGTATGCATTTGTCTTTCTATGGAATTGAAGAGCGTATTGCGTTCTTTTTATTGGAATTAGTACGAAGTAAGAAGTCGACTAATCTTCCTAGAATCGAAATTAAAATTACCCAGCAACAACTTAGCGAAATCGCTAACGTTAGCCGACCAAGAGTCAATGAAGTATTGAATAAATTAGCTCAAGAAGGGTTAATTGAATTGGTTCGAGGTAAGCTGTATATCAATGACTATGCAGCCTTAGCTCAGTCTTTAGAAGACAGAGTGGTGATGTAAATTTACCATTGAAGATATAAAAAAGCCTAGCTAATTTAGCTAGGCTTTTTTGTGGCTGATTTGCAGCACTAGAAAGAAGTGCGTCGGTAGCGACGGTACTCAGGCTCCCAGAAATTACTATCAATTTTCTGCGTTAATAGCTCATCAGGGCAAGGTAATGCCAGTTCTTGTTCAATGGCTTTTTTAGCAACTGCAAAAGCAATGTATTTACTCACCTCTTGAATGTCTTCAAGGGCGGGGAGTAATGAACCTGTGCCGTTTTTACCTAGAGGAGAGCATTCAGAAAGCGCACGGCTTGATGCCATAAGCATTTCATCTGAAACCCGGGTTGCTCCGCTGGCTAATACACCCAAGCCAATGCCTGGGAAAATAAAGCTATTATTACATTGAGCAATCTCATAGGTTTCACCTTCGATGACAACAGGCTCAAACGGACTGCCTGTGGCAACGAGTGCTTGACCGGATGTCCAATGCAAAACGTCTTTCGGTGTTGCTTCAACACGACTTGTTGGATTAGATAATGGGAACACAATTGGGCGTTCGCAATGGCTATGCATTGCTCGAATGATTTCTTCAGTGAACAAACCTGGTGCGCCAGAAACCCCAATCAAGACAGTTGGTTTAGCGTTATTAACCACATCCAATAATGAAATATGATCGCTAAACCCATCCCATTGCTGAACATTCACCGTTTTTTGAGCCAGTTTTTTCTGGAAATCTAATAGAGTAGGCATGTTATCTAATAACAAGCCCCAACGGTCGACCATAAACACTTGTGAACGGGCTTGCTCGTCAGAAATACCTTCTGCCACCATTTGTGCCACGATGGCCTCGGCAATACCACAACCTGCGCTGCCAGCCCCTAAAAAGGCAACACGCTGTTGACATAATTGGGTTCCGGCTGCCTTACATGCTGCGAGAAGTGAGCCTACGGTAACTGCAGCGGTGCCTTGAATGTCATCATTAAAAGTACAGAATCTGTCTTTATAACGCTCAAGTAACGGCATTGCATTTTTCTGCGCAAAATCCTCAAATTGGATCAGTGCATCAGGCCAGCGACGATTCACCGCCTGCATAAATTCTTCAATAAAGTCGGCGTATTCTTCGCCACCAATACGAGGATGACGCGACCCCATGTACATAGGATCATCTAATAAATTAGGATTATCTGTGCCCACATCTAATGTGATTGCGAGACAATAAGCCGGACTAATACCGCCACAGCTGGTATACAGCGACAACTTACCGATAGGGATCCCCATACCGCCAATGCCTTGGTCACCCAAGCCTAAAATTCGCTCACCATCTGTTACCACAATGACTTTTACTTTATGGCGAGTCGAATTATTGAGAATGTCATCAATACGATCTTTGTTATCGTATGAGATAAATAATCCACGGTTACGACGATAGTTTTTTGAAAAACGCTCACAGGCGAGCCCCACAGTTGGGGTGTAGATGATAGGCATCATCTCACTGATATGGTTACGAACTAATCGGTAGAACAAGGTTTCGTTAGTGTCTTGGATGTTGCGCAAATAAATGTGCTTATCCAAATCATTACTAAAACTTTTATATTGCTCGTAAGCACGTGATGCTTGTTCTTCAATGGTTTCAATGACCCAAGGAATAAGCCCTTCGAGGTTAAAGTAAATGCGTTCTTCTTCACTAAAGGCTGTGCCTTTATTTAGCAAAGGAGACTCAAGAATGGCTGGACCTGCGAAAGGAAGATAGAGGGGGCGTTTATTATCGTCCATTGGAAACCTTATTGTCAGTGTCGAATGACTGTTATTTTTATCTATAAATAGCCAATTGTGACTGCCTAAAAATAGACTTTTTTAATTATCGATGAAGGTTAACACAACTAAGATTTTTTGTGGTCTGTTAAGTGAGCTATTTCACACTTTTTTTCAGCTAAATAGTGACGTCAGAGTCATCTTGGTGTTTGTTAAATGAAGCATAGGCATATTCAGCAGTATTAAGATTGCAAAATGTCGTAACATTTTTGGTTCTGACATTATGGTCGTTAAGTGCCATGCTGTGTATAGACATGATGGTAACTTTATGGGGTGAGAATGGCGCTTCCTCTTATTTGGCTCGGTACTGTCGCTATTGGTGCAATCATGCTGGCAGATGATCGTCAGCAGCGAAAAACAATTCAGCATGAACGTCGTATGGGGCGCGCGCCCAAAGTGCCTAATGGTAAGTCTGTGAGCCCGTTAACTCCTAGTATTTGGCATAAAGGCGACGCCAAAGTTGATGCCGCCCCTGGGGCTATTGTATGTTGTTTCGTCTTTGGTGTGATTGAGCATACAGGTATTTGGGTGGGGGATGACCATTTAGTTGAATTGCACGGAAGCGGTTTGATTCGAGTGATATCGGCTAAGCGATTTTTACAAGGACGAACCGGTAGTTGTATTTTTCAAGCGTGTAACCATTTACATCAGCCCCTTGTCGCGCCAAAAGCATTGGCTCGAGCAGAGCAAGCCATCTATCAATATCGGGACTATGATTTATTTACAAATAACTGTCATCGATTTGTTTGGTCATGTATTAGCGGTGAAGAAACAGAAGTGAGAAGTTTTGAGCAACTTAATACGCTATTAGCTCAAGCATTTAATCAAGTTGTTTATTGGGATGAAGTGGCATTAAGCAAGAGGTAAAAAAGCCACAAAAAAGCACAGCCAATGCTGTGCTTTCAAGGTAAATGTTTATCTAATTTGATTACACGCCACGGTGTTTAATTGATAAGCCATGTAAGAAATTACGCAGGATCTGATCGCCACATGTCTTATAGTTCTTGTGGTCAGGGTTACGGAATAACGCCCCTAATTCTGACTTGCCAATGACAAAGTCCGCTAAACCACAAATTTCAATAATATCATCTTCACGAAGCTCTAGTGCAATACGTAATTTTTTGAAAATTAAATTATTAGTGAGGTTTTTAACTGGTGCTGGGACTTCACTACCCGGGCGTAAACCACGCTTTTCGATAATTAGTCCGTCTAAGAACTGACACATAACCTTGTCATTACAGGCTTTGTAGCCTTCTTCCGCTTCTTTTTTTAATAAGCTAATTATTTCATCTGTGCTGACTTCAACATTGGCTTGAGCGAAAATCTTAATCATTTTGGCATTTGAATAATCAAATACAAAACGTAGACGGCGAATAATATCGTTGTTAATCATATAAGTCTCTGGGCGCGGCTGCGCAGTTTTTTAACGGCAAAGTTAGTTATTTCGCCGTTAAATAAAAATCGGACGCGGATTATACCTGAAAAAGGCCAAATAGTTCAGATTATCTGCAATGAGATTGACATCATTCATTATAGACAAAAATTTATTGTGGTCACGACGACTGGATGGCGAGTTTCCAATATATAAATAGGCACGAAAACCCAACGAGATAGACTAAGCCTAACCCAGCGAGTATTTTCATTTTTGTACCGTACCTGTGTTGCTCGGGAAGTGTCTCACTGGTCATCAATCTTAAATTTAACCAAGCAAAAATGACTGTGGTTAGAAATGCCAATGTCATGACAAATTCAAGTAAAGGCAATAGTGCCCCTTTGAAGAACCAAATCAATACTAGCCCCAATGAGGACACCAATAACATGACTCTGGTTAATCTTTTAGTACAATCCTGCTTGTTATTTAACAGCTGCCAACCAATATCTAAGGTGCGACTATAACCATCAATAACGGTCACTGTTGTACTGAAAATACATAAAAAAGCGACTAAACCAATTAAATATCGTGTTTCTTCGCCCATGACATCGCTATATAAATCCACTAACTGACTGGCAAATTTAGCACCTGAACTTGAAAATACTTCGCCGCTGCCATGCATGACTAACGCACCTAATGCGAGGAAAATAATCGCTAAAATTGCAGTGACAACAAAGCCTAAGTTGAAGTCAAATATAGCCTGTTTACTAGAAATAGTTTGGGTCTTTTTCTTTTCAAGTAACCAAAGGGAGTTCCACGCACTGACTTCAATTGGCGCAGGCATCCAACCCATCATTGCCACTAAAAAACCAACATAAGCCCATTGCCATGGGCTCACCGTTTGCTCTGTGACTATCGGGCCTTGATAGTGTTGCCACGCCAGTGCAACTGCCACTAAGGTCGTTAAAGTTAGTGCTAGCATAATGACTTTGGTCAATTTATCGAGGAGTTGATAATGGCCAAGGATTAATAATGCAAGGGAACTGATAAGAACTAAAAATGCCAGGATATCGATGGGTAAAGGAATAAATTGAGTCAACATGGCAGCGGTTAACATACACACCCCTGCAGTACTGGCAATAGCTGCAATGGTATTGAGGCAAGTGAACATCAATAAATAACCACGACCTTGTTTTAAATAGCCGTGTAGTAGGCTTTCGTTTGTCGCTGCGGTATAGCGGGCGCCAGCAGCAAAAAACGGGTATTTAAGCAGATTAACCAGTAAAACCACCCATGCCAATTGCCAGCCAAACTCTGCGCCAGCTCGAGTAGAAGAAACCAAGTGTGACGCGCCGATTGCTGCTGCCGCCATTAATATTCCAGGGCCTAAACTGGCTAATAATGTCGATGTAGAAAATTGGCTATCGGTTATGGTTTTATTTTTTTGCATGATTTTTCTTTTTAATTAATAGAAATAAAACGTTAATAAATATTAGCTTACGACTATGTCATATTTTCCTTAATTGGAAAAGTAACATTGTGTTTACAAATGGTTTTGAAACTCTTGCGCAACAAATGGAGAGGCGCGATTGGGTTTAGTATCTAGTGAAGTAATGCATCATAAAGCATAGTCTACTGGAAAGTTTAACTATAATTGCAAACAAACATGGGAGTGGTTTAGCTCAGTTTGGTTAAGGTCGAACAAGTCATTACAAACGTTATTTAGTGCAGCTGATTTCATGGGATACGAACAGGCGACTCATTCGGCCATTGGGGCTTTATGGTACGGTAAAGTGACGTATCAGTTTTAACGCATTTCAGTTTTAACTTAATGATCATATGCTAGCTTAAAACTAGAAAATAGTAAGACGAGCCACAGGCTCGTCTTTTACTTTAAGTGGACTATCTGGCACTGTTATTTTGTTTACTATTAATGAAAGCTGATTTTCAATCATTTGTTAAGCAGACCGACAACTCATCATAGGAAGATAAAACATGAACGTAGAAGTAAGCACTGGCATCATCTTATATGGCACGCCCCGAAGTAGAGCGCTGAGAGTATCATGGTTACTGGAAGAGTTAGGTGTTGAATGGGAGTTTAGATTCCTTAACTTTGCCAAAGGTGATAATCGGAGTGAAGCATTTTTAAGCCTTAATCCAAGTGGCAAAATGCCCGTTATTTCGGATGGTGATTTTGTTATGACTGAGTCCGCTGCGATTTTGCAATATCTTGCTGAAAAATATGGCAAGGGTAAATTTTTACCTGAATCCGGCAGTAAACAAGCTGGACTGCACCATCGGTGGGTGAGCTTTGTGATTTGTGAGTTAGAACAGCCGTTATGGAGTATGGGTAAACACCGTTTTGCATTGCCAGAAGAGCAGCGATTAGATGCGATGCTCCCCGTGGCAAAATTTGAATTTGATAAAGCCGCCAACATTGCCGAATTATGGGTGCCAGAGACTGGTTATGTTTGTGGGGATGAATTAACTATTGCGGATATTTTACTGACGCAAACTTTATTGTGGGCAACCGTATTTGAGCAAACGATTCCGCCAAAACTTGCCGCTTATCGCGATAGAGTGAAGCAGCGCCCCGCAATGACATCTGCATTAGAAAAGTCAGAAAAGATTGCTAAAGCTGCGCAAGAAGAGTAGCGATTAACATGAATAAATGACAACAAAAAAGGAAGCAATTGCTTCCTTTTTTACATGCCACAGACTGACTAAAGTTGCGTTGCAGCCCATTTAGCTCGACTTTCACGAGACTCGCTCATGCCGCTGTCAGCGCGGTAACTTTTATAAGCTTCAACCTCAAGCGGAACGAGGCTCACTTCTACTTCAAGTACAATTTGGCACTCTTTTTTGATGCGCCAAGCGGCAGTATTATAAAGCTCTGTGAAAGGCAGTGAGCTTAAAAACTCAGGATTATACTGAGTATAAATCGCTTGTGTTGGGTAGACCACAAACGCTAAACGGCGTTTAGGCTCAGTTTTAAATAAAGCTTCAATACCGTCAGTGGTATTAAGGACCTGCATTTCAATCGTATCTTCGATTTCCAGCAACTTCTTTTGCGCAACTTCAGGCGCATCGGCTTCACCCGCTTCCCATGCAGTGACAGCATCTGCTGTAGTTTTAGTTAGCTCAGCAATTTGTTCTACGTTCAAGCCCAATGATAAGCGTAAACACTTCATTTCAATTGCGTTTAGGGCGTTTGATTTAGCCATGGTATTTCCTATTTAATCTGTTTTGCAGTCTTAATTTGCAAGGGAAAAGTATTCACCAACAAGTCTCTATTTGCGTTTAAGCCAGATGTCTTGAATCCAATCCCATAACGATTCCCACATGATGTCTGCCATACGTCCGTTTTTGAAAAAACGAATATTGGCTTCTTGGTCGATACAGTAAAAGTTATCCCCTTGCTGGCAGATAGCAATGTATTCTCTTGGCATACCTACAGACCATGCGTAGCTCGTGACTTCTGGTAAGTAAGTGTGCGAGTAAGGGTCTGATGCTGTCACCATTTCAATGGCGCCATAAATCACATCACTGCCAAAAAGCAGGTATTCTTTTAAATCATTTGGTAGTGAAATTAATATCTGTTCTTCCACTTCAACCAGTTGCTCGAAAGTCGGTAATTCAAGTGGCACAGGAACCGTTTCACTTAACTCTTGAAGCATTTCGATGACGTCATTCATCAGTCTTTCCCGTTATCGGCAATAATGGCGGGAGTATAGCTTGATTAACGCTGTTAACCAATTATCTCACTGGCAAAAACGCAAAAAAATGCACCTTAAAGTAAGGTGCGAAAGGAAGGGGGCAAACGTTGAAACTGGAAAATAGTGGGCTTAAGCCGCTTGGGGTTGGTCTCCTATATGAGTTGGGTCAAATTGAGCAAGACTTTGGCGTTTATAGCTAAGCCATGCTTTGTGGTAAAGCTTGTGAGATGACTGACGTAAATGCACAATTTGCATCATTTCGAAGTCATTCAATGGACGGTGCTCGGCTTGAGCAATATCCTCAATTTGTTGAATTTGCTGATATACCTGATGTTCTGGACCACTTTTGATGTCTGCAATTTTAGCTAAGTGTAATTGCACTTCTACGATCATTTCAGACTCTGGCAGTTTAACCAGCAGGTTTACGTCGCGGTAACCAGACGCTTTTGGCTCAGCAAAGCGGTTTTTAACCTGAACAACTTCAGTGCTTTGGTTAAGGGCGTGATAACTGCGCATCAGGGTGCTGACATCATCTGCAACCAGTGTGGCTCTGGCAATATCGGTAATATAACTCGCATCACCCTCAAATTTACGTTGAATCTTTTGCTGCGCACGTTGATAGGTTTTTATCTCAGGGATTATCACTTGTGTATGGCAAGTTTGGCTGATGTCGTTTAATAAACGGCTAAGTTCATTTTGTGCTAGCGGAGCGCGTTCATACAGTTGGTCTAGGTTATCGGTATATTGTATGGGGGCTGCACCTGCTGTGCTGGCTAAATTAAATAGACTGTCTAAATCATTTACTAGAGCATGACTAACATCATAAATTGGTTTTTCTGCGCTAGTATCAACCGTTACAGCAATAGCATTACGGGTTGTTAGTAATAATAAAAAGATAAAAAAAGTTCGAAAAATTCTATTCATTTGCAATACCACAGACTCGATAACATTGAGTGCATTCAGTAAACGGAGTTAATCATCTAACCCTTTTGAGATATGGGAATACTTTAGCTGGTTGAAGCTGAATCAATGCTGAATATTTTGCTGAGTTTCGGATGGTTTACGCTTCTTTACAAAGTCAATGTAAATAGTGTGAAGGAGGATTTTCGTAGGGATCTAATTTCTATTTTCTAGAAAAAGAAAAGGACATCTATAAGATGTCCTTTAGATATTCTGCTATTCCTTTATGAATAACAATTGCTCTATAGCATTACCAAATTTTGACGCGTTTAGCAGGTTCGATATACATTTTATCGCCTTCTTTTACGTCATAAGTGCTGTAAAACTCAGGCATGTTTGACAGTGCACCTAATGCACGGAAATGACCTGGTGAATGGGGATCTGTCGCAACACGGTTACGTAATGCTTCTTCTTTCATTTTTACTCGCCAAATTTGAGTAAAGCCCATGAAGAAACGCTCATCACCTGTTAGGCCATCAATGACCGGTGCTTCTTTGCCATCTAGCGACATTTTGTAAGCTTTATAGGCAATAGTGACACCGGATAAATCCCCAATGTTTTCGCCTAAGGTGAGTTCACCGTTCACGTGTAAGTCATCAAATACTTGATAACCGTTGTATTGTGATACTAACGCTTTCCCTTTCGCAGTGAAGGCTTCTAAATCAGATTCTGTCCACCAATCACGCATGTTGCCTTCGCCATCAAACTTAGCACCTTGATCGTCAAAGCCATGACCCATTTCGTGACCAATTACCGCACCAATACCACCGTAGTTAACAGCATCATCAGCTTGCATATTGAAAAATGGCGGTTGTAAGATTGCCGCTGGGAATACAATTTCATTCATGGTTGGGTTGTAGTAAGCATTAACGGTTTGCGGCGTCATGTGCCACTCACCTTTATCAATTGGGCCGCCCAATTTTGCGATATCTTTATTGTGGCTTTCAACGCTTGCACGTTGTGCATTGCCAACTAAATCATCACCTTTGATGGTTAACTTACTGTAGTCTTTCCACTTATCAGGGTAGCCAATTTTAGGATTAAACTTGGCCAGTTTGTCTTTTGCTGCAACTTTTGTATCTGCACTCATCCAATCCAGTGAATCAATACTTGTGCCGTATGCGCCGCGAAGGTTTTCAACTAACTCACTCATGCGCTCTTTAGCTGCAGAGGTGAAGTGACGCTTAACATACACTTTACCAACGACTTCGCCTAAAGTGCCGCTCACGGTATTTACACCGCGCTTCCAACGAGGCTCTTGTTGCTCTTGACCATTTAAGGTTTTAGAGAAAAAGGCAAAGTTTTCGGCGTCAATTTCTTCAGATAAGTTACTTGCCGCATGGGTTAACACATTCCATGTCATGTAGGTTTTAAGTGTTGCTAAATCAGTTTCACCAATTACGTCACTTAGGCCACTAACATAGCTTGGTTGGTTGATAATGATATCTTTTTGCTCAGCAACGCCCATAGTGGCTAAGTATTGCTTCCAGTCAATGTTTGGTGCTATTCCAGCTAATTCAGACACCATCATTTTGTTGTATGTTTTGGTGCTGTCACGTGTTTCAACCACATCCCAATGCTTTTCTGCAATGGCTGTTTCAAGGGCTAAAATTGATTCAGCTGCCGCTTTACCATTTTCAAGACCTGCTAAATTGAACATTTTCTCAATATGGGCGACGAATTCATTACGGATATTAACGAAGCGCTCTTCGGTATTAAAGTAGTAGTCTTTTTCAGGCAGGCTTAAACCATATTGCCAAATATGTGTGGCGTAACGAGTTGAATCTTTTGCATCAACATTGATGTAAAACGCAAGCGGAGTGCCGTAACCATTGACTTGACTGTATGCAAAGTAGTTGGTTAAGTCAGCTTTAGAATCAATTGCTGCGATTTTATCGAACTCAGGTTGAATTGGTGTCACACCTAATTTATTGAGGGTTTCAACGTCCATAAAGGCACGGTAAAGATCAGCCACTTTTTGCTCATCTGTTCCCGCTTTAAGGGTTGGCATTGCTGCTACTTCTTCAATAATGGCTTTAACGTCTTCACGAGCATTCTCACGTAAATCGTAAAAGGCACCAATATTAGTACGATCACTTGGGATCTCAGCCGTTTTTAACCAGGTTCCGTTTACGTATTCATAAAAGTCATCTTGAGGACGAACTGACTTGTCGATATTTTGAAAATCAATCCCTGAAGTTAACGCCGCTTGAACAGCTTCTGCTGTCGCCGTTTTAGATGTATTTTCAACTTCATTTGTACATGCGCTGAGTCCAGCGATCAAAGAGGCGCAAAGCCCTCCAATAACAAGCTTTTTCATGTTGTTTCCTTTGCATTGTAATAATAAGCCCTTCATGGACTTTGAATGCTGACTTTTCATTTACCCTTTCTGTTTATTGGAGTTAAAACAAGAAAGTGCAAATAGAAAATCAGTCTTTATAGTTGTGAAGTCCATGTTAAGTGCTCAAAAGGGCAATTAACAAGTGGATTAGCCACTTTTGTTGATAAAATGTGAGCTTTTAGCAGGGAGATATGTAACTAAAAATTACCGCTCAACACAGGTTGTGGAAGATTTGATGTTCATTTATTCATTGAGCCCTCATAATAGTGACCCATTAGACTTGGTAATTGGTTGTAGTAATGCGTTTAGATAAATTTATCTGTGAAAGTACTGAGCTGACTCGCTCATTAGCAAAAAGAGTATTGAAGTCAGGTGAAGTGACCTGTGACGGCGTTGTGATTAAAGATGCCAGCTTTAAAGTGGGCACCGATACTGAGGTTTGCATTGAAGGACGCAAAATCGAGGTTATTGGCGAACGCTACATTATGATGAATAAGCCTGTCGATACGATTTGCTCAACTATTGATGAAGAGTACCAGTCTGTTTTGAGTTTAATGGATATCGAAAAAGTTGAGACGTTACACATTGCTGGGCGTTTGGATGTGGACACAACCGGCCTTGTATTAATTACCAGTGATGGCTTGTGGTCTCACAAGATTACCTCACCTAAAAAAGACTGTGGCAAACGCTACTATGTTGAAGTTGCTGAACCACTGGATGAAGCGTTAATTGAGACTTTTGCTGAAGGTGTCCAATTACGAAATGAAGATGGCCTAACTAAACCAGCGATACTTGACATTATTGATGCTACTCATGCCAGACTAACTATAAGTGAAGGTAAGTATCACCAAGTGAAACGTATGTTTGCAGCTGTGGGCAATAAGGTGATTAATCTGCATCGTGAAGCCATAGGTAAAATTGAAATGGAAGATGACCTGTTAGAAGGTGAGTGGCGTTACCTTACTGATGAAGAAGTGAAATCAGTTTAATCCACGTTGATTTGTTTGAACAGGTTCCGCTAATTTAATCGCGAACATAAAAAAGGGCCTTCTTTAAAGAAGGCCCAAACACTAGTTTTGGAACGCTATTTTAGTGTAGTTTACGGCGACGACTTGCGCCTAGTAAACCAAGTAAAATCAGACTAAAGATCCCCATGCTACCGCCTGAGTCAGATTTAGCTGGCGCTTCATCTGGCGCCACTTCTTCTGCTGGTGGAGTTGAATCAACACCATCAGAGTTTACAGTGAGCATAAAGCTAGTGCTGGCATGATCATGTTCGTTTGCTGCATCCATAACTGTTACAGTGATTTCAGTTTCACCATGCCAGTCAGTGTCTGGAGTGATAGTAAAGCTCATTCCATCTACTTCAATAGAAACATTCTCACCTGATGCCATCATTGCAACTGCCCGGCCTTCACTATGCATATATTCAACGGTTAACCCTTCCATAACGTTATTCTCATCCATTTCGTGGTTAGCGATATCAAAAACTGTGATATTGCTACCAACAGGTACAGGAATAATTCGTGTCACAGTATTGGCATTAGTCAGCTCAGAAGTTAAGGTGACTTCGTTATTACTTCCAACTGCAGCTGTATTGACCATTGCTGAGAAACGTGTAACAAGACGAGTACTTTCAGGACCTTGATAGTTAGCACATACCACCATGTCACTAGCTAACTTTTCAGGCTCATTAATAGCGTATTCATCAAAGTTGTAACCATTAACAGGGTAGTAGAAACCACGCACACCTTCGTAGCCTTTCATGCCTACAGTATGTTTACCTTTATCTTCATTCATTTCTTTGTACGCGAACATAATTTCATAAGTGTTTGGGGTAAAATCAATGTCTGCAGAGGCCAACATTGTAAACTCATAGTGGGTGTCATAATCTATTTCATTACCCCATGGTCCTGGAATAGAGCCATACATGCGTTTCCATTGGATAGCTAGGTACTGATTTTGATTAAGTGCTGCAGCATAAACGCCATATTCATATGGAGTAAAAGTTGCTAAGTCCATTCCTGATTCATTGATGGTAACTCCGTTTTTGAACCAGAAAGGAGCAATCAATAAGTCACGAGCACCGTCCCATACAAGAGACTCTCCAGGTAATGAGAATAGGGCATGGGCATCAAATCTCATTAAACCGTCACCTTGAATGGTGATGATGTTGTCGGTATCTTCCGCAGCTACACCATAAAGTGGGATGTGCGGGAAGTATTTGTCGTATCCAACAAAGTCTGGAATTTCAAAGCGCTGATCCCACTGATTACTAAAACCTGGTAGTTGGTCAACCCCAATAGCTTCCAAGTCTAGGAAGTGAGTTGCATCAGAAAAAGGTAGGCGACACATGTCATCTTCAAGACTCGTAGTGAATTCATAGCGACGTTCTGAATCTCGTGATGAAGCCTGCATTCCGCTAATGCTAACTTGGTTTGCATCAACATTACTTTCAAGGGTTTCAAAGAATTCATTACCACGCACCGAGTCAGCAATTAAGGTCATACCTTCTGGTAGCGTCACATTGAGGTTCACTTCACGTTCTAGGCCGTTAAGGTTAGCTTCGTGAACTATTTCAAAGTCGACAATATCACCAACTTGAGCGCCAGTATGACTGCTATTTAATACCACTTCATCTTCTGAACGGGTGAGACGCAATGGCAGCATACCAATATCATCCATGTTTGTAGAGTCCGTCCCTAATGCGATAACGCCATGATAAATATCGCCTTCAACAGCATCTGACATACTCCAATTTAATGATAAATTAACTGGGTCAAAACCATTGCTTTCAATACCATCAATAGTCACTTCAGAGCTTACTTCATCACTGACCATGACTAGGTTCGTCACAATGCGATTCGCTTTATTATATGGATCATACCAACCTTGGCCCCATTTCATGTTAGTCACGGTATACCAATATTGACCTGGTTCTGGGTTATTGATGGCGCAGTAATCTTGTAAGCGCCAATCTGAAATACAGATTGCCTCGTTGCTCCAGTGGATTTTTCCATCATTATTGACATCACGACCAAGATCTAGTCGAGACGCGTATCTGATTTCATTATCCTCATCGGTGATTTCTACCACGAGTCGCTTTGTCCCTTCAGGTACTGTAAACATACGGTAGCCTATTTGAGATTCTGCTGTAGGTAATGAATCTTCAATGTCCCATGGCCATAGTTCATTCATTTTTAAGTGGTATTCTTTTGACTCACCCATGCTCATACCATAGACGGTGGCGGCTACCGATGATGAAGCTGGTAACACCATATCCGGTGTCAACATTGTGCCTTGTTCACGAGCAAATTTTGCATGGATATTTACAGGTATATCAGCTTTCTTATAGGTAGTGATTACAGGAATACGTTGAACAGGCTTACTGCTATCACTTGGTGATAAAGTTAGTTTACCGTAAAAATTATAACCATCGCTGTTACCTGCGCCTAGTGGAGAGTCTGATTGAAAATCAAGATCAGGTAATTTAGCTGTCACCATAATACGCTGGGTTTCTCCTGCTTGCAGGGAGAAACTTGCTGGAGTGACAGTTAAATCTAGCATTGAAGCACCAATGTAACCCATTTCTTCTGCAGTCACATTCCAACTGCCATCTTCGGCTGCTGTAACTGTTCGGAACCAGCTGCAGCTTCCTTTACAGTCTCGGTTTACAATATATGGTGTGTTGAGCATTGACACATCACCACCGGCCATTGGGTTCGCGTTGGTGTAATTATCAATGGTTTCATCAAGCAGTAAGGTCGCGTTAACTGCTGCTGCCACATTAATGACTCCAGCGCCTCCTTGATCGTAACTAAAGTTAGCTTCTGATGCTGTGGTAGTGAGTGCTGATTGGATTTCCGCAGGAGTCCAATCTGGGTGAGCATTTTTAATTAATGCCATTGCACCAGCAACATGTGGTGATGCCATTGAAGTGCCACTAATTGCTGCCCAGTTCATGCCGTAACCATCAAGCGTAAATATACGATCGTTGGCATAAGCGGCAAATACATCTACACCTGGAGCTGCAACGGTTGGAGTCATCACATTTGGGTTAGTTGTGCTTGGGCCTCTTGATGAGAAGTCAGCTAGTAAGTCGCTTTCTCCCATTTCTGTATACAAAGAAGCATCACTTAAACTGGCACGATGACCAGTACCTGAAGCTAACCAGGTAACGAGTTTAGTACCGTCAGATGCACCGACGTGTGCAGTTGGTAATGAGTAGAAATCTTCTACTTTAATGGCTTCGTATACAGGGTACTCCCAATCTTGTTGGATATTATAAAGAATCAATCCACCTGCACCGCCAGCCAAAATGTTATCTGCTTTTGCTGCTCTAGGTTGGTCGCTACGTTGACATACAACAATTGGCATCTCTGTTAATGCACTGCCATCAGGGTAAGCAGTAAAGGTATTTACATCAAAAGGTGTATCACAGCTGGCATTATCGGCGTTGTAATCAGCCGCTAATACGACAGGTCCTGTATATGCACCAGTGATTGATGCAGCATTCATAGGTCCATAAGGGCTAGGGCTCTCTTCACCGCCTTCAAAACTATCAATGGTTTTAGGATTGGAGGTAATAACACGACCGTGTGTTGATGCGGCAACTGTGGTAACCCAAGGTGATACATGGTCCATCCAGTAATCTCCAGCATTGCCTGCTGAAGTCGCTACTGAAATACCCGCTTCACGGGCTGCTAAGAAAGCTAATTCGGTAGGTGCTTCCCATGGAAATTGCTCTGCACCACCGATAGAGTAGTTGATAACATCGACACCATCGGCAATCGCATCATCAATGGCTTTCAAAGTCGTCTCTTGAGGGCAACCAGCGTAAGGAGCATTGCCACCACCAGCCCAACATACTTGATATGAAATGATATTAGCGTGAGGTGCAACACCTGAAACCCGAGGAAAAACAAGATCAGTGTCTCGACCAGTTATTTCATCGCCATATCCAGCTTCTGAAACTTGGTAAGCGACATCAAATAATACGTTACCAGCAACCGTTGATGCGGTGTGTGATCCATGACCATTGTAGTCTTCACCGTTAGCTGGGCGCGCTCTATCCCAGCTCCCCCACCAACCTTCACCTTTAAATGCTGGGTCGCCATAAGTATCTGTAATCTCAGTGTAAGAGCGAATACCAATTAATTTGTCATTACACATGTTGGCAAATTCTTCGAGCTCACAATCACCAATATAGTTACCTGAACCCATTGGGTTTAAAATGGCGACACCATCGTCACCCATTGCGGTAAAAGACGGATGGTTAGAGTTTATACCAGTATCTAGAATACCGACTTTAATACCAGCACCTGTAAACTCAGTGCCCTCGGTGACATTACCATTCCAGATTTGGTCAGCACCGATATGTTGCGGACCGACATCAGTATGCAACTCTAAAATAACTGAACGGGTTACGGCTTTAACGCCGTTTAAGTTAGCAACTCTAGCTGCTTGAGCTTGAGTTAATTGCATGCTTATACCGTTGAATGCGTATTTGTATGACTGGCGAATATCGGCTGCAACGCCAATTTTACTGCTGATTTCAGATTGGATACTCGCTTGTTGGTTTTGCAGATAGTTTACATAACTGCGGCTTGCTGTTGATTGTGTATTCACTTTAGCTTTAGTTTGCTTACCAAACTGTTGTGCGGTGATGGCTGGTGCAGTAGCGGAGTAGCCAGCAATGCCTCCATTGTAGGTTGCAACAGGTTGGTCGGCTAATTGGATAATATATGTATGTTCACCTGGCGCTAAGTCCGTTTCTACATGAAAAGGCGTTTTTATATTGGCACTAATGGCTCTATGTTGGTTTGGCCCAGTTGTTAACCCTTCGCGGTTTAACAATTTACTCTGTATTTCTTGCATTTGTTGATATTCCTCATTTGAAATATCAACAGGCTTTACATCTATACCTTGAAGCAATAACGGTCCGTCTTGTTGAGGGGGGGTAGCAACGGCGCCAGCCCCAGCTGCATATATTGCAGCTATCGTCATTAGACTTATTTTTTTTAGTTTCATGGAACCTTCCCTATTATTGTTGTTTGAACAGGTCAAGCACAATCCTGCAGCTCCTTTTTAACGTTCAGCACAATTCACATCCAATGTCTTTGGGCTATGCATAAATGCTCAAAAGGAATGCATAAATGGAATAAGAGATACAAAATAACACCTGTTAATTGATTGTTAATGTTGTTATTTGGGGTTTAACATTATGTTTTTTAATGAGTTAGGAAGTTCCAATTTAAAAGGGTGCTCAGTTGTTACAAAGTTGTTGCGTTTATTGTTTTTGGCCTCAAAGTGTTCTTTGGGATACAAATGGTCACAGATTGAAGGGTGGTTTGTGATTGATTAGTTATTTGCTTTTGCTAAGGTCGTGTTACCCAAATAACAATAAAATTAATGTGTTTTGAACTTTGGAAATTAGAGCCGAATTTAATGATTTTTAGATGTTCAATATCGGGGAGGATAAGTAAATGGAGCTGAGGCATATTAAGCATTTTGTGTTGCTTGCTGAAGTAAAAAACTTTAATAAAGCGGCTGAAATACTCAATATTACTCAACCTTCTTTATCAAAAAGCATTAAGCGTTTAGAGCTTCTGATTGGTGGACAGTTACTTAACCGAGACTCCAAACCTGTATTTGTAACTGCATTAGGGCAAGTTTTACTCAAACATGGCCAGAAAATCTTAAAAGAATTCGAAGAAATGGAACAAGAGGTAACCTTGTTTCAAGGGGTTGATGATAAAGAATTACGAGTAGGTGCCAGTCCAATCCCCTCAAACAGCCTTGTTGGACCGATTGTCGGTGAATTTTTACGTCATTATGCAGATATGAGCGTTGAGTTAAAAGTCGCCCCTTGGGAAGATTTATATCAACAGTTGATATACGGTGACATTGATTTTTTTGTTGCTGAAACCAAAGTCACAGAGCTTGAGAAAAGTGAATTATTAACGATAACCGAATTACCGCCATTTAAAGTGATTTTTTGCTGTCGCCCCAATCACCCATTAACGCAACTACAACGGTTATTTTTACCTTCATTTAGAGATTATCCATTAGCTATCCCGCGTCATATGCCGCAATCTATTGCCGATGCGTTTGAGGACTTGTTTAAGCAACAACGAGAAGACTTTTCGGGTATGGTGCGTTTCGATCAATTTCATCCCATTAAAGAGTCCATCATTAATGGTGATTTAGTTGCGTTAACTCCTGAGATTTCGGTAAGAAGCCAGCTTGAAAAAGGCGTTCTGGTTGAATTGTCACCCTATGTCATGCCACTGATTTATGCACGATTTAGCGTGGTGTCGTTAAAAGAAAAATCTCACTCTAATGCCGCTGAGGGTTTTATTGATTTTCTGGTTAAGCGTGCAGAGGATGTTAAATTGGAGTCACCAATGCAAAATGAAAAGCAAGAAACTGTGTTGGCTTGATTTCATGCATTGTGTGACTGAGTTGCTTACAACAGATTATATAATGTGTTTGCATAACGAAAAAGGCCTTCAATTGAAGGCCTTCTGATTTTATCGATATCGCATTGACATATTATGTGAAGGTATTGAGCTTAATGACGTTTTTGACGACGTATGGTCGTAAACCCCAACATCAATAACAACCCCCATAAACCTAAGCTACCGCCTGAATCAGATTTGGGTGTTTCTGGCTCAATTGGTTTTTCTGCTGCTGGTGGCGTTGGCTCAATACCGTCAGAGTTTACCGTCAGCATGAAGGTTGTTGAGCTCATGTCGTTCGGAAAAACGTTGTCAGATACTGTAACTGTGACCATTGTTTCACCCCAAAAGTCAGCTGCAGGCGTAATGTCAAAGCTTGAACCTGAAGTATGACCGTTCACAACCGCGGTAATATTGTCACCCGTAACTGTAATGGTGTTGGCTGAAACGCCTCCATCATTGTCAGCATAGGTAACGGTAATACCTTCGAGTGTGGTGTTTTCATCCATCATTTTATCGCTAATATCAGATATAATGATATTTGAGGCGACATTAATCATTTGCTCCGCATTGGCATTAGCAATACCTTCGATATCACCAGTAACGGTGACGCTTTGATTAACGCCAAGGGCGTCTGTTGTGACTTCAGCTTGCATATTCACAACCACAATACTGTCACTTGGACCAGTAATGTCATAACACACCACTAGGTTGCTAGACACTTTGTCTTCAAGATCATTGAAGGCATAGCTCACACCTGTGTGGCCTTTTAATGGGCCATACGTGCCACGTGGGCCGTTATATCCACGAACACCAATTGAACCTTCACTCGATTCACCTGCAAAATCAATGTTGTCATAAGCCATGATAATTTCATATTCACCTGGCGCATGACCAGTATTGTTTTTCAAAAATACTTGGTAATCATAGTTATCATTTCTTGGTGTTATTACTGTATTCCAGTTTTCATCCCAACTCTTGTCATGAGTTGCCGCTTTATTCCATTCAATGATGGTGAAATCATCGGCAAAGGCTAATGTCACGCCTTTTTCTTGGTTGATATCCCAGCTTTGCTCATACATAGCCAATGTCCACTTCTGTGGAGCAAACATGGCCATAGGGTCTGTAGCATCTAAGCCGCCCCATAAAGGCGCAATGATGAAATCAGGTGGAGTTGAATATTCATTAGTTGGTAGTTCTAAGTACATATTCATAGGGACAAAATCCCAAGGGTTATAGTTACCCGTATCTAATTGCAACCAACCTTTAGAACTTAGAATAATAGAGTCAGTACTAAAATAATCCTGATTATCAAATGGGGTTAATGTACCAGCGTTTAGAGGCATTTCAACATCATGAACCCAGTTTCCACCCCATTCAGTCGCTTCAAAGAAGCTACCCCACGACACGTTAATGCCAAACTTTGCCAAGTCTAGATACCCACCATCTACGGGTGTTCCATCTGGATAGTCAATATCCAATGGTGTACGACACATGGCATCTTCAAGGTTAGTCGTAATGGTGTAATTGGTTTCACGTGCAGAAGTATCAAGCTGACTTCGTAATAAGCTAAAGCCGTTTTCAGTTTCACTCAGCCCTTCAATTGCAGCGATGCTTCCTGGTACTAACTTAAGACCTGCCGACAATGTTGCATCGAGCTCTAAAGAACGGTCATTACCAGATAAGTTAGGCTGAACCACAACACTCACATCAATAATATCGCCTACTCGAGCAGCATCTTGAGAGCTATTAATTGAAACACTATTCACATCGCGCTTAATGTTTAACGGAACGATTGCTAAAGAACCTGGTGCATTATCACCTGCTGAAATAGCAGCTGCTGAGTAGTAATGCTTTCCTTGTTCCATCTCCATATTCCAGTCGATAGTTAATGAAGAATTTAGCTCGCTAGTATCTTCAAAATTAAGGTTAATAGCTGATGAAGCTTCTTTAGGAATCACCACATGGGCCATTTCAATCGTATCGACATTATCGTATGGAAATAAAGGGTAGGCACTCATTACTAAGATAGTGTATTCACCCGCTTCAGGTTCTTCTAAAGCACAGAATTGACCTTTGGTTGTTTGCCCAAGCATTGAACCACAAATGGCTTCAGATTGGTGTAAACGCCCATCATTGTTGAAATCTCTAAAGATATAAACATCTGATTGAAGGTACTGGTTAAATGGGTGGTCAGTCTCAGAGGCGACGCGACCTAATAATTCAGCACGTAATACTGCGCTGTTTTCAGGTACGTCGACAACGAAGGTTTTGATGTTAGGTAATGTGGTATCCCAATAAAATTCTTCATCAATGGTTATCGCGCTAAACTGACGGCGAGGTAGATCAAAGGTTTCGGTTGTCGCTTCAACGGGAGTATATGCAACACCAGTTAAACTCGAACCAGGAGCGCCAAACGGGACATCAGCTATCACGTGCTGAGATTGGTCATCGTTTGCGGTAATATTGATGGTGTTCGGCAGTGTTTTTCCGTTGTACGTTGCCAAAAATGGCCAATGTGCAGCAGGAATGGTTTGATCTTGAGATGTGAATTGAATTTCACCCGCAGCCGTTTGAACTGTGCCATCGTACCAAGCCATGTCTGACTCTTTAAATAGGCTAGTGACGGTTAAGTCTATCGTTTCGCCAGCTTTAAGGGTAAAGGTTGATGGAGTCACGTTAACTTTTGCGGTTGGATCTAAGGTAAAATCCCAAAACAGAGGCGAGCGATCAGAATATAGGGCTTCAACGCTCCATGTTCCATCGCGGGTTGCTTTAACTGTACGGATCCAGCTACAGCTTAAACCACAATCTTTATTAATGAGTTGCGGTAAATTAAGCTCACGCACCTGACCACCATTTTGTGGATTAGCTCTGCGGAAGTTATCTGCAGTCTCATCCATGACTAGACCACTGTTAATCGCGTGTTCAATATTGACTAGGCCATGTCCTGCTCTATATGGGCCTGCGACTTCAACTTTTCTATCTAAAGGATGAACGGTTTTAATCGCTTGGCTATTGGCGGTCATTTGTAATGCAGATTGTACTTCTGATGCTGTCCAGCTCGGATTTGCTTGACGCACTAAGGCCATAACACCTGCAACATGTGGACTTGCCATTGAAGTACCGCTAATAGCGTTATAATTACGGGTATCTGCTTGCGGGTTTAATGGATTTTCATCATTCCATGGGGCAAAAATATCGACCCCTGGCGCCGCAATTCCAGGTGAGAATAGCTCTTCAATAGTGCTTGATGGGCCACGAGATGAGAAGCTTGCTAGTTGATCTGCATTTTCTGGAGTGATAACGCGCGTAGCTGTCGATGCGGTAATGGTGCCTTGTAAATCACTGCCTGATTGAAGCCAAGGTTGAAGGCCTTTCGTTTGCCAATTGCCATACCATTGATTTGCAGTGATGTGTACACCTGGTATTGCATAAGTATCATTAGCGACGTCATCGGCTTCATCCCAAGTGTTATAAAGTACAAACCCGCCCGCGCCACCTGCTGCTGCATTTGAAGCTTTTTCAACGCGTGCTATATCACCACGTTCACAAATAACAATGTCTGACGCTTGGAAAGTATCGGCAGGGAAAGGTGAATTACAACGTGCATCACCAAAATCAGCGGCGATAACAAAGTTACCGGTAAACGACTCTGAAATACCAGCGGCATCCAGTCTATCTGGAACTAGCGTTTCGTCGCCACCGACAAAATTATCTAGTGCTTTATCTTCAATCGCAATTGAGCGTGCATGAGTCGTTGCTGCAACGTTCAACACCCAAGGTGATGTGTGGTCTACGGTATAAAGTGAGTCTTCACCATTTGCCGCGCCAGAATTACCTGCAGATAGTGCAACAGCGACACCCGCTTCTCGGGCCGAAAGAAACGCCATTTCAAAAGCATCATCCCAAGGGAAACTTTCACTGCCACCAATAGACATGTTGATGACATCTACACCGTCTTTGATAGCTTGTTCAATAGCAAATAACATGGCATCGCCAGAACAGCCACCACTTACCATACACACTTGGTATGAGATGATATTTGCATGTGGTGCAACGCCTGAAATTGATGGCATTTGCACGCCAATGGGATTACCAGGACCACCGCCAAGTTGTGAACCAACGACATCTACATCATATAAAACATTACCCGCAACTGTGCCTGCTACATGGCTACCATGGCCTTGAAAATCTTCACCAAAATCTGGTGCTAATGGGTTTCCCCATTCATCTTTAAATTCAGCAGTTATGTCTTTGTGAGTATATACACCGATTAACTTATCATTACATCGTGCTGCAAACTCTTTAAGGCTACAATCCCCTAGGTAATTTCCTTTGCCTAATGGATTGGTGTGTTCAAAACCATCACCGCCTACGGCTGCAAAAGAAGGGTGATCAGTATTGATGCCAGTGTCAATAATACCCACTATCATGCCTTCGCCTTTGTAGGCTGCGCCATCTACTGTGGAAGTGCCATCCCAAACGCCAGTTGCGCCAATGTGCTCTGGGCCAACATCGGTATGTAATTGATAAACTTTTGAGCGTTGAATGTAGGCAATTTCTGACATAGTAGACAGCTGCATTGCTTCTTCTTGGGTCATTTCAACGGTAAAAGCGTTTGCAGCTAAGGTAAATTGTTGTTTTACCTCTAAGCCCGCTTTTTGAATAAGACTTTGCTGTTTTGATAGTAAGTGATTGGTATAAGCATCAATGGCATTAATACTTGCGCCAGTGGCGACTCCCGCTGTGAATAGTTTGGTATTTTTATTATTGAGTGTAGCCTGAGTTGCTTGTAAACCTGGAATATCACCTTTGTAAGTTGCTACAGAATTGCCATGCATTCTTACTATGTAGGTCTGTTTGCCAACAATGTCTTGTTCAATTTGAAACTTGTCTTTTGCTTGCTTAGCTTGGAAATGAATATTGCGCATGTCACCACGTCGAAGCGGCGCAGTTGTATCGGTACCCATTCTTGCCTGAGTTTCCTTCTGGGCGAGGTACATTTCCATTAAGTTAACGCCTTGCAATTGCACATTATCATTTGCAGATGAAGGGCTACTTGCAGCAACACTACCAACACCGCCCGCATATATTGCAGCCAATGTCATGAGTGATAATTTTTTTAATTTCATGATGCTTCCCTATTAATTATTATTTTAATAACTGCAAATGAATATATTTGACAGTTAAATAGAGTTTGCAAAATTGTTAATTAATAATCCAATGCGAAATTAAGCATTTAATGATGCACAAAAACTATTAATTAATATTCTGTCTATGATTTTATTAATACATTTTTTGAATCGGTTTGATGTTTATAAGTAATCGATTAACTGTAGATTAATTGATACATATTGATACGTGTCGCAGTTTATTTATGTCCATTAAAAACAGTGGGTTATGATGGTTTTACTTTTGGGGTTATTTATATTGATTTGTTATTGTGTTTATAGTTAATATTAAATTAATAAATTACTTTCTAATATTTTTAATTTGTTTTTATAAATTGTTTTTTAATAGTAGGTTGACGTGAATGCTATTGATTAATTGTTTTTGTATTCTTATTTAAATTGGGTTTGTTATGGAATTGCGTCATTTAAAACATTTTCTTGTTGTTGCTGATTTAAAACATTTTCATCGAGCTGCACTGGAATTAAACTTAGCCCAACCATCGTTATCTCGAAGTATCCAAAAAATGGAAGACTTACTCGGGGCTAAATTATTGGAGCGAACTTCTCGCTCTGTGACATTGACGCCATTTGGTGAGATTGTTGTGGAACATGGCAGCCGAATAATACGCGATGTCGATTTTTTAAAGCGTGAGATACAAGCGATTCAAGGGCTTGAAACCGGTGAGCTAATTATTGGCGCTAGTGCTATTCCATTAAACAGTATCGTCGGGCCAAGTATAGGGCAGTTTATTCATACATTTCCCAATGTGAATGTAGAATTAAAAGTGGGTAATTGGTTATCGCTATATCAGCAGCTATGCAAAGCTGAAGTCTCGCTATTTATTGCTGAAACTAAAGCGACAGAATTAGAACAAAGAGATGATATTGAGGTGGTGCCGCTGCCGAGTTTTCAAGCTATTTTTTGCTGTCGTAAAGCGCATCCATTAACACGAATAAATCCACTGACTTTAGCTGATATTAAGCAGTATCCCATTGCTATTCCATCTGCCTTACCTAAGACCCTATATGATCAATTTGGCGACCTGTTCAATAAGTATCGTAAAGGATTTTCTGGTTTAGTGAAATTTGAGCAGTTTCAAGCAATTAAAGAGTCATTGAGCGAATGTGACTTAGTTTCTTTAGCACCAGATGTTTCGGTCAAAAAAGAGCTCATTAATGGCTTGTTAGTCGCATTGCCGATAACCGATATGCCAGATATAAGAGCATCGTTCAGCATAGTGTATTTAAAAAGCCGCAAACTGACACCGGCAGCTAAAGCTTTTATCGATTTTATTCATCCAGCAAAGTGCTAATTTTACAGGTTTCTCTCTGATAAATGTTGTTGCTTAACTATTGCCTCAATCGTGTCGAATAGCCACTGAAATAACGGTTTGTTTCTATGGCGATAGTGATGACAATAATAGCTATTCAGCTCGACAGGTTTCTCTCTGATAAATGTTGTTGCTTAACTATTGCCTCAATCGTGTCGAATAGCCACTGAAATAACGGTTTGTTTCTATGGCGATAATGGTGACAAAAATAGCTATTCAGCTCGACAGGTTTGTTATTGATATGAATAATTTTACTACACACTTTATCAGTATTAATGCCGTGGTATTGCGCACCTGCTGCATGAATTAAATGAGTTTGCGAAACCACACTTAATACTGAATCAGGATGCGGACTTCGATAAGCTATCTTCGGTGTTAATCCAGCATTTCTAAGATACTTTTCAACATAGGTTGTATTTTCGTTCCACCCTGTCACATGTAAAACAGCTAGTGGATAATCGGCAAATGATTGTTCGTTAATGACATGCCTCGCTAAAGGATGTTGCTTGTTTAAATAAGCTTTGGCAAATAACTTTGGTAATGTCCTAACTGTCATTTCTTTGGAAAAATCAGGTTCAACCATTGTGACGGCGATATCTTGCTTACCTGATAGTAACTCTTGCTCTGTGTTACTACTCCACACCGAAACCACTAATTCAATTTTTGGTGCTAATTGATGCAAGGCTAAAAATAATTGGTCACTAATTAATCCTATGAGAGCAGGGTGCAGAGTGACATTAATTTTACCCGTGAGCGCCTTAAGCTCAAACTCTTCCATGTGGTTAATAATATCGGTCAGCTCTTGCCAAGTATTAGGCAACTTTTGCGCTAAATAATGTGCTTTATCGGTTGCAGTTAAGCCGTGTCTGGTTTTAACAAATATGGGGTCGTTAAAAGCATCACGTAACTTCTGTAATGCTCTACTCACAGCAGGTTGGCTGATGTGGAGCCTTTCGGCTGCTTTATGTGTGTTTAGCTCTTCATATAAAATGAAAAAAACATTGATCAAATTAAGATCGAGAGCTTCAAATGGCGTTTTATTCATTAAATTTAATAGCAATACCGAAACAAGGTATATTCAGTGTATTGCCATTGAGCTTAAATGTCGAAAGTGAGTATCTTATTGGGTTGATACTTCAAAGACTGCTAAATATTTATAAAGGCGACTGACTTTAATCCGCTTCAATGAAATTAAAGTCGGTCTCCTTTATGTTGGTGACTATTTCTCTAAGCTGACTTTGCCACTCACAGTGCTTGCGTTAAAGCTGCCATCACCTTGTTGAGTTTTGAATTGAATTGACTCTCTTGAGGTGTATTTTGTTTTCATTGGTTTATCACTTGTTAGGCGGTTATCAATTCTCCCACCAGGGCCGCCATCAATTTCAAACGATAAGTTTGGCATCGCTGAAAACTTCACATCGATATCACCACTCACGGTATCGAATACGACTTTACTAACAGCGTCACTGAGTTTGACTTCAATATCACCACTCACAGTAACAATTTTGACTTTTTGCGCTGAGGTAAAGCTACCTTCAATATCGCCAGAGACTTGGTCAATTGCTAAATCTGTTACACGGTTATTTTCAGATTCAAGCTCGCCACTGACTAAGCGATACTGCACTTTGCCTTGGATATTTTTATCTTTAATGTCACCTGATACTGTTTCTAGTTCAATTTTACCGTTGAGCTCGTCTGCTTTAATGTCGCCAGAGACAGTATTTAGTTTGATTTCACCTTCAGTTTCTTCAACTTCCATGCTGCCGCTGACCAAAGATAACTGAATTTTTCCGCTGAGCTTTTCTACTTCGTAATCAGCAGATACACCCTCTGCTTCAAGCTTTAGATTGGTTGGAATTCGAATAACAAGATTTGAACCTTGTTTATTATTACCTCGATAACTGCTTGGTAGTTTATCTTCAATGACAATCTCATTACCTTTCTGCTCGAAGATAAAACCTTGTGACAGTTCATCTAAATGGCCCTTAACACTGATGATATCTTTATCCCAGCCCACAATTTCGACTTTGCCACGTTGCACTTTTAGCTCAACTTGAGGATTCGCTGACACGGTCATTTCACGGTCAATTTGCTCAATTGCTTGGGCCATCAACGGAGTGAGCAGCACACTGCAACCGATTACAATACGGCTAAATAGGTGATTAAGTTTGGTGTTCATATTACATTTCCTTGCGTTGATGGAGTCGAATTAGTTGGTGTGCGTTGCTGTTGTTGCAACAATTCAATTTCTCTTTTCATTACCCATAACCATAAGTCCCAGACTTGTTTGTTATTGGGATCATTTTTTAATGCTTGTTGGATTTCTTTTGATGCACGTTGAAGCTCAGTAAACCCTTTATTAAATGGGTTAATTTGATTATCAAGCTGCATACCAACAGTGAATTTATTGTCTTCAAATGAGGCTAATTGTTGCTGATGAGTCGTTGCAATTTGATCTACCAAGGCAATTAAGTCTTCAGTCGATTGATTTGATAAAGCGTTATCAACCGTGATTGTTTCTTGTTCAGAAGTCATATTTGGCGTAGATAACTGCCAACCTAGTACCATCACAAAAGCGAGGCTTGCAGCGATAGCAAGTGTTTTCCATTGCTGCTGATCCGAGAAAGGTTTATGAGTTGTTTTGCCACTGATTTGATCATCAATGCCTTGCCAAAGATCTACGCGTGGATTGATCTCAGTCGGTAAGCTTGTGAGCAACTCATCAAGTTGTTTTTCTGCTTTGGTTTGTTGTGGAGATAAATTCTTCATACCAGCATATCCTGTAACATTTGCTTTGCTCTGTGGTACTGCGCTTTGCTGGTTCCCACGGCAATATTCAACATCTCTGCTATTTCCTGGTGTTGATACCCTTCAATTGCGGATAACACAAACACCACTCTGGTTCGTTCAGGTAAGGTCAGTATTAATTTGTCTAACCTATGGTATTCATAATGGGTGCTGTTTTGCTGTTCAGCATGTTCAGTTAAGTTGCTTTCGGGTAAAAAACGATGCCAAAAACGTTGCTTAGCTTTCATGCTGTTAATGGCTTGATGCACACACAATTTATGTAACCAAGTGCTGAATTGGCTTTCACCATTAAACTGTCCTAATTTTTGCCACAGTCTGACAAAACAATCCTGACAAATTTCATCTGCATGATCGTGACTGCCACTCAAACGAAAACAAATCGCATACACTCGTCCTTGATGACGTTGATAAAGTTGCTTAAAAGCAATTTTATTCCCATCCAATGCCTGCGCCACTAACTGTTCGTCGGGTGTATTCCCGTCGATAGCAACATTCACTTCATTCGCATTTGCTTGAAGCGTTGGTGCAATGTCAGTGATGTTATTGATATTCAAGTTCACCGTTTTATCCGTTTGGGTGTGAGTTACTAGATTAGACATTAGCAAGTTAGCAAAAGGTTTACTGCACAATAAAATAAATTAAGTTCGTGCTATTTGAGCCGATAAATATTATAGCGATGTTGGCTAATGTAGTTATCGCTTAATTTGATTGGGAAAATTTAGTTTGTGCAAACATTGTCTAAAGAGCAAATGTGCATCTATATTTTTAATGTACCTTAAGGTTATTAGGGATTTATATGTTAATTCGTACCAAGTTAATATTGAGCGTGGTGGTGTCTTTAGTGGCTTTTACCGCAATGTTTGGCTTACAACTTTATACTAGCGAAGTGAAGTCTCGATTAGCCAGCGCAGCTAATCATGTGACCGAAATTGAGCGAGAAGTATTAAACCTAAGAGTGATTGAAAAAGATTTTTTTGCCCGTTTAGATACTAAATACATTCAAGATCACGATGATATCTACAACGACATCAATAACATCATTGCTGAACTTGATCAGACTTTAATTGAACGTGGCTTACCTACCCAAAGCCTGTCTAGTTTTAATCAGAGTTTACGAACATATAAAGGGCTGTTTGCCGAATTGGTGACATTACAAACTGAGATAGGCTTAACACCAAAAACTGGTTTGTATGGCGACTTAAGACAATCTGTCCATAATGTTGAAACCATATTAAAGCAGCAAAATCAAAATGTATTGTCGGTCACTATGCTGCAGCTTCGTCGAAATGAAAAAGACTTTATGCTCAGACGCACTCAAAGTTATTTAGATAGGTTTGATAAAAATATTAGCTTGTTTAAAACGCAATTAAACGCATCCACATTAGATTATCAAACAAAAAAGCAGATTACTGAATTGGTGAATGCTTATCAACGCAGTTTTGTACAACTGACAGATAAAGAAAAAGAGTTTGGCTTAAGTGCTTACGATGGCGACATGTTGATATTGCGAGAAGCGATTAAGAAAACCGCGATTGATTTATCTACGCTTCAACAGCAAACTCACCAAGAAATTAGCCAAGCTGAAAATAATGCACTCATATTAGGCGCTACTATTTTTGTGTTAATCACCCTCATTTTAAGCGTATTTGCCTACCTGATTTTACGCAGTATTGTGGTGCCGATTAATGACATTAATAAAGTGATATCCGAGGTTGAGAAAAATAAAGATCTTACTTTGCGTTGTGATGAAACCAGAAATGATGAACTTGCCAGAATTGCAAAACACTTTAACGCCATGGTGCTCAGTTTTCAGACCTTAATTGAACAAGTTAATGAGTCTGTCGAAGCAATGAATATTTCCTGTGAAGAGCTGACTCAAAATGCCGTGGTGGCTTCTGATGGCGTATCAAGGCAACTCAGCGAAACCGATATGGTTGCTACAGCGATTACTGAGATGGGTGCAACGATTGAAGAAATTGCCAGCAATACTGAACAAGCTGCGCTAAAGGCTAACGAAACCAATGAACATGCACAACAAGGGTTAGTGAGTGTTGAGCAAACCATTGAAAAAATTCAAACCTTGGCAAGTCAACTTAGTGACTCGTCTGAAGTGGTCGGAGAATTAGAGCGAGACAGTGAAACGATTGGTAGTGTGCTTGATGTGATCAGAGGGATTGCAGAACAAACTAACTTACTGGCATTGAACGCAGCCATTGAAGCTGCAAGGGCAGGGGAACAAGGGCGAGGCTTTGCTGTTGTTGCCGATGAAGTCCGAAGTTTAGCCATGCGTACGCAAGAGTCCACCGAGGAAATTTCAAAAATTATTACCACACTACAGTCCCGTACACATTCGATTGTGCAGTTAATGGACGCTAGTCAGCAAAAAGGAACAGACAGTGTTGAGCAAGCGGGTGGTGCTGGGCAGTTATTGCATTCTATTACTCAAGATGTGCAAACTATTTCAGATATGAGTACACAAATTGCTACCGCCATTGAAGAGCAAAGTATGGTGGCTGCAGAGGTGAATAAGAATGTGGTGATTATCCGTGATATTGCTGATGAAACAGCCAATGCAACCGAAGAAAACTCTGCAGCAACTCAAGATGTCAGGCAACGAGCAGAGGCGCTGCATGAGGCGGTTAGTCTATTTAAAGTGGGCTAGGTTTGTTACTTAAAGCATGTACTATAAAACAGCTAACTCAATAACCTAAGAAGTCATACAGAGTATGCTATTTCAGCTTCTGTATGACTTCTGATTCTTTCATTTAAGCGAGATTAATGTCTTAGCGAGATTAATATCCAAGCCTAGCTTTACTCTAGTGTTGTTAGATCAATATATTGATCAATTCGCTTTGGCGTAAACTGCTTGCTTTCACCATTTGACCAACTGATCGTCACCATATCAACGCTTTTACAATCACCTAGGCCAAATAATAAGTCACTGTTATAGGTCGCAGCATAAGCTGATGCTGTGTCACCGACAGTGCGGGTTTGAATTCGTCCACATGCCGATACTATGGCTTTAGCCCCAAAGATATCAGCCTGCTTTGAAGGTGATGTAGTGACTTTTATGCCTAAAAAGTGATTATTAGTTTGGCTATTGGTATGGTTTTCAAATAGGTGCCATTTGCCACGTTCGTTGGCAATAATTAAATCTGCATCGCCATCTCGGTCATAATCTATGACTTCCGCTCCAGCGCCTGTGGCACCAATATCTGTTGAAATGACGCCGTGGTTACTCGCTAAACTGAACGATTTTCCTTGATTATTTAAGTATAAATACTGGGTGATTTCTTTTGCCATATTACCGTAACGCATGAAAAATAAATCAGTCCAGCCATCATTATTAAAGTCGGCTGCTAAAGCACTGGTGGTTTGCTCATTGATATTAATCCTCATTGATTGAGTGACATCGACAAAGCGTCCATTACGATTTTCCAATAATTTAGCCGGTAAAGGAGGATTTAACGTTGGACTTGGCGTTGAAGTCACATTGTTAATAACCCCAGCGGTTGCTGATTGTGTTTGACTACAAACCCGCCATTTATTATCACCGACATAGCCAATATAAAGCCCTGGTTTTGAACCTTCGGGTAAGGACTTCATTTTAGCCCCTTTGGCACAGAGTCCTTCTGGCCAGCCTTGAGATGCTTCTTGGGTTAATTCAATGCGGTTATTACCGCTTCTATTCCAGCTTTGACCAGTTTTTACTGCTTGAGCTTTGACGTCCAGTAATCGTTTGTCTTTGCCTACAAATACATCATAGTGCGGGTAGGCCATTTGTAAATTTTCAAGTTTAAATGGCCCAGCTATCGTGAGGTCTTCTAGCTGAGAAGGTTGAAAGCGTGCAAAAAATGCGAATCTTTTGGTTTCAGGATCATAATAGGTTTCATGTTGAAACTGATGTTCTGATCGACTAATAACCCAGTCATAATCGCCATCACCATCAAAGTCTATTTGTGATATTGAACTGGCATGGCTTATCTTTTGTAATTCACCTAACGCTTCGTCTGTGGCATCTGTAAAGCTATAACCTTCACCCCCTTTGGCAAGCACAATATTTTTTCCGCCATATACAACAATATCTGATTCTCCATCTTGGTTGAAATCGGTTATTGACGATCGGTAACTTAAACGGTCACCAAAAGGAAGGTGGGCGTTAAAGGTAAATTGACCTGCACCCTTGTTGCTATAAAAATGGTTAGCGCCCGTTTTAAATTGTTCTGGCGTTGCAAATCCGGTTAAAAATAAATCTAAATTACCGTCGTTATTTGCATCTAATACTTTTACTGAGCGGCCACGGCCTTTTTCAAAGTGACTAAGCTGCTCGCCACCAGTAATTTCACGATCTCGGGTAATTTCATAATGTCTTGGTTTTCTCGGATTGCTGCCATTTCCTCCCCCTTGAGCGATAATCACTTCCACTAAACCGTCTTTATCAAAGTCAGCAATTGCAGTACCGTGCATATCTCCCTGAACTAACTCAGTAGGCGGGGAAAAATATCCACCTTCATTCCAATAGATGAAAACCTTATAGGCATGTTCAGTTAACAGAAGGTCTTGAAAACCGTTGCCATCTAAATCTCCCACAATAGCACCATCCCATTTACGTCTAGCACGTTCCTCTGCGGGTAGAACACCATGAGTTTCGCTAAATAAGGTATCGACTTTATTGTTTTTTGAAGGGGTTGAATTTTCGCTTGCACATGCTGTTAATTGACTTGCAGTGAGCAGTAGGATTAGCTGAGCGAGATTGATTGGCTTAGTGAAAGAGGGCATTATCATTACCATTAATAATCATCATATGTTTATTAATGTAGCATGTTTTGTGGCGGTTAACATATCAGTAACGTTTAAAGTTAACTTTAAAACCGAATGTAAAAGCGAGTAGAAATAGCAGTCAGTTTTTTATTGTTATAGCGGTGTAGGCTTGATTTGAACTTGTTATAGGCTAGGGCGTTATTGCTATGACAGGTAAGTGAGCGGGTTTGTTTTTTCTTTAGGTTATTGAATTATAAGTATTAAAAGCCCAATGTGGTATTGGGCTTTAGACTTTTAAAACGCTTGATACGAGATAAGCGTATTTTTAGTTTAGCTACTCAGCGGCTACAGTTTTAACACCATCTGGTGAACCAACAAGCAATACGTCAGCGCCACGGTTTGCGAACAAGCCGTTAGTCACCACACCTACAATAGCGTTTAGTTGAGTTTCAAGCGCTTTAGGGTCAAGAATTTTGTAGTTATACATATCTAAAATAACGTTGCCGTTATCCGTTACTACACCTTCACGGTACACAGGGTCGCCGCCCAATTTTACTAATTCACGTGCCACATAAGAACGTGCCATAGGGATCACTTCAATTGGAAGTGGAAACTCGCCTAATACGTCAACTTGCTTAGTGTTATCGACAATACAGACAAATTTCTTTGCAACTGCCGCAACAATTTTTTCGCGTGTTAATGCTGCGCCGCCGCCTTTGATCATGTCCATGTGGGCGTTAATTTCATCAGCACCATCAACGTACACTGATAAATCAGACACGCTATTCAAATCAAATACTTCAATGCCTAATTGCTTTAGCTTTTGAGTTGACGCTTCAGAGCTAGAAACCGCACCTTGAATGTCGTGTTTCATTGTCGCTAATGCATCAATAAAGTGATTAACCGTTGAGCCAGTACCTACACCAACAATACTGTTTTCTTCAACGTACTCTAGTGCTGCCCAACCGGCGGCTTTTTTCATTTCATCTTGAGTCATATCAACATCCTAAGCTGGCTATTTTTGCAATGATAAGTAGTAAAATTGGCAAGAGTATAGCAAATGCCAAGCTGTTCAAGATATGGCAGAGATTTAATTAATGGCCTCTGCGGTCTCAGAAGTTGACATAGGATAGAATTTTTCCTGCTTAAAGGCGTTGATGACGCGCAAATTAATGTCGCTGGCAAACTTACGTTCTAAGCGAATATCCATGACATAGGCTTTGACGGTTAGCTCAATAAGGTGCTCGCCAAACTCATAGCGAGTGGCAATATTCACCGTAATAGGCTTGTCTAAAAAAGTATAAGGTGAGCATTGTGTCGCTTCTTTTGCTAATCGAGTCGCTTGTTGATGATCAACCTGTATCGGTAAAGTGAATTTAACGACAACCATTTCATCTAATGCGCCGCTATTGGCATTTGATACGGCAGTTTTAAGCGCCTCTGCGTTAGGCACCATCACAGTATTATCATCAAAAGTTCTAAGCCAAGTGACGCTCCAGTCGAGTTGAATCACTTCGCCGTAATGGCCTGATAACGTCACCATATCCCCTACACGATAGGGTGGAGTTATCATGATTATCAGCCCAGCAATCATGTTTTTAGCTGGTTCTTGGGTTGCTAAACCGAGCACAATACCAATGGAGCCAATCACTGCGAGTACCAGATTTTCGTGCGGGTTAATGATTTCGGCAATAGTGTAGATAATGACTGTAGCCCAAATAAATAGTCTTACAAATGGGTATAAGCGGCTCCACAGTAGGCGGTATTTGGGTAATTTTACGGTTAAATGTGTCAGCAAAGTTTGCACAACCACGAGCAATAACCAAGCAAAGAAACACACCAAGGCAAAGGCGAATAACTTATCGAATGAAATAATATCTAATATGGCTTGCAGGGCTTTACGTGAGTCTTCCATGATACTAACTCCTACAGGTAGAGCTTATTGTGATTGACTAAGTGGCTGGCAATCAGTCGTGTTAAAGTGGGAGTGATAACATAATAATGTTGGGCAAAATCTTGTTTTGAATAATGCGCTTTTATCAATCCTTGGCGACATAAATACTCAAGCTTAAGTGCACTTTGCTCGATACTACAGGCAAAAATTTCAGCATGCTGAAAAATCCGTAACCCACCGTGAACGTATAATTCTGCAAGGCTAAACAGATCGTCGTCGCTGCATTGTTTTAAGCTGGTTAAATCTGGCAGGCAAAGCGGGGCTATTGTTAGCGGGTGGTTGTCGTCTTGAATCAATGCATGAAATATCAATACACAAGCCAATTTACTATGGCCTCCAGTGGCTTGGTGCAATTGTTTTGTGAGTTGCTCAAATGCTAACTTTTCAGCGTCATCATCTTGATTATCAGTAATGTGCAGTCCGATTTGTGCAATCCTGCTTTGTATTACATCGCGAAATTCTGACAGGCCAAAATAGTCGAGCTTAATGACGAACTTTACAAAATTGGTAATCGCGTACTGTGATGATAGGCGGTGCCAAACATAGGTTTCGCAACCCAGAACCCAGCAATGACGTTGTCGGGTTTCCATTAATATGGTGGCAAATGTGACTAAGGCTTGATAGTTACCCATCATTCTGAGCATTAGCTTATGCAGATCATCGATAATGATCACATGTGCAGGCTGTTTGTTTATTAAGGCTATCGCTGCGGTAATCGATGCTGGAGCATCGTTAATATTGAAACAGTAACAAAGGTTAGCAATGGTTTCTTTTGTGGTTAATGCTGCATGGTAAAAACTAAGATAAGTGATATGTACCGCTTCTGTTTGGCGAGTTGCTTGCTGGGTTAAAAACCAATGATGAAACTGATTGAGAAAAGAGCTAACACCTGAACCAGCAGGGCCTGTAACTGCAGTTAACTCGCCTTTATTTTGCTGCCAACGAGTAACTGAGTCGGTTAATTGAATAAATTGATGTTCGCGACCAATAAAGCGAGTGTGCTCGGATAATGGCGATATATCGACTTGTTGTTTTATCCTATGTTTAGCATTTTTTGCTTCAGGTAGCGCCGCTACGTCTTTATCGGCTGCATGATAATTTATAGCCAGATCAGCTTTTATAGGGTTATACAGTAAGGTTTTTTCCACTGTCGCCTTTGGATTATGGTGGGGGTAAATTCTAGCGATATCCTTCAGTGACAACTTTCCTTCAGCACTTTCTGCATCAGCAATAATAGCAGGCTGACCCATTAACAGGGCTTTCAGTTTGGTCCAAGCCTGGGTGATTTGTGGTAGTTGCACATCCATTTTACGTTTTACCTCGTCACGCTTAATAAAAGCGAGTTATTCCATTTATTTAGTCTCTAAAGACTTCTTAACTCTAGCATAGTTGTTTCATTAAAGTGGCTAATATGCTGAAAGCAAAATGCACCATGATGTTGTTTTTCGTTGGGCGATGCTGGTGGAATTAACGCTAAAAAATCGCCTTTAACAGACTTGATTGGGGCGGAAATTGGAAAGGCTGGGCGTATTTGCGCTGTAAGTTAGAAGATAATTGTCATCATTGGGGCTAAATGAGTCGCTTTTTTGATACAAATTAGTGTGATCTCATTCCATTCTAATCGAGATTTCAATCCTAATTAGCAATGCTAATCAATTTAGTTGTTAACCTACCTTATTTGCTAAAAATAACAGTGATTTAAGTCTCGTTTTTATTATCCAAATCTGCGATAGACTCAATCGGATTTTGTCATTTTATCTCTTAAAAAAGCGAGGATAAGATAGCTGCAATTAAACCACATACTTTAAAAGGTTATTCGTTATGTTCAAGCTAACCTCTGTTGCTTTTATTATTGCTTCAATTTGTTCAATTTCTACAGCTCAAGCAAGTGAGCCAATCGAGGTGATTAAACCTGCTGTTATCACCGAACCTGAAAAAGTAGAATTAGGTAAAATGTTGTTCTTTGAACCACGTTTATCTATGTCTGGTTTTATTTCTTGTAACTCTTGCCATAACTTATCGTTAGGTGGTGTGGATGCATTGCCAACGTCTATCGGTCATGAGTGGCAAGAAGGTCCAATTAACTCACCTACAGTATTAAATGCTGACTACATGCTAGCGCAGTTTTGGGATGGTCGTGCTGCTAACTTAAAAGAGCAAGCTGCGGGTCCTATCGATAACCCTAAAGAAATGGGTTATACCCATGAGCTCGCTGTTGGTACTATTGCTTCAATGCCTGGCTATGTTGAACGTTTTAAAGCAATTTATGGTTCTGAAGAAGTTAACATCGACAGAATTACAGACGCCATTGCGGTATTTGAAAAGACGTTAGTAACACCAAACAGCCCATTTGATAAGTATTTAGAAGGCGATAAGAAAGCCATTACAGCCGACGCTCAAGCGGGTTATCAATTATTTAAAGATAAAGGCTGTGTAGCTTGTCATAACGGTCCTGCTGTTGGCGGTACTATGTACATGAAAATGGGCTTAGTTAAACCATTCCATACCGATAACCCAGCCGTTGGCCGTAAAGGCGTAACAGGTAAAGAAGCGGATAAGTTTGTCTTTAAAGTACCAACACTACGTAATATTGAGCTGACCTATCCATACTTCCACGATGGCAGTGTTTGGACACTTGAAGAAGCGGTTAACACCATGGCTGATATACAATTAGGTCAGGAAATGAGTGAAAAAGAAACCAAGCAAATGGTTGATTTCTTGAAGAGCTTAACCGGTGAACAGCCACAAATTATGTTACCGATTTTACCGCCTTCAAATGAAAATACGCCACGCCCAGTGCCGTTTAAGTAAGGAATTTTCAATTAGTTTAATCGCCTAATTGAATATTGTTGCACTCCCCCAGCAAAGCCTGTTCAACTTATTGAGCAGGCTTTTTATTTTTTATCTTATTAATCAATAAATAGTACCAAAAAGTACCTAGTGTACGGTTTTGTGCCCACTAGGTTTTATTGGCTAATCCCCCTATGATAACCCTAGAGATACAATACAAGGTTTAATAGGTTATACATGAACACTATCAATATGGATTTTAGCCAACGCGTCGTGGTAAATACTCATGAGCTGAATTGGGATAAAAGCCCAGCTAAAGGCGTTTGGCGTAAACGTTTGGCTCGCGAGGAAGCCGAGCGAGGTCATGCTACCAGTGTGGTTAAGTATGATGCTGGCGCAAGTTTTAAATCTCACCCACACCCATTAGGTGAAGAAATCTTTGTATTGTCAGGGGTATTTTCAGATGAAACTGGTGACTATCCTGCTGGCACGTATATTCGCAACCCTGAAGGTTTTAGTCATGCCCCTTTTAGCGAGCAAGGTTGTGAGTTATTAGTAAAGTTACATCAATTTTTACCAAGTGATAAAGAGCAAGTCAGAGTTGATACTCGTAATACTGATTGGCTACCTGGCCAAGGCGAATTACAGGTCATGCCGTTGCATCAACATTTAACTGAATCTACCGCTTTAGTCTTTTGGCCAGCGGGATGTCAATTTCAGCCCCACCGTCATTTTGGCGGAGAAGAAATATACGTGATTAGCGGTGAATTTATCGATGAGCATGGACGGTATCCTGCTGGAAGTTGGATTAGAAGCCCGCATTTAAGCCAGCATAATCCGTATGTTGAACAAGACACTGTTATTCTAGTTAAAGTTGGTCATTTAAACGCTGATGAATAAGAAAATGTTTCAGTTGACCTTGTTATAGCCTCCTTTTAAGCTGCAGTTAATTCAATGATGAATACAATGAAGTTAACCTACTTTATAAGGAAGCGTTAATGCATCAAGCAGAGTTAGTCCGTTTTATTAGCGGTATTGATCGCCAAGAAGAGCGCCGTTTTGAAGATACAATGGCGATCATCGACATGTATTATGAGTTTACTCCGACTGCATTTAGTAATGGTCAGCAGCAAAACAGTGCAGAACAAAACTTAGGATCTTGCAAAGTGTTTTCATTTGCAATGCGACATCAATTGTCGGAATCGCAAACGCTTAAGCTTTTCGGCCAATACTACCAAGATGTGTTAGCCACGCCTCAAGGTGCGGATCATCAGAATATTCGGCAGTTTATGCAACATGGATGGGCTGGTATTTGTTTTACTGGAACGCCGCTGCTTTTGAAAAGCTAATCATAGAAAAGCTAATTACTGAAAAACTTGTTAGTTTAAAAACTAATTTTGTTGACTCATAATAGGCTTTGACTATTTAAGACGTTAACTATTTAAGGCTTTAACTATTTAAGACTTTGAAAGTTAGAGCCTTAATAGATTAACGTAAAAGTAACGCAAGATAATGCCAGTTATTTTATATAAGTCATTTTGACTGCTCAGCCTAGTTAAAAGCCTTCCACTCCAGCCATGTCAGGCAGATGGTGCGCAATCCCTTTATGACAATCAATACAGGTCTGCTCAACACTTTCTAAGTAGGTTGAATGCATTTTTGCTGCCCGCTCAGATTGTCGGGTGAAATCCATATAATCAAATTCATGACAATTTCTGCATTCTAATGAATTATTTGCTTTTAAACGGCGCCACTCATGTTCGGCAAGTTCACGTCGTTTAGCTTCAAACTTCTCCGGTGTATTAATCGAGCCGACAAGGTGCGCCCAAATCTCTTTAGATGCTTGCATTTTACGGGCAATTTTATCGGTCCATTTATGAGGGACATGGCAATCATGACAAGTGGCTCGCACGCCGCTACGATTGGTGTAATGAATCGTGGGCTTCATTTCTTCATAAACATTTTGATGACAACTACTACAAAATTCCTCAGTGCTCGACATTTCAAGGGCAGTGTTAAAGGCTCCCCAGAATATGATCCCTGCAATAAATCCACCGATAACTAAAAAACCTAAACTGAAATGCACACTGGGCTTTTTAATTGTCTGCCAAACGGTGTTAAGTAACATCTTGAGTTTTTGCATGGTTTCACCCTGTTGATAATGACGGTGTCACTATATAGCTGAACGTTGAATCACGATTGAGTATAAAAGTGACTGAGATACCAACTGGTTAATACCAGTGCATGATTACTGCTTAATGTTGTAAAGATAGCAGTAAAGTGAAAATTAACTAGGTGACATGAAGGTTTTACCTAATTGATTAATTTTTATACGTTGTGAAGTTCAAAATAGATCGAACAATATGTTGCCAAAGTTGACCGTTTTTTGAACTTGTGACTATTATTATCTTTAATTAGTGATTGCTGAACTTAGTTGTTAGACGAGTGCAGCAGAGGCCAAAGTCTACAAATAGATGCAGAACTGACTTCGACATTTTGGTTAATTATTGAAAAGGATATTCTATGAACAACAGGTTAATTGTCACACTCGCAGCGAGTGGTTTATTGCTACATACATGTGGGGTGACAGCGGCAGTATCAGATCAGGTTATTAGCGAGCAAAGAGCAAAACTTGCAAGTCAAACTCAAGGACAGGGCTTTGGTCCGCAATCGCCGAGAGATCTCAATAATGTCAAAGGCAATAATCCCATTCACTTTAGCGCAGCTCCAAGTTATAGCCAGATGAATCTGTGTAATATTCATTTTCATAAAAATGCAGAGCATTCAGGTGGCGAGTTTACGACTTATGCGGGTAATGGAGATGGCAAAGGGTATCAGTCAGGTTATAAATACAATGGTGTTTTAACTGACAAAGAAATGATGCAAACACGTATGGCTGTATGTCCAAGTAAAAATGGTGGGTTAAACGCAGGTGATACTATCGAGCTACATTATGTTCATTCAACTGCACAGGTCACTCCAGGAGAAAGTTTGGCTGCTTGCATGAATGAAGCCATTGCTAACCCGCAGTTGAGAGTTGAAACCCAAGTCTTTGTGCTTGTTGGGGGCGGTCAAGGTTTAGACTTTAATCAGTTGACGAAAGTTGAACAAGCACAAGGCAAATACCAAGCGATTAATATGCTCAACAATATGGGCGAACCAATTGAATATAGTGGTTCGACAACAGGGCCGGGTTATAACGAAAAAGGATCGCCATTGCAGGTTTCTTGGCGTGTTAGGCCAAAGGTGGCTAAGGTCAATATCGACTCTGTGGGCCAATGGTGTCGTGGGAATGAGTTTAAAGAAGACCATGCTCATGGCGTGAGGAATTTGGTTATTAATCCTGCTTTGTTATCAAATATTAACTAAGTTTCTGATAAAAAATAAAATATAGTGTATTCACGCCATATGGTTAATGCGTGTGAACTGATTTTTAGCAATAATTAAGGCGCCATATGGCGCCTTAATTATTGCTTGATAAAATCAAAACTTGTGGTGGCTAATCAGCCATTAATGCAGATAAACGAATTTGATATAAATTGCCTTTACCGTTCTCAATACGAGTAAAAAATAAGTAGTTACCATCGGGAGAAATAATCGGCGTAAACTCATGATCTGCTGTGTTAACTTTATCGCCTAAGCTTTTAGCGACTGTCCACTCATTACCCACGAGGTGTGAGATATAAAGATCGCCTTTTCCTAAACTGTCTTGACGATCTTTTATACTGAATACGATGGTTTTTCCATCGCGTGAGACTGCTGAGTCACCAATATTACCGTTCACGCCATAAATATGGCTTGGTAAAGGTTCTGGTGTCGTAAATCCATTGCCCTTAGGCTGAGCAACAAACATATGTCGGCCATTGTCCCTAAATGAAGGAAAGTAAAGCTCGCCTTTGTCTGTCAGTGATGGATATAGATCGGCGGCATCTGAATTGATATCGAGATACTCAGGTTGCTGCCATTGATCATTTTTCCACGTTGAGCGCCATATATTGACTTCTTTTGCTTCCTCTTTCTCACCCTTTAATGGCCTTTTAGACACAAAGTATAGCTGTGAGTAATCAGCACTGTAATAAGGATCGGCATCTAAGTATTCGCCTGATATCGCTAGTGGTGTAGGGGATTGCCAGTTACCTGAATCAAATGAAGACTGCATCATAGTGCAATGGCTAAAATCATCATTGCAACGGGCAAAAATGACATTATCGCCAGATTGATTAAACACGGTATTAATTTCAAAGTGCTCAGTTGTTGAAATCACCCCTGGAGCGAACTCCACGGCTTTATTGGCTGCAGCTTCATTATGATAGGCTGGATTGGCAAATACTGAGGTGGACACTATGGTTATACAAGTTGTGATTATTATTGGTTTTATCATGACTCGCCTTTGTTATTCATTTTATATAAGCAAATGTGTAGCTGAATTAGCTATTATTTTTGAGTAAGCGGATTACTTTTGGGCAAAGAGAATACAAGGCTTTGATTTATTAATCTACACTTTTGTGAATTAAGATTCACTTTTATTGTTGCTTTGTCGATTGTAGATGTCAGAGCATCTATTCATATATGGGGTTGTGCCACAAAACTTGATTAGATTTTTCAGTTCTAAATAGCTGGTTTTTATAGGGGGGCGCTTCATTGAACCTTGTTGTCGACTTGAGTCTACTTGAAATCAATTTAACCGACTTGCTCTAATTGAATTGGCTAAATCACTCTACTGAGTTGTCGATTAACTGGCATTGATCAAAAAGCGCTAGTAGCCAGAACTTCTAGCGCTTTTAATATTCATGAGCTTGGGGGATCACCTAAGCATCTGCTTACTGTGATTAAAAGGGCGCATAACGATCAAAGCTTGCTATTGGCGTAGTCCAACGCTGTTTTGCATCGTGTTGGGTATTATTGATACCTTGCATGGGAATTTGGCCATTGTCACCGTATAACCACAATACCATATTAGTACGTTCACCACTGATGATAGGCTGCGCTGCATGAGGTACATGACCTCGATGGATCAACGCTATGCCAGACTCGAATACTTGTTCAACTATTTTACCAGTATTGGCATCGTAAAAATTAACGCCAGATCCAGTAAAATGCTCCTCACGCAAGTTGAGGTTGATATTCAGTGTGACGGAAGATGCATCCGAATGCATACGCAACGAGGTATCTTTATTGGGCTGATACTGAATTGAAAACCCAAATGTTTGCGTGTCGTAGCCAGTGACTTCTGGAAATAACAAGCGTGCAATAGGGCGCATGTAGTTATCTAACAGACTGCGATAAAAGTGCTGAAATTCTGGCGCTGCGAGATACCCTTCAGAGCGAGGATCTAACATTGCTCCTCCGCGGTTGAGCACTATGCCATATGGAGGTCGTAATGGGATCTCAGCATCGGCCGCTTTAGTTAAAAAATCGCGCAATATAGCAAGTTTTTCAGGCGCAAACAGCTGGAAGCTAAACACACCTGGCGCTACTTCATGCAGGAGTTCACGAACGGCTTTTTCCTTGCTGGGATCTTGCCATGCTTGAGTAACAGCCTCGCGCAGTTTGCTATCGAGCAAAGCATCATTGAGCGGTAACAGATTAGTCTGTTCGCTCGCTGCCCATTCATGCCAAGCCTCACTGAACAATTCGGTATTGTCATCCCAAAACTGCTGTACAGAAGGCGAGCGTTGAAGCATGTCTTCTCGAGAAGGTAGGCTTATGGCGCGAGCGCGCTGTAATTGATTAGGTCGCATAATATTCATTCCTTGGGTGAATCTTTCATGAGTCCAAATCTAGTACAGTTGGTTTTTGAGATAAATATCATCAGCAATGAAACAGAATCAAGGATTTGTATATAGTTGAAAGCTGTCTTATTTAGAACTAAACGAGCCAGAAGGGAAGGAATTGTTCATGGGCTAGGGGTACTCATTGAGATAATTGCTTCAATAAAACAATAAAACGTGCCCTAGGCGTTATCTATTCCTTAATCATCTGTAAACAAACTGTCATAATAGTTACCACTGTTTTGTTATGGGGATAATAATATCTACATCGTTTTTTATCTTCTGAAGAAACAGCGACGTTGATAATTAATAACAATGATACCTACAAGGACTGAATATGAAACGCTTGCTTGCCCTGATACTGCTTTGTCAGGCTCCTGTTGTTGCAGCAAATGATATGACTTCAAATGATATAGTGCATTGGCAAGATAATAGCCTGTCTTACCTTTATGGCGATAACTTTAAAGTTAACCCACAAATTCAGCAAACTATTACTTATGAGCACGCAAGTGGTTGGAATGTTGGTGACTTATTTATGTTTGTCGACTTCACTAAATATAACGGTGAAGAAGATTTCCTAAACGGTAAGAACACCTATTACGGCGAGTTTAGTCCGCGTTTTAGCTTCAGTAAAATGCTAGATAAACCCGTAGAAGCTGGCATGATTAAAGATGTCTTACTGGCAACAACTATAGAGTTTGGTGAAGGTGATGTTGAGTCATTTTTAATTGGTGCGGGGATAGATTTAGCCATTCCAGGGTTCGATTTTTTCCAACTCAATATGTACAAACGTTTGCCCGATGGGCGCGATGGTGACACTTGGCAAATTACCCCAGTTTGGAAGATGAGTTGGCCAGTTGGCGAGTCGACGATTGTGTTTGATGGCTTTATTGATTGGGTGGTTGATTCTGATGGCAGTTACGAAAAAAACATCCATTTTAACCCGCAGCTTAAATATGATTTAGGTAAACAAGTCGGCATGCGAGATAGCGCGTTATTCGTGGGTATTGAGTATGACTATTGGAAGAATAAATACGGCATTAAAAGCAGTTCAGGATTTAATACCGATCAAAGCGTGACTAATTTATTGGTGAAGTATCACTTCTAATGCTTTAATTGAACGTAATATAAGCAACTTTTCTGCTTGTAGATATGAACAATTAACAAGTGAATATATGGCTTTATTCGTTTGATAAGGAGACGTGATGAAATACTCAATGAGCGATCTCATCTACCAAGGTGAGAAAGCAGGCGTACATAACTGGAATACGGTTTCGGGTAATTCTTTTTATTGGCATCCTGATTGGTTGCATATTGCTGAAGATATGACAGGCCATAAGGCGACAGCTAAAATTGAAACCACTGCAAAAGTCGCGACTCAGCAACAAGCACAAGACACCATAGTCAAGCATCTTAATAAGTAAACAAGCCTTCATTTAAACCAAAAGCAGCCAAACTGTAGTCAGGCTGCTTTTTTATAAAACAACAAAAGTGATTTTGTTATTAAGTCGTTTGTCGCTTGCTAACGATTGAAATATTAACCACTTTGCTTCTATTTGTTTGCGGCTTTTTATTTTGCTGCAATAAGTGTGGTTTTACGGTAATCAAACTGCTGATTTACTTGTTGAACTTCGCTGGCAGTAAGCTGAGCCTGATTGATTTTCTTGTCGTCAGATATAACAAACTTATTCAGTTTATAGTTCACAAAGTCTGCGACGTATACCACACCATTATCGTAGCCTGCTACAGCATTAACTTTTTGCATGGCAGTGCAGTCATTACATTCAATAACGCTATTTTCAGCTAATACGCTTCCACTGAACACACACATCACTGTGACAAGTGCCTTTAAAGGTAACTTATTCATAGACATCTCCTTTTCATTATCATGACTGATATCACTTATATATAAAATGTGATCCAAATCACATTTAGGTTATGGGAGTTACCAGGTGATGTCTAGTCTGTTGAAATAAAAAGTTAACAATAGGTTTGCTAAACTTAGCCGAAAAGAGAGTTCGAATATAAGCAGATTGAGTCGTTTACTTGATAATATTGAACAGGGTTAGTCTTTATGAAGAATAGATAAACGTGGCAGAGCAGCCACGTTTATTAGAGTGATTTAAGCCAGCGCCGACAGTCGTGTAATGACTTAGATGTTAAATGTAGCTGTGATTTGGTTTACGACTGTATCGTTGCTGGAAATTAAACGGGCTCATTTTTAAGGTACGTATAGCATCCACCCAGCCAACGACCATTGGCACCAATGTCCAACAGAATAAAAGATATACACTTCCTTTTAGGTGCTGCCCCAAGTAAAACTTATGCAGGCCAAATCCACCTAGTACAAAACCAAAGAGTATTGCGAGTTTTTGATTTTTAATACGAATATCAGGGTCTACTCCACTAAGCGCATCTAATCCTTGAGCAGCTTGGCAATGTGGACAAGTGATAATGTTCAGGTCAATATTGTTACTGCATTGAGGGCAGGTTACGTCTTGCATCACTAACTCCAATAGTCAAAATTGCTGTTGGCTTATTATGGGTACAAGTGTTCGCTGAAAGTAGGTGCATACTTCACAGAATTAAAATAAAAGCTAAAAATACATAAAATGATACAAATATCGCCAATGGATGCATAAGGATGATGCTTTAACCGAGAGACATCACAACTCTAATGTAAAACTGTGCAAAGTTGTCCCGTGGCTATTTGAATTAAATAGTGAACTATTTAAAATCAATTACGTAACAATTCGACAAAATAATAAATGAAAATGGACTTCCCATTAATGAAAAGACGTTTTACCAAGGTCGCTGTGGCAACTTCGATAGTCATTTTATCTGCTTGCAGCTCTTCCTCATATCTGGACGAACCTTTGGTGACGCCGCAACTTCCAGCGTCTTGGCACACTGATGCTGAATCGTTAAAAGATAATCAAAGCTGGGTGACGCCGATTGCAACAGATCAATTACTCGAATTTATCAGTATTGGCCTAAATACCAACCAAGAATTGATTCAGTTAGCACTTGAAGTGGAGGTCAAAAAGCAGCAACTCAATGTCAGTGACTCCAGCTTTTGGCCGGAACTTAATTTGTCCGCTAATAGTGGTCGTAGTGGTGACAGTGATGACTCAACCAGTTTCAATAACCTGAGCTTAGACCTAAGTTATGAGTTGGATATTTGGGGCAAATTATCTGACAATGCTAGAGCCTCTAAACTCAATTTACTTACAGCGGAAGCCAATTACCAACAAGCAAGAGATGCCTTGGTAGCTGACGTCGTTATTGCATACTACAAGGTGGTAACCTCAGCTGAGTTAGTGAAGTTATTTGAACGCCGAACTGAAAATGCCAAGTTAAACTTTGAGATTATTGAGTCAGGATATTTACAGGGATTGAACGAATCTCTTGATGTCTACCTGACGCAAAATGAATATCACAGTGAAAAATCCAATCTGTTATCCCAACGAAGCCAGCATAACCAAGATATCCGAACCCTAGAAAGGTTACTGGGCGGATATCCTGCGGGTAAATTGCTCATTGATGAAAAGCTGCCATTACTGCCTCAAGGGATCAAGATTGGTGTGCCAAGTGAGTTAGTTAAACGCAAGCCAGAATTACAAGCTGCGTGGTATCAGCTGTTATCTCAAGACGCCTTAGTAGCATATACCCAAAAACAACGTTATCCAGCCCTTCGCTTAGGTGCTGATATTGGCACGTCCAGCAGCGACATTGCTAACTTACTGAGCGGTGATTACAGCTCGTGGTCAGTCTTTGGTGGCATTACCGCGCCGATATTTAATGCGGGTCGATTAGCGTCGCAAACTGAACAACAAAAACTGAAATTGAAGCAACAAGAGCAGCAGTATCTAAGTACCTTATTTAACGCCTTCGAAGTGGTTGAAAATAACTTAGATTTAGATGCAAGTTTACAGCAACAATATCGCTCAACGTTAAAGGCTCAGGAGAACGCGCTACAAGCTGAAACTTTGTCTTTTGAGCAATATCAAAGCGGACTTGTGAGCTACACGACTGTGTTAGACGCTCAGAACCGTGCTTTTGTCGCGCAAAGCTCAGTCATCAGTTTAAAAAATCAAATCATTGCCAACCGTATTGGATTGCACCTTGCTTTAGGTGGCGATCTGGATGCGAGTGTTACAGAAGAAGAATAATATGATGAACAAGAAATACCTTATCCCTGTTGGCATAATTGCTGTAGCTGTGATTGCTATTGCGACGATTACATTTAACCCGCCTTCAACCAAACGTGGCAAGCCGATGGCAATAGCACCGATGTCGGTTGAAACATTAACGTTAACACCACAAGATTATCAAATTCAGGTGAGCAGTTTTGGTGTGGTTAAACCTAGAACCCAAAGCTCTTTGGTTACTCAAGCATCAGGGCAAATCCTGACCATTAGCCCTAATTTCCGTGAGGGTGGTTTTTTTGAAAAAGATGAAGTGCTGGTGCAACTTGATGATCGAGATTACCAAGCAGAAGTGAAAATTGCCGAAGCAGGGTTATTACTTGCAAGGCAGCAATTGTTGGAAGAGCAAGCCCGAACCAATCAAGCTTTAGTCGATTGGCAACGTCTCAGTAATGGCCGTGAGCCAACCGCATTGGTGTTGCGTGAGCCACAACTTGCCGCAGCAAGAGCGGCAATGTTGTCAAACCAAGCATCACTTGAAAAAGCCAACCTTGCGCTTGAGCGTACCCAAGTTGTCGCACCGTTTTCTGGCCGTATTTTAGAAAAGCATGTCGATGTCGGCCGTGTTGTTTCAACCAATGCACAACTTGCGACAATTTATGCAACCGATTATGTAGAAATTCGCCTACCGATCAATAACAGCGATTTGGCCTTAGTCGAATTGCCTGAGCAAGGTAAGTCAGTGGTGGCTAAAGTTTCTTTTGAGTCTGATTTAATTGGACTACAAAAATGGGAAGGACAGCTGATCCGTACTGAAGGTGCGATTGATAGTAACTCACAGCAGCTTTATGTTGTAGCGCAAATCGATGACCCATTTGATTATCAAAGTAATCAAAAAATGCCATTGAAAATTGGCCAATACCTAACAGCAAACATTGCAGGTAAAAAGCTAAGTCAGGTGTTAGTTATTCCTACGAAATCGATTTATCAGGGCTCTTATGTTTATGTAGTCAATGATGGCGTGTTATTACGTAAAGACGTCTCAATCAGATGGCAAAATAGTCAAGACTCAGTTGTGAGAGCGGGGCTTAATAATGGCGACGAATTAGTCACCACTTCACTTGGTCAAGTCAGCTCTGGTACTCCTGTTACGATAATGGGCTCTGAGCCAACAACAAGCCGCCCTCAAGGTGGACCTAAAGCTAACCTTGATGGAAAGCGCCGCCCTAAACCTGACGGCAAACACAACAAACCAGCAGCGAAAGAGGGGGCACAACCATGATTGCTTGGTTTGCTAAAAATCATGTCGCAGCCAACCTATTAATGCTGATGCTGCTGGTATTGGGGTTAGGTTCACTATCGACTCGCATTCCTCTTGAAGTATTCCCAACGGTTGAATCTGAACGCGTTTCGGTCAGCATCTCGCTGCGTGGTGCAACGCCTGAAGATGTTGAGAAGGGTGTTACTATTCGAGTTGAAGAAGCTGTACAAGATCTCGAAGGTATCGAGAAAATTACTTCAAGCTCATCAGAATCATCTTCGCAAGTGACCATTGAAGTGGAAAGTGGTTATGATCCTCGTGAGATGTTGGCAGATATTAAAAGCCGAGTCGATGCGATTAATACTTTTCCTGCCGATGCAGAAAAGCCGGTTATTGCGTTGGCCCAACGTAAGCGTGAAGTGATTGCTGTCACGGTAACGGGTAAGTACAGTGAAAAAGAAACCCTTGAATTTGCCGAAGTCGTGCGTGATGAGTTATTACGTCTTGAAGGTGTTACCCAACTAGATTTAAGCGGAGTACGTAACTATGAAGTGTCATTAGCCTTATCGCAAAACAAGTTACGTCAATACAACCTAACGTTGAGCGAAGTATCAAAAGCCATTAATGCCTCCAGTACCGATATCTCTGCTGGTAACCTAAAAACCCAAGGCGGTGACATTTTACTTCGCTCAAAAGGCCAAGCTTATTATAAAGATGAGTTTGCCAATATTGCGATTAAATCAGCTGCCGATGGCACGATTATCCGCTTAGGCGATGTCGCTGATGTGGATGATGGCTTTGAAGAAACCCCAGTAAGAACAAGATTTAATGGCCAGCAAGCAGCATTTATTGATGTTTACCGTATTGGCCAGCAAAGCGCTATTGATGTGGCTGATAAAGTCAAAGGGTACATTGACTCACGACAAGCGACATTGCCAGAAGGCTATGGCTTAAGTTACTGGGATGATGATTCTGAAATCGTTAAAAACCGTATTGCAACCTTAACTGGTAGTGCGTTGCAAGGCGGTATATTGGTGCTGTTATTACTGACCTTGTTCTTACGCCCATCAATTGCCATTTGGGTGTTTATTGGTATCCCTGTGTCATTTATGGGGGCCTTCATTTTTATGCCATTTTTTGGCGTATCTCTAAATGTCATGAGCTTGTTTGGGTTTATTTTAGTGCTGGGGATTGTGGTGGATGACGCCATTGTGACTGGTGAAAATATATATACCCACTTAAAGACAGCACCAAGTGGCGAGCAGGCCGCAATTTTAGGTACTCAAGAAGTTGCAGCGCCTGTTACCTTCGGGATTTTAACCACTGTCACCGCCTTTTTACCTATGTTGTTTATTGAAGGCACACGTGGGGCGATATTTGGGCAGATTGCCATCGTGGTGATCCCCGTATTACTGTTCTCATTAATTGAGTCTAAGTTTGTATTACCAGCTCATTTAAAACACATTAAGTTGCGAAGTGAGAAAGAAAAATACAATCGATTTGAGATTTTTCAGCAGAAGTTTGCCGATGGGTTTGAGCGTGCGATTATTCAATTTTATCAACCCTTCTTGCGTGTTGCTCTAAAACATAAGACAGCAACTTTGAGTTTGTTTTTAAGTGTATTGTTAGTCATAGCTGCATTGTTAGCAACGGGCTGGACTAAGTTTACTTTCTTTCCACGTATACCAAGTGAAACTGTGCGACTGAGTCTGACGATGCCTGCAGGCACACCATTTGAAGTGACCAATGCGCATATTATTGCTATTGCCGCCAAAGCTGAGGCATTGCAGGAAAAGTATCGCGATGAAGACACCGGCGAAAGCGTCATTATTAATATTTTAGCCACAACAGGTGGCCGAGGTGGTACTTCAAATGCCGGTAGTGTTCGTTTTGAAATGACCCCTGCTGAAAAGCGTGAGTCTGATATCACATCTCGAGAGCTGTTAACCGAGTGGCGAAAGAGTGTGGGTGAAATCCCTGGGGCAGAGTCGATGACCTATCGTGCTGAAATTGGCCGTAGTTCAGATCCAATTGATGTACAGCTCAGCGCAAACTCATTAGAGACGTTAAGCGAAATTGCAGATCAGGTTAAAGAACACCTCAAAACCTACCCAACAGTATTTGATATCGCAGATAGTTTATCTAATGGTAAAGAAGAGCTGTTAATTGAGCTAACAGAGCAAGGTAAAGCACTCGGATTGACTCGCCAAGAAGTGTCAAGCCAAGTGAGAAATTTCTATTTTGGCTCTGAAGTGCAGCGCATCCAGCGTGGTCGTGATGATGTTCGGGTGATGCTACGTTTACCATTAAATGAACGCCAATCACTAGACGATTTGAAAAAAGTATTGATTACCACAAGCCAAGGTACGCAGGTTCCTCTTGGCCACGTGGCTAAAATGACCTCGGGTAAAAGTCCTTCTAGCATAAGACGTATCGATCGCTATCGCGTGCTCAATGTGACTGCTGATGTTGATAAAGACAATACCAACATGACCGTACTACAAGCCGACCTCAAAGTATTTCTTGATGGTTTAGTGCAGCAGTACCCTGGCGTAAGGCATTCACTTGAAGGCGAAGCGCGTGAGCAGCGTGACAGCTTTGGCTCGCTCCAATGGGGCTTAGTATTTGTGCTGTTTATGATTTATAGCTTACTTGCGATACCGTTTAAGTCATACATTCAGCCGCTAATTGTTATGAGCGTCATTCCATTTGGCTTGATTGGCGCGGTGTTAGGCCATTGGTTTATGGGTTCACCACTGACGATTTTCAGCATATTAGGTATGTTGGCGCTGGTTGGGGTCGTGGTGAATGACTCATTGGTACTGGTGGACTTTATTAATAAGAAACGTGCCCAAGGGATGGAAATCGCAGAGGCGGTATTAACCGCTGGAGCTAAACGTTTCAGACCGGTTATGTTGACCAGTTTAACCACGTTTATTGGGTTAATGCCTTTGCTACTAGAGAAATCGACTCAGGCTCAGTTCTTAATCCCAATGGCTATTTCATTAGGTTTCGGGATTATATTCGCCACCTTTATCACCTTGATATTAGTGCCAGTAAACTACCTTGTAGTTGAACGTATAAAAGGTAACAAAGTCGATATTAGTCACTTTGATAGGTCCTTAGGTGACACCTTTGGAATGGCGAAAAGTTAGTAAAGCAATGAATACAGGGAAGGGTTAAAGCCAATTGCTTTAACCCTTTTTGTTTATGTGATTATCAATCGCGAAAGGCCATGCCTAGGTGCTAACAAGCATGGGCTTTGCCATTTAGTTTTTTTTTATCAATTGTGTAATGTATGTACTGAAAACCGTGTCTTAGGTTAATTCAGTTGTTCTTTATCTAAACCATGAGCATCACGGCTTATTTTATTAAAGGTAATATCAATGGCTTTAACGTTATTTTATGCTCCAGGAGCTTGCTCTGGTGTCACAATTAATGCGATCCAAGAATTGGGGCTAGAGTGTGATTTTAAGCGAATTAATCTTGCTTCTGGCGAACAAAAGTCGCCAGAGTATTTACAAATTAACCCTTTCGGCAAGGTGCCTGCGCTGGTAACCGAAGGTAAGTTATTAACTGAAAATCCAGCTATTTTACTGTATTTAAATAGTTTGGTTCCAGGCTCTAAATTACTGCCAGAAACTGAAGATGAATATCAAAAGTGTGTATATGCTTCAGATTTAATGTGGTTTTCCAGTACCGTTCACCCATCTGTGCGTCATGTCTGTATGCCCGCATATTACACCGTTAGTAAAGATGTCTGTGATGTCGTAGCCAGTGGCCGTAATATGTTAACCAGTCATTTTGAGAAGGCTGAAAAAAGGTTGAAAGCGTCAAATTGGTGGTACGGAGAACAATGGTCAATTGTCGATGTATATCTGCATTGGTGCTACACAAGAGCGTTAAGAGGCGGTTTTTCTTTGGATGATTTTCCTGCGCTTTTAGCACATCAAAAAAGAGTAGAGTCAAAGCCAAGCTTTCAGCGCCGCTTAGCTATAGAGCAAAGCCTGTAAGGCTATTTCATTTCAAACGACATTTGCGAGTGCTATGAGGAATTATGTTCACTCATTTCTTGTCTGACACGCACTTGTTGTAATAGAAGCCGTGATGCTTCTTGTTATAGAAAGCCGTGATGCTTCTTGTTATAGAAAGCCGTGACGCTTCAATCATTCTGGGGTTAAGGGGAATAGTGCGAATCCCCTTAACACCCCCGCATTACCCTGATGTACTAGTTATCCTCTATGTACTTTGAAAATAGCTAACGCACCCGATGTGGCATTGGTTTTGTTTAAATATGGCCTTGCGACTAAGGTAAGTCGTGGCGCTTCGCCCACACCAGACCAAAAGGGTGTGAACTGCAACACCCTCTTGGAACACCCCGCAGCCCCGACGAAGTATTGTTCCTCATGCTTATTTAAGTGCATTGACTACCGCCTCAGATTCGCCATCCATGGCTCTCTCTGAGGCTATGTCGGCGTCCTGCCTCCATCACGTCAATTCAATTAACGCATTCGGACACTTCCAACGGGGATTCGTCAGACTCTGATCCCACTTATTGAATTCGTAGGTAGCCCTCAGACTCTGACCCATTTACTCATCAGTAATCACTAACGTCTCATAAAAGACGATTAATTAACTGTTATATTAATACTGTGATCAGTATAATTCTGCCTAAATATCATTTCTATTGCGAAACTATGTCAAACCAACTAACAGCTATTGATTTATTTGCAGGTGCCGGAGGCTTTTCTTTGGCTGCCCATCAGCAAGATTTTGATATTTTGGCTGCTGTTGAGTTTGATAAACAAGCCTCAGAAACCTATCACTACAATCTGGTTGAACGCTTAGGCGCGCAAACACAAGTATTTCAGCAAGATATTAACAAAGTTGATATTCAAAACTTAATGAAGTTTCAAGGTATTAAGCAAGGTGAACTCGATTTGTTGTTAGGTGGACCACCTTGTCAAGGCTATTCAGCACATCGAATTAACAATGCTGGCATTGAAGACCCTAGAAACCAGTTACTTATTAGATATTTTGATTTTGTTAGTGCATTGCGCCCTAAAGTTTTTCTTGTAGAAAATGTTCCTGGTTTGCTCTGGAAAAAGCATGAGTTATTCTTGAATAAGTTCTTAGGGCTAGCGAATTCCTATAACTATAAAGTGATAGGTGATGCTCCTTTGATTATAAATTCAAGGGACTTTGGTGTACCTCAAAACCGTAAAAGAGCATTTATATTAGCAGTCAGAGAAGACTTGCATTTGAGTGATCTCTCCTGGCCACCTCAAGCAACTCACTTTGCACCGTCTTCTGATAAAATGCCTTGGAAAACTGCATCTTCAGTATTTGAAAAACCACCAGTTAAAGTATTACAAGAACTAGTAAAGCGCATTCAAGAAACTACAAATTTAGATTTGGTAAGTGCTAAGTCATTAGTGGATGAATTAGAATTTGGTAGTCCGTTACTAGAAAGCGATCCATGCAATTTTCATATGAACCACACAGATGCATTAACTCAGCGTTTTATTGAGACTCCGCTTAATGGTAGTCGTGAAGATATTGCTTTTCGTTTAAAGTGCCATAGTGAAGGTTATAAAGGGCATAAAGATGTTTATGGTCGAATATTTTTTAATACACCGTCAAATACAATAACTACGGGTTGCAACAATCCGTCGAAAGGCCGATTTGTTCACCCTTGGCTGAATCACGGAATAACACTTAGACATGCTGCAAGACTTCAAAGCTTTCCTGATGATTATATTTTTAAAGGTACAACTACGGAGCAAGCTAGGCAAGTTGGTAATGCAGTACCTATTGGATTAGGTACTGCATTAATTGAAACGATTAAACATTCAATACTCATAAAGAACTTGTCTGTTAGTGATGTTGCTTAATCAATATCACTGATCTGTAAAATACCTTTAAGTAAGTCTTTAAACTCTATCCAAAGGTCGTGATTAAGGTCCCTATTATTCAGCATCATCTCTTGAACAAGCAATATGCTACTTGCATCTGTTTTTGAAAATACCTTATCGGCTAGATCTTTAAATTTATCTTTATATTTTATTGCGTTAATGCCTTGGCACAACGCCTTCATTGTTGTCGTATTATTAGCCACTTCCCATATTAGTTCTTCTGGTGTGTCGGTATTTAAATAATTGAAATGTTTATGAAAAGAGTCTAGTACTTTTAATAGTAGGCTATTTCTTTGTTGCTCTTGAATTTCTTTACTTGCTTTCCCGCCCAAAGGAGGGAGTGGAAATTTCTGGCCACTAATACCTATTTGCTCTTCAATTATACTATTTAATTTTCCATACTCACTCACTGGTATATCAACAGAGTGACGAGGAACAATATCACGTCTCATATCACCATCTAATATAACGATGCAAGAGGATGGTTCAGGATTTGATAAAGCAAAATTAACTGTTAAGTTTTTTGTTATTGCGTGAGCTCCACCGGGGTGAGGAAGTATTTGCAGTTCATTTAAGTATTCTTTATCGATCTCAGATATTGCCTTCTCAATCATAAGCTTGGCTAAGTCATCCTCAACATAAATAACTTTGCTTTTGTTATCGTTTTTTCCACCTAATCTGAAAAATGCTTGGTCTGGGGATGCCTCAGATGCTACGGAGTAAGTTCCATTTGCTTCGTCTAAGTAAAATAACTTAATAGCTTTATTTGGCAGTTTTTGTAGAAAAGTCTCAGAATGTGTTGAGATGACAATCTGGCAAAAATCAACTGTTGCTTTGTATAATAATAGCTCTCTTAATTTCAATTGCGCACCAGGATGCAATGATACTTCCGGCTCATCTAGTAGTATTAAGGAGTGTGCCTTTGTTCTTAATATTTTTATAACAGAAGTAACTACTGCTACTTCCCCGCTACCAGCAACAGCTTCAGAGTAACTTTGATCTTTCTTACTAAAAATTATTGAAAAACCAGACTGATTAAAAAAATCATGGAGTAATATCTTTGCTGATAAGTAATCCTTCCCGAGGATTTTATTAGTCCATTCTAGTTCCTGCGGCGATAATTCTCTTAGCTTCTTTAGTGTTTTACTATGCCAGGAACTTGGAACAACACCACTAGTAATACAGCTATTTAATGCATTGGAGCGATGCCGTAAAAAGTCTTTCTTATTTCTAATTGTCGGGCGAGCTTCAAAGTCGCCAAAATAAAAGCTTTTATCAAATGCTGATATCTCAGATCTAAAATCAATGTATGTAACATCTTTTTCAACGGCTTTCCATCTAGTTTCGCTTCGAAAGTTTTTATCTTTAGGAAGAAATGGTGGCATCTTTTCCATACCATCTTTTGCCGCAGGCCTAGCAGACTCCCAATAATCAGGATCAGCATTTTGATTGGCAGTTTTACTTCGCTGGGTTCTTTTGTTGAGTATCTCAACAGACTTTTTATAACCTTTAGGTTTAAATTTATAAATAAACCTATTTATATCACTGCCGCTTTCGACTATAGGGTCAATGTTAGTAGAAAACCAAAAGTCACTGACACTATTGCCACTCGTAGCGCCAAAAAGAGCCTGAAGAACGGAGGACTTTCCTGAACCGTTTGGACCTACAAGTGCAGTAAAAGGAAAGTCGAAAGTGATCGCTTGATTACGAGATATTTTTTTAAAGAATGGAAATCTTATTTGTTCAATATAGTTATCAAAAACCTTTAACCCGCGGCGTTCTAACGTTGTAATATAGTCCATTAGGTACTTTTAATAATAAAATCATAAGTTAATGATTGTACCTATATTCTTAATGACGACAAGATTAATCTTTTATACTCATAATTTTTATTAACTACTCAGAGTCGGACGAATCCCCACAAAAAGAACTTAATAAATAATGAGATAGATAGAAAGTTGAGGAACATTCATGCCATTTGGTGATCAAATTTATCGCCAAACAAAAATTACCACGAGTCAATGCCATGAATGCAAAACAAGTTTTATCAAAATGCCTATCGCTTATCACCCCGCTTATGAACAAAATCCGCCGACAGAGTTTGTTCTCTCCAATCTAGTTTTTGGGTCAGAGTAAACTAATCCAAAGACCGCCGCAGTCTCCAACAATTCCCCATTCCAAGTTGCTGAAATACGGAGATGAAAATACCGTATAGCCATCATGGATGATGGCTAAGGCTCAGGGGGACATGGATGTCCCGTCTGAGGCGTTAGGTATTATTATTGGAGTATGAAGCTTATTCGCTTTGAAAGAATAACTTGGTTGGGGCGCTGCGGGTTTGTTAAGGGGGCAAGCGCTTTCCCCCTTGACTCTGGTGTGGGCGAAGCGCCACGACGTTAATCAGCCATTAGGCTGAAATGGCAGAGGCACATTCAAAAATGACCAAACACCGCCGCAGCCTACAGCTAACCTCCCCATTCCAAGTTGCTGAAATACGCAGATGAAAATACCGTGTAGCCATCATGGATGATGGCTAAGGCTCAGGGGGGCATGGATGTCCCGTCTGAGCCGTTAGGTATTTTTATTGGAGTATGAAGCTTATTCGCTTTGCAAGAATAACTTGGTTGGGGCGCTGTGGGTTTGTTAAGGGGGACAAGCGCTTCGGGTGTGGGCGAAGCGCCACGACGTTAATCAGCCATTAGGCTGAAATGGCAGCGGCATATTCAAACGAAGTTTAGAATCCTAAAAACTAAATGAAAATAAAACGATAATCCTGAACGACCTAACACCGCCGCAGTCTCCAACAATACCCCATTCCAAGTTGCTGAAATACGGAGATGAAAATACCGTGTAGCCATCATGGATGATGGCTAAGGCTCAGGGGGACATGGATGTCCCATCTGAGCCGTTAGGTCTTTTTATTGAAGTATGAGGCTTATTCGCTTTGAAAGAATAACTTGGTTGGGGCGGCAAGGGATATCGAAAAGGGAAATGCTGTTGTTTCCCTTTCGTCGGGTGTGGGCGAAGCGCCACGACGTTAATCAGCCGTTAGGCTGTAATGGCAGCGCCATCATCCAAACGAAGTTTAGAATCCTAATAAAGAGTAACCAAGTGATTACTCAACATCACTATCTATTCTGGATCACTCTTATTCAGGATCACTCTCTATTCTGGATCATAATCCAAAACCGGTGCTAACCAGCGTTCGGTTTCTTCAATACTCATGCCTTTACGAGCAGCATAATCTTCAACCTGATCTTTACCTACATTCGTTACACCAAAATAGCGTGATTTAGGGTGGGCAAAGTACCAGCCTGATACCGCTGCGGTTGGGAACATGGCGTAGCTTTCTGTGATGTTCAAACCGATGGTTTCATCAGGTTTGAGTAAATCCCACAGCAAGCCTTTTTCTGTATGATCTGGGCAAGCTGGGTAACCTGGAGCTGGGCGAATGCCTTTGTATTTTTCACGGATGAGGGCTTCGTTATCTAACACTTCATCTGCTGCGTAACCCCAAAATTCTTTACGTACACGTTCATGCATACGCTCGGCAAAGGCTTCGGCTAAACGGTCAGCTAAACATTTGAGCATAATCGCGTTGTAGTCATCATGGTTTGCTTCAAAGCGTGCCACATGTTCGTCGATACCGTGACCTGCGGTTACCGCAAAGCCGCCCATGTAATCGGCCACACCTGAGGCTTTTGGCGCAACAAAGTCGGACAAACAGAAGTTGTCATTGCCCACACGTTCAAGCTGCATGCGTAAGTGATGAGTGGTCATTTCAACTTCGGTGCGAGTCTCGTCAGTGTAAAGCTCAATGTCGTCATGGTTGACGGTGTTTGCTGGGAATAAGCCGATGACGGCTTTGGCCGTGAGCCACTTTTCACTGATGATGGTTTCAAGCATAGCTTTGCCATCTTTATAGAGTTTACGGGCTTCTTCACCAACGACTTTATCATCAAGAATGTCTGGGAAGCGGCCGTGTAGCTCCCAGCTTCGGAAAAACGGGGTCCAGTCGATACGATCAACTAAGTCTTCTAATGGGTAGTCATCAAATACTTGACGACCTAATACATTAGGTGTGAATGGTGTGTACTTGCCCCAATCATGCTGGCAGCGGTTTTCACGGGCAGCGTCAATTGACACAATGGTTTTACGCTTAGTCTGTGATAAACGTTTTTCTCGCATCATCTCGTATTCGTTATACGCTTCATCAATGGTGGCTTGGCGTGTGTCATTACTGATGAGTTTTGACACCATTGGCACGGCGCGAGACGCATCGGCAATGTAAATGGCCCCAGTGGGTGAGTGTGGGGCAATTTTAACGGCGGTATGAATTTTTGAGCAAGTAGCGCCGCCAATGATGGATGGAATGGTTAAACCTGCTTTATGGAAGGCTTTAACGTTATGCACCATTTCATCAAGGCTTGGGGTAATCAGTCCCGACATGCCAATAATATCAACGTTTTCAGCAATGGCGACTTCGATGATTTTCTCAACAGGTACCATTACGCCTAAATCAATCACCTCATAACCATTACAAGCTAATACCACACCAACGATATTTTTACCGATATCGTGCACATCGCCTTTAACGGTCACCATGAGGATTTTACCGTTGGATTGACCTTCCACTTTTTCGGCTTCAATAAATGGGTTTAAATAGGCCACGGCTTTTTTCATCACTCGGGCGGATTTCACCACTTGCGGCAAGAACATTTTACCCGCGCCAAATAAGTCACCGACGACATTCATGCCATTCATTAATGGCCCTTCAATCACATCCAGTGGACGGACTGCTTGTAGGCGTGCTTCTTCAGTGTCCTGGTCAATAAATTCAGTAATCCCTTTAACTAAGGCGTGGGATAAGCGCTCTTCAACAGGCCAAGCTCGCCATGCTAAATCTTCTTTTTTCGCGACTTGTTTACCGTCACCACGAAACTTTTCAGCGACATCAAGCAGTTGTTCTGTATTGGTTGAATCAGCAACGGGGCAAGGTAAATTTTGCACCACGTTTTCAACTTTTTCTTTAAGTTCAGGGTCGATATCATCATAAATGGCTAATTGACCCGCGTTAACAATCCCCATGTCCATACCTGCTTGAATCGCATGGTATAAAAACACCGCATGAATGGCTTCACGCACTGGGTTGTTGCCACGGAACGAGAACGACACATTCGATACACCGCCAGAGATCATCGCATAGGGTAATGTGGCTTTGATGTCTTTAATCGACTCAATAAAGTCGACAGCGTAATTGTCGTGCTCTTCAATTCCGGTGGCAATCGCAAATATATTAGGGTCAAAAATAATGTCTTCAGGTGGAAAGCCAACCACATCAACTAATACACGATAAGCACGCGTACAAATTTCAGTTTTACGGGCTCGGGTATCGGCCTGGCCGTCTTCATCAAAGGCCATGACAATGGCAGCAGCGCCATAGCGTTTGACTAATGTGGCTTGTTTGATAAAGGCTGCTTCGCCTTCTTTCATTGAAATTGAGTTAACAATGGATTTGCCTTGTACGCATTTAAGGCCTGCTTCAATGACATCCCATTTAGATGAGTCAATCATAATAGGCACACGAGAAATGTCTGGCTCTGAGGCGATTAAGTTTAAGAACTTTTTCATCGACTCTGCGCCATCAAGCATGCCTTCATCCATGTTGACGTCGATGATTTGCGCGCCGTTTTCAACTTGCTCGCGTACCACATCTAAGGCTTCTTCAAACTTTTCTTCTTTAATTAAACGTAAGAATTTAGCAGAGCCTGTGACGTTCGCGCGCTCGCCAACGTTAACAAATAATGAGTCACCATCGATGGTTAACGGTTCAAGCCCAGATAAACGACACGCAACAGGGATGTCAGGGATAGTGCGAGGTGCGTGGGTGATAACGGCATCACGAATCGCGCTGATATGTGCCGGTGTGCTACCACAACAACCGCCAACAATATTCAGCATGCCTTCTGCTGCCCAGTCGATAATAACCTCGGCCATCTCTTCTGGCGTTTCATCGTAACCGCCAAATTCATTGGGCAGGCCGGCATTGGGATGCGCTGAGACATGACATTCTGCAATGCGAGATAATTCTTCTACATATGGACGTAACTCTTTAGGGCCTAATGCACAGTTAAGGCCAATAGAAATCGGTTTGATGTGGCGCAGTGAGTTATAAAAACCTTCAGTGGTTTGTCCGGTTAATGTCCGGCCTGATGCATCGGTAATCGTGCCTGATATCATTACTGGCAGGCGATCGCCTAAAGTATCAAACACGGTTTCAATGGCAAATAGGGCGGCTTTGGCATTGAGAGTATCAAAGATGGTTTCTACCATAATGATATCTGCGCCACCTCCAATTAATGCAGTGGTGGATTCGACATAGGCATCAACAAGCTCATCGAAACTGACATTACGAAAACTGGGATCATTCACATCTGGGCTAATCGAACAAGTACGGTTGGTTGGCCCTAGAACACCTGCAACATAACGTTTAATGCCTGTTTGTGCTTCTACTTCGTCAGCGGCGTCGCGGGCAACTCTAGCGCCTTCGAGGTTGATTTCAGCCGACAAGCTTTGCATGTCGTAATCAGCCATCGCAATGGTCGTGGCGTTAAAGGTATTGGTTTCAATAATGTCAGCGCCCGCTAACATGTATTTAGTGTGAATGTCTTTAATGATTTGGCGCTGGCTTAGTACCAACATGTCATTATTGCCTTTCACATCGCAATGCCAGTCTTTGAAGCGCTCGCCACGGTAATCTTCTTCTTCCAATTTATAGTCTTGGATCATTGTCCCCATGGCACCATCGAGGATCACGATACGCTCTTTTAGCGTATTGGTAAGTTGTTCAAGAACCTGACTGTAGGAAGTCGACTTCGCCATATTTGAGTACCTTTATTGCTATGCTAGCAGTTGCTATTAGCTATTTCTTATTATGTGAATATTCGAAACTTGAGAAATTAGCATACCTTGTTTTGCACTATATAAAAGGCGGCCTAAGTCAAACTCGCTTCGTAAAAGTATTCAGCATTAATATTTGTTTGGACATTTAAACGTATAGACGTCCATAATACGTGAAGTTTGTTTCCAAGAGCAAGTGTCAGAATGCACTAACTCAGTCCAGTATGATGAATAATGCTGAACTTGGTGCAGATAAACGGTTTTGTGAACGGTGAACGTGCAGGAATGTATAAAAAGGGAGCCTAGAGTGACTAGATTATCACACGCTAAGATAGTATTACTGCGACACGGACAATGTGAAGGCGGCAATATATTGCGTGGAAAAACGGATGTTAATTTGAGCGAACTCGGTGCGGCTACGATGCTAAATCGTATTAAGCAGATTGATTTTGTGCCTCATTTTCCGAAAGTAAGCTTGATAAGCTCACCTTTACAACGCTGCCAGCATTTTACTCATGGGTTATTTACTGAGTTAAATACTGCTAACACTGCCTTAAGTGAAATGAATGATGAGGCTCATCAGTCAGTCAACACGCCATTACCTGCGGTGCAGTTGATGCCTGAGTTGGCCGAAATTGATTTTGGTGACTGGGATGGGGTGTCATTTGATTCTTTATACGAACAGTTTGGCGATAAGATTAATCAATACTGGGACAATCCTTGGCAGCATACACCACCGAATGCAGAGTCGATGAGTGAATTTGAAACGCGTGTCGCATCTGGTTTTAACAAGGTGTGTCAGCAATTACGTCAAGTGGCGAACAGCCCTGAGCTTAAAGGTAACAGTCCTGAGCTTAAAGGTAACAGCCCTGAGCTTAACGTAAATCGTTCTGAGTTAGCAAAAAATACCCCTGAACCTTTGGCTATTATCGTCACTCATGGTGGTGTCATACGTACCATCATTGCTTTGGTGCTTGGTCTTGAACAATGCCAAGGCATATATAACACCTTATCCATTGATTACGCCGCGACGGTTTCTATTTCAGTTTTTTGGGCAGATGAAAGCAGCGAGCCTAAGTTTCAACTTCATTGGTCTGCATAGAGTCAATAATAGGGGGCACATCAGCGCGTTTTTGCTGAACAAGCCCTTAATTTAGCGTACAATCTTTACATACTTTTTTACGTGTTATCTTAATCTGTAAGAAAGCATAAAATAGGTCGCGATAGCGGATGGGTTATTGTCGCTATCGTTTAAGTATAAATAAAGTTAATCTGTTTTGTCATACTAACGGATGAATAGGGAATCATGGTTCAATTTGACTCAAGGTCAGATTGATTAGCATGAACTGTACCCGCAACTGTAATGTTATTTTTTACGAATAACTAAGTCAGATACCTAGCTTTTTTATGATGGTTCACAGCCTTTTACGCACTGCATTTATTCACTATCCAGTGCCTTTAATCAACCTGAGCGGGTGACTCAGGCGGAGAATTCATGTTTTATACCACTGTAATACATGGCGCTGCATTAGATTGCATTGCGTTTATGTGTCAGAACCTAGCTAGATTAGGTCATTGCTTGTCAGGTCACGTCGCATTAGATGCTCAACGCGTCAGTGTGTGTGCTTTACGTATTAAGTCTGCTTTTCTGGCGACGGCTTCATGACTCAAAATCAGCAGCAACGAGATGGCTCAATGTGTGAGGCGCTTAAGGTGGCTCGACTTTATTGGTCAGTGCAACAACAGGCGATTCTTTCCAATGTCAGCTTTTCACTGCAACAAGGTGAAATGCTGGGACTGATTGGTCCAAATGGCGCAGGCAAGTCCAGTTTATTGCGCTGCTTGTATCGTTATATCTCACCAGATAGAGGCCAGATCACCTTGTTTGGTGAAGATATTAGCCGCATCAGCCAAAAGCATTTAGCGACAAAAGTTGCTGTCGTTCAACAAGAGACTCCGCATTATTTTGCAATGAGCTGTGAACAAATCGTGGCAATGGGATTAACGCCTCATAAAGGGCTATTTGAAACAGATACTCAAGCTGATAAACATAATGTGATGCAAGCGCTAGATAAAGTCGGTTTGGCGTTAAAAGCAAGCCAACAATATGAACAGCTTTCTGGAGGCGAAAAGCAGCGTGCACTTATTGCCAGAGCTATTGTACAAAAACCGCAGTTGTTAATCCTTGATGAGCCAACAAATCATTTAGATATTCGTTATCAGATCCAAATTTTAGAATTGGTGCGCCAGTTGGGGATCAGTGTTATAGCGTCAATTCACGATCTGAACTTAGCCAGTGCAGTGTGTGATAGGTTGTTATTGTTAAATCAGGGCGCGTGTATAGCTCAAGGGTTACCAGATCAAGTGTTAACCGAGCAGATTATCGGCGATGTGTTTGGTGTTTGCTGCCAAGTTAATCGCCATCCCCAACATGGTAAGCCATTGATTACCTATTTTTACGGTTATCAAGATGAGCATCCCCATCATCAAACACGGCAACAAGATAACAAGGAGGGGATTTAATGTTTGCGACTTATTCCCTTCGCCATAAATGCTTATTGGCATTGACAGCATTGATGACCTTAATTACCCCAATTGCAGCAGCCAGTTTTGGTGCGGCAAATATTAGTTTCGGACAAGTTTTTTTACTTTTTACAGAACCCATGTTGGGCGCTTCTGCAAGCACTGATGGCGTAACGGCAATAACTGAACGTATTGTGTTTGAGTTGCGTATGCCACGGATTATATTGGCGTTTATTGCTGGTGCCGGCTTAGCTTTGGCTGGCAGCGTGTTGCAAACTGTTACGAGAAACCCATTAGCTGATCCCTATTTATTTGGTATAAGTTCTGGTGCCTCTTTTGGCGCTGTGTTGGTGTTGAGTTTTTTCGGCACTCAAGGCTTAGTGCAGCAATGGCTTTCGCAGTCCGATAGCTTATGGGCTGGCGCGATTTACCGGTCAGGGTTATTTAGTCATGATGCGTGGTGGTCTTGGTCATCATTAAGTCTTCCTGTCGGGGCATTTATCGGTGCGCTTTTTTCAGTGCTATTAGTGCTGTCGTTATCGGGTTTTGGCAGAGCAAGTCAGGTGGAAAGAATGCTGCTCTCAGGGGTCGCTACCTCTTTTATGTTTGGCGCATTAACTAGCTTAGTGCTGTATTTCTCAAGCCCTCAAGCAGCGGCGTCTGTTTTGTTCTGGAGCCTTGGAAGTTTTGCCAAAGCCAGTTGGTCAGGTTTGATTATCCCAGCTGTTGTAGTGTGCTCCAGCGTGATAATTATTCTTGCGTTCAAGCGTCAAGTGATTGCGATACAAGCTGGGGATGAAACTGCCCACTCACTAGGGGTCAATGTCGCCAGATTAAGGCTATATATGTTGATTCTGTGCTCGCTGATTACAGCAACTTTAGTCGCCAGTTGTGGTGGTATCGGCTTTGTAGGCTTGATGATCCCTCATACTGTAAGGTTACTCTTTCCTGGCCAGCAACCTATTTTTACAACAGTGTTTGTAGGGGGCTTATTTATGGTGTGGATTGATGTATTAGCTCGTTGTTTGTTGTCCAACCAAGAATTGCCTGTCGGTATAATTACTGCGGCAATTGGTAGTGTGTTTTTCTTATTTGTGTTACGTCACCGCCGCTAGGCGCATTTGGGAGTATGAAGTATGTTCGCAGTTGATCCCGTTAATCATCTTAATGATGAACAGATCCAACATAAAATAAACCAAAAAACCAAACCGTTAGGGGCATTAGGCTCACTTGAGTCGTTGGCAAAGCAAATAGCGCAAGTACAGTTAACTGAACCATTTAATAACCGCCAAAAGTTAGCCATTAATCAGCCAGCAATGTTGGTCTTTGCAGGTGATCACGGCATCGCAAATCACGGGGTGTCGATTGCGCCTAGTGCAGTGACTCAGCAAATGGTGAACAATTTTGCGAGTGGCGGTGCGGCGATTAATGTGTTTTGTCGTCAAATGGGATTGAATCTGGAAGTCATTGATTGCGGTATGTTAACTCCAAGCGACCACCCTAAAGTGACTGATCATAGGCTAGGAGCCGGTACTCAGGCTATTCATCAAAAACAAGCAATGGATTTACTCGCAGTAAAAGATGGTTTTAGTTTTGCCAATGACCTAGTGCAGCGACATTTTGATTCTGGCTGCAATCTTATTGCATTAGGGGAAATGGGGATTGGTAATACATCTTCAGCGGCAGCCATAATGGCTGCGATGCTAAAATTAGATGTCAAAGAGTGTGTTGGACGTGGGACTGGCATTGATGATGAGTCCTTTGCACTTAAACGTGAGTTATTAACGGTTGCAATGAATCTTCACCGCGACAAAATTCATGATCCTGTAAATGTACTGGCTTGCTTAGGTGGCTTTGAAATTGTGCAAATGACTGGCGCAATTTTAGCGGCATCAGAAAAGAAAATGCTGGTGGTGATAGACGGCTTTATCGCAACGGCGGCAGCGTTAGTTGCGGTGGCATTACACCCAAGTGCTAGAGACTACCTTATTTTTGCCCATCAATCCGATGAGCAAGGCCACCAAAAAATGCTACAAGCGTTAGATGCTAAACCTTTATTGTCGCTGGGTTTACGTTTGGGTGAAGGCACAGGCGCTGCGTTGTCATTACCTATGATTCAAGCGGCGGTCAATTTTTACAATGATATGGCCAGTTTTGACAAAGCTGGTGTCAGTAATGTGGTTTAAGTTATGGCTTTGCCTGTGCTCAGTTAATGAAGCAACACTAGCTAATTCAAGATTATACTTAACTAACAAAGGATGATGAATGTCGTTGCAATCAGGCTCTGTAAATCGTGCCAGTTGGTTGAAAAAACAGCTTAATCTAGTGCTCATTGCGGTGAGTTTTTTTACCCGTATTCCTATTCCTAATTGGGTTGAATTTGACAGTGAAAAGTTAAATAAAGCCAGTCGTTATTTTGGTGTGGTGGGGTTACTGGTTGGCACAATGAGTGCGAGCGTGTTTTGGTTAAGCCAATTAGTGCTGCCTAATGGTGTTGCAGTGATCTTAGCGATTATCGCCAGCGTATTAATGACAGGAGGCTTTCATGAAGATGGCCTTGCTGATACGGCTGACGGCTTTGGTGGCGGCTGGAAAGTCGCTGATAAGCTACGCATTATGAAAGACTCTAGAATAGGGACTTATGGCACTTTAGCCGTAGGGTTAACCTTATTGTTAAAATGGCAACTATTGGTTGAAATTGCTCTATACAGCCCACTTAAAGCAGCAATTGCATTGATTGTAGCGCATCCTTTAAGTCGAGTTGTTGCAGCAAGCATGATTTTTTCTGAGCAGTATGTCACCGAAGATGACGGCAGTAAGTCAAAGCCTTTGGCTCAATATCAGCACATTAATGATTTATTGATTTTATGTTTAAGCGGTTTTGTCGTGCTGGCTTGTTTAAACGGTGTATTGGCGTTTGTTCTATTATTAGCGTTAGTGGCCACAAGACAATTACTGGTATGGGGATTTAATCGTCAAATTGGTGGTTACACTGGCGACACGTTAGGGGCTGCGCAGCAAGTAAGCGAAATTGTCTGCTACTGCATTATTTTAACTATAGGTTTATCAACATGATCCATCTAGTTTTAGGCGGAGCCCGTTCAGGGAAAAGTCGATACGGTGAGTCCATTGCAAAGCAGTATGCTGAGCAAGGTTTTCGTTGTGTTTACGTTGCCACTGCCACAGCCTTAGATGATGAAATGACGGCCAGAATAGCCAAACATCAGCAAGATAGAGTTGACTCCAATCTGCCATGGCAATTAATTGAAACACCAATGGCATTAGCCTCAACATTGCAAAACTACCACGCTGATGATTGCGTAATATTAGTCGATTGCCTCACCTTATATTTATCTAATCACTTAATTGCTAGTGAAGAAACGCACCGTAATGGCGTGGATGACTTATGGCAACAGCAAAAGCAAGCTTTGCTAGCTTGTTTACCGTCATTAAAAGGGCAAGTGATTTTTATCAGTAATGAAGTGGGTTCAGGGATTGTTCCGTTAGGGGAGTTAACCCGTCGTTTTGCTGATGAGGCTGGTTGGCTTAATCAAGCTATTGCTGCGCAAGCTGATAAGGTTAGCCTAGTGGTCGCAGGCATTCCCATATCACTAAAATAATGCGTCAACGTTAAATGACATCATGTCATCACTTACATAACCCAAATTTGAAGGATGATTGGCGTTAATGAGCAATCAAGAAAAGCCCGAAAGTCAGCAGCAACGCCATATGAACACTGCCCCCCAAGATGTGACTCAAGTTGATACTGATGATTCGGAGATACTACATCTGTTGAGTAAGCCTCATTCTTATCAAGCGGGTAAAGCGTTAACCTTAATGGTGCAAGGCACCACATCTGATGCAGGTAAGAGCACCTTAGTGGCAGGCTTATGTCGCTTATTTGCCAGAAAAGGCACGCAGGTTGCGCCATTTAAACCCCAAAATATGGCGTTAAATAGTGCAGTCACAGAAGACGGCGGTGAGATAGGTCGAGCTCAAGCATTGCAAGCGGTTGCATGTCAGCTTGAACCACATACTGACTTTAATCCGGTACTGTTAAAGCCAAGCTCTGATACGGGAGCGCAAATCATCATTCATGGTAAAGCACTGACTTCATTAGAGGCCAAAACGTTTTTTGGCCCAGAAAGTCGCCATTATAAAGCAACAGCGAAGAATGCTGTTTTGCAATCATTTGAGCGATTAACGCATCAATATGACATGGTCATCGTTGAAGGTGCAGGTAGCCCAGCAGAGATTAATTTACGTGAGGGTGATATTGCTAATATGGGCTTTGCTGAAGCCGTTGATTGCCCTGTCATTATTATTGCAGATATCGACAAGGGCGGCGTTTTTGCACACCTTGTAGGCACTTTAGCGCTGTTAAGTTTATCTGAACAATCCAGAGTGAAAGGCTTTGTTATTAACCGATTTAGAGGCGACATTAGTTTGTTGCAGTCGGGAATTGACTGGCTTGAAAGTTACACTAATAAGCCAGTATTAGGGGTATTACCTTACTTACATGATTTACACCTTGATGCAGAAGATGCCTTGATTGATAGCCCTTTAAAAACGAGTGACGTTATCGAGCATCAGCAAAAAATCACTGTGCTTGTATTTGTGTTTCCCAGGATCAGTAATCACACTGATTTTGACCCGCTTCGCTTACATCCACAGATTGATTTTCATTATATAAGTCAACAAACCCAAGCGAAATCGCTGCCGCCTGCCGCCGACTTAATTATCATGCCTGGCAGCAAAAATGTGCGCACCGATTTAGCTTTCATGCGTGAGCAAGGCTGGGACAAGCTGGTTAATAAGCACTTACGGTATGGCGGTAAAGTCATTGGTATCTGTGGCGGATATCAGATGTTAGGCCACCACATTGATGACCCATTAGGCATTGAAGACGAAGCCGGCTCAAGCAAAGGTTTAGGCTTGTTAGCATTAAACACCACACTCACGAATGAAAAATTACTCACCAAAGTAAGCGGTTACTTACAGCTTGATGACGATAAGGTAGCGGTGTCAGGTTATGAAATTCATTGTGGTGAAAGTCACTTATTGACTGAGGCTAACCTGAATCAACCTGTTGAAATATTTTATGAGCAAGCTGATACCAATGCTAATACCAGCGCTAAAAACAGCGCTAAAAGCAGCGTTAATAGCGTTGCTAATAAGAATATCGGCAATCACGAAGAAGATGAACAAACTGGGGTACCTTCGCTTCGTTTTGACGGACAAGTAAGTCATGATAATCAGATACTGGGATGCTATATGCACGGGCTATTTGACAGCCCCGATGCTTGCCAACTGATTTTACGCTGGGCAGGACTTTCATCTGCTGAGTCGTTGGATATTAATCAAATTCGAGAGCAACAATTAGAAAGATTAGCGGATGTGTTAGAAACACATCTTGATATGGAAAAATTAACAGGAAGTCTTTAATGGAAAAGTCTGAAAATGTCACCAATAACAGCATTGAATCAACTGAGGTTAACCATGCTGATACTAAGGCGCAACGTCATAAAGCTCGCCAGCAAAAACTCAAAGAAGGTGTCGATGCAAAAATTGCTGCAGCTCAAGATGAAAAGGGCATTTTATTAGTGCTTACGGGCAATGGTAAAGGCAAATCAACGTCTGGTTTTGGTGCTGTGACACGTTGTGTTGGTCATGGACAAAAGGCGGCCGTTGTGCAATTCATTAAAGGTGGATGGGAGTGCGGAGAGCGTAATCTACTGGAAAAAGTTGGGGTTGAATTCTATGTCATGGGCACAGGATTTACTTGGGAAACCCAAGATCGTGAAAAAGACGTGGCTGCTGCGGAGTCTGCTTGGCAAAATGCCGAAAAGTTACTTAAAGATGAATCGATAAACCTAGTGTTATTAGATGAGCTAACTTATATGGTGACATATAAGTATATCGATTTAGCCCGTGTGATAGAGGCGCTGAATAATCGTCCACCAATGCAGCATGTGATTATTACTGGACGTGCCTGTCACCGCGATATTATCGAATTGGCAGATACCGTAAGCGAAGTACAACCGATTAAGCATGCTTTTAATGACGGTATCAAAGCGCAAATTGGTTTCGACTATTAATAAAAAAGCTGTCGATACATCATTGTGTTTATGGGCGGCTGTTCTACAGATTTGACTGTGCCGCCTAAATTAAGGCTCAAACGTTCACGGGTAACCTTAGTATGTTTCCAGCTGCTCTTAGCTAATCACATTACCAGCCTTTCTTAACCTAGTCTCTCCTAACTTAGTCTCTCTTAACTTAGCCAATCAATTAACATCAGTCCCAACTCTGCGCATATCAAGCAGACTCTTCAATGCCTCATTTACGCTTTATAAATATACATATTCATTTTTAGCGGTATAACCTGGTGCGATTGATCTTCATCTTCTCGCTCTTGTTTTTGGCAAGACGCTAAATTGAATGAATCAAGAGCCTATTTGTTACTGGAAAGTAAAGTTAACCCCCTCGAGAAATTGTTTTACACTTCTAAATTAGATTTTTTGTGTTCTTTTTGTAACTAAATAACGTTGATTTTAATTTAACGTCGCATGTGATGAATATAAGTCTAACTAAATCGATTAAATAACAGTTTGTGTAAATTTGTATCTTATTTAATATTTGTTGATTTTTTATCTCTGTTTTTTATTTCGAACTATATTTGTAATATTACAATTTAAATATCTATCATTGTTTTTGGTTAAGTCTATGTTTGCTTGGTTTATTTTGTGATAGCTCGTAATTGTTGTTTTTATATGGCGCTGTTTTTATTAAAAGTCTCCTTCTTATATTCCTCTATTGTTTTGCAATACGGTTAATTATGTTTAGGTTCTTGTATCACTTGGTAGAAAGTTAAGTGCATATAATGTATAGGTTATTTCTCTTTTGTTAAACTTTGGTAGTGCTTATGTTTTGTGATGTGGATCTCTATCCGTGCCTTGCTATACATATGTAACTTGCTTAATATTCGAATGTTGATTGTGACGACTTCTTATATAAGTTAATCAAACAAATGTAATGACAATGTAAATGCTGAGGGTTTTGAAATGCCGCTTTAAATTGGGTGTTTTTTGTTCAATTCATTCCAGCTTTTTACAAGTTAATATTAACTGGTTATTAACAAATCGAGTGTTAACAGTGTTAATTCACCTCTGTTTTTGCTTGGTTTACATTTCTTTGAATATCTTTTGTTCGGTTTTTATTAATAAGTTTTTTAAATATGAAAACGCTTCCAATATGTTCATCGTCAATAAGTCAACCTCACACAAATAATAAATAAGTCAGAATTCAGCCTTCAAATGAAGTCACTGAAGTTTACTAATGGAAATAAACGCGATGCTTAAAAAAACAACAGTTGCAATCGCATTAGCCTCTTTGTTTTGTATGACAACTGCCAGTGCAGTGACATTACAACAAGAGGACAATGGGGATTACCTTGACCTTTATGGTGAAGTGGGTGTTGGTGGCCATTTTGGTACTAATTCAGATTACAACCATGACGAGTTTTATGACACCAAAGGGTATGTTGATGACAGTTTTGCAACCTTGGGAGTAAAAGGACAGCGCTCAAACTACATATACAGATTGGAGTTGGATTATCAACGTCGCAATTGGCTAGGTGGTGACGGCGAATTTGAACTTGCTATCGACAAAATGTATGTCGGTTATATGTTTGATGATCATCATTGGATTGAACTTGGTTTAACGGATACCGCTTTTGATGAATACGATCATTTCGGTGATTTTACATTTAATAAGTCTGTTGAAACTGGTGAAGCGGGCGATCAAGAAAACACGGTTAAGTACGAAGCTAAGTTCGATCATCTGCTTTACGGCGTTTCTTATTCTTATGAAGGAAAGCATAAGAATGGTTCACCTCAAGGTGACATTGTAAATGGCTACGTTGGTTGGATGTCAGACATTGTTTCTGTTGTTGCTGGTGTTGAAGCGCGTGGCGGTTCAGAAGGTGAGTCTAAGTATGGCGAACAGCAATTATTTGGTCTTGGGATGCGTGTTCAAGTGACCTCTGATATTGCATTAGGCTTAAATGGTTTTATTGAAGATGAAGATCTTGCAACACGTAAAAGTGGCGATGTGTATCTCGCTTATGAAACGTTCCGCAATTATGGCCTCACGTTAAGCGGTAAATACCAACTGAATGAATCTTGGGAATTTATAGCTTCAGCTAACCATGAAGAGTATGAGAGTTGGGATGTTGAAAGCCCGAACTATGACTTCACGGAATTACCCGCTGAATATGGCAAAGATCGTCGCTGGGCAAGCGTAGGTTTTAATTACCGCCCAGCAAGAGACATTGTGTTGTCTGTTGAAGGTCGTGTAGGCGAAGCGCCAGAAGCCGGCTATGCATACGTACGCATGTACTTCTAGTTTCATTTTCAGTTAAACAATTATCGAGTTTACTATGAAGAAAAGTTTCCTTTCACTGGCAATCGCCAGTGTCATCAGTGTAGGTGCCAACGCTGGCGTCAACGATCTACTGATCACCGAAATGGTGCAAAAAAATTATGGCGCTGAAGTTGGCTCTGTAGAAATTACGAATACTCACGCAACTGAATCTTTCACTTTTACCGATGAAACTGCCGCATTTATGTGGGGTAATGGTAAATACGAAAATCAAATGTTAACAGCTGAAGGTGAGCCGCTATTAACCGGTATTACAGTTGAAGCGGGTAAATCTGTTGTTGTACTTAATTCGGCTGCGAGTGACGAGTACAAACAAATCATTACTGATAATGGCGGAGCGTTCGTTATTGGTGAAGGTAATGGTAACTACAGTGATTTTTACTTAAGCGGTAATGACGGTTTTTATATTAAAAACGGTGATGTGATTATTGACCGAGTTGGCGCTGCGGATAATACAAGCGTATGGGCTGAAGACACAACTTTACGTCGTCGCCAAGACAGTGAAGGCAATGCGCCAGCTCCGTCAAGTGACTTTGATGCATCGCAGTGGGAAGTGATTACGCCACTGGATATGAGCACAGTTGGTGCGCCAAATCTTGCTGAATCATATGTTCCATTCGTATGTGAAAACTTAACCCGCATCAGTGACATTCAAGGTACTGGTGGCGAGTCTCCACTAAAAGGTGAAGCGGTTGCAGTGCAAGGTGTGGTAACTGCTGTTGTTGACCTACCTAAGAAAGGTTTCTATCTACGCGATGAAGTTGCAGATGGTAATCCATTAACGTCTGACGGTATTTTTGTTGAAAGTGGCAGCGCTGATAGCCAACTTGTCGGCCGCACCGTTTGTTTAGGTAGTGATGTTGCTGAAAGTTATGGTCAAACTCAGTTAAGTGCCGAAAACTGGGAAATCACTAACAGTGACTTTACTGCGACTGTTGCTACAGATATCGAAATACTCGATTCTGATGGTGGTTCTTTTGAAACCACATTAGCACGCTACGAAGGCATGGTGGTTAATTTACCAGAAGACTTGAATCCTCAACAAGAGGGTAATCAAGACATGCGTGTTTCTCGTAGTTTCAGCTTTAACTACGACAGTTTCCGCAACAATATGACGTTGGCTTATATGCGTCCTAACATGCAGCCAAATCAGTTAAATGTTGCTGGTACACCTGAGTCGATTGCAGCTGCAGCGCAAAATAATGACTATCGCTTAGTGATTGAAAGCGCGACACAGGCAAGTAATGACAATATCCCTTATTACCCTAATTTTTCAGTTGCACCTGAAAATAATTACATTCGCATTGATGACAGTGTAGTGGGTATGGAAGGTGTGATTAGTTACAGCTACGGCGACTACACCTTAACAGTTACCAATGAGCTAACGAGCAATAACTTTGTTCACAACCTGCCAAGAACTGATAGCCCTGATATTGATGAAACAGTAGCCGATGATGAATTTGCTATTCGTATCGCAAGTCAAAACCTATTCAATTACTTTAATTCGCCATTTGGCGGTGATCAAAACCAATTCGGCCAGAGCCGTGGTGCTGATACCTACAATGAATTCATCCAACAGAAAACTAAGTTAGTTGAAGCTATTCGTGCACTCGATGCTGACGTTGTTGGTTTGATGGAAATTGAAAACAATGGTTATGGACTAAAAAGTGCGATTGCAGATTTAGTCAATGAAGTTAACGTTTACTATAACGATGAGTATGCCGATAACTTTGATAAGCCTTACTCAACAGAAAACCGTTATGTGTTTGTTGGTTTCGACCACAACGGTAACCAAATGCTTGATGAGTTAGATGCTTTAGGTTCTGATGCAATTGCAACGGGTATTATTTATCGCCCAAGCAAGCTGAGTATTGAACGCACACGAGTTGTGACAATGCCACAACAAAAAGCGCCTACCATTGTTAATGACAACAACGAAGTCATCAAGGACAACAACGATGAGATCCTAGAAAGTGGTCAAAACTATCATCGTGATGCGCTAGTTGTCACCTTCATGGTAAACCAAACAGGTAAGCGTTTAACCTTAGCGGTTAATCACTTTAAATCTAAAGGGTCAACCTGTTGGGAAGACTGGCAAGGTGTTGAGTTTGGTGATGCCACTAAATGGACTGATGATGCGCCAGATCTTGATTACCAAGGTTCGTGTTCTGAGTTCCGTATTTCTGGTGCAGTACATTTAGCTGAAGAGTTAAAGTCTGTTGAAGGCGATAGCATCATCTTAGGTGATTTGAATGCTTACGCTAAAGAGGATCCGTTACTGGTTCTGACCGAAAATCCACGTAATAAAGCCTTGATGACAGCAAGCCATACTTTTGTTGGTACTAAGCCGCAATTTAATAGCGATGGGTCACCTGTGGCAATTACACAAAGCTACGGTTACATCGATATTATTTCTAAAGTCTTTGAAGAAAAAGGCAAAACACCTTGGAGTTATTCTTATAACGACGAAGTGGGCTCATTAGATCACATCTTAATTTCTCCATCGCTTGAAGATCGTGTGATTGATGCATCGGATTGGCACATTAATGCTGCTGAATCTAGCTTGTACGATTACAACAATGAATACAAAGGCGACTACGATAACGAGTACAACAAGTTTTATGCCGAAGATCACTTCCGCTCGTCGGATCATGATCCAGCGCTTGTGACACTAAGTTATTTACCGGGTGAAGCTGACTCAAGCACGCCTATCTATCTAACCAAGCTTAATAAGTTGATTAAAGTGCCATATCAGATCCCTGAAGCTGCAGGGGCTATGGCGGGTGATATCGCTAAGATTAAGCTCACACCAAAAGATGATGAAGCTAAATTAGACATGAGCCAATTGGTTGAACCGAATGTGGTATTAACTCAAGACGGCGAAACCTTGGTGAACTTCGAAGTGTTTGGTGCTCCATCTGCTCGTTTCACTGCCAAGGTGACACTGGAACGTGACGGAACAGTGGTTGATGGTTCTACGGTTTCATTAGATATCGAAGTCGCAAGTCGTGATGCATTAGTGGCTGATATCAAAGAAGAAAAACATGATGGTAGCGGCGGTAGCACCGGACTTATCAGTCTACTGAGTCTGTTGGGATTATCGGCATTACGTCGCCGTAATCGTAAATAAGTTCAACCCCAAAGTGAGGTGTTAGCGCTAGCTGCACCTCACTTTCTAATAAAAAGATACGACTATGAATAATAAAATTAACGCAGTCGCAAAAGCAGTTACCCTACTGTTAGCTGCAGCGTCAACAGCTGCCAATGCTGATCTTGTCATTACCGAGTATGTTGAAGGTGGTGGTAGTAATAAAGCTGTTGAAATTTCAAACTTAGGCACGAGTGCAGTAGATTTAGATGCTGCTCAATACGCGATTACACTTTACTCGAATGGCTCAACTGAAGCGGGTAACTCGTCAATTCTCACCGGTACATTAGCTGCTGGCAGTAGTATTGTTTACCACAATGGCAGTGCCGATGACGCTTTTAAAGTGGGTATTGAATCAACTGTAACCTACTTTAATGGTGACGATGCGTTATTGCTGACAAAAGACGGCGCCATTATTGACCGTTTTGGCAAGCTTGGCGAAGACCCAGGTTCTGAATGGACCGATGCAAACGATGCTAACTTTTCGACTAAAGATAAAACGTTAAGACGCAAAGCTAGTATCACTACAGGTGATACCAATGCCTCAGCTGATTTTCCGGGTACTGATAACCAGTGGCTAGTATTCGATAAAGACACCAGTGATGGCTTAGGTTGCCCTGGTGAAGGTGCTTGTACTGCTGAACCTGGTGTATTAATCATTACCGAATACGTAGAAGGTGGTGGCAATAATAAAGCTGTTGAATTATCTAACGTAGGTGGCAGTGCAATTGATTTAGATGCTGCTGTATACACGTTAAGTTTATATGGCAATGGCAGCACTGATGCGGGTAATACCGAAACACTAACAGGTATGCTGGCTGCTGGTGAAAGCATTGTTTTCCATAACAGCAGTGCCGATGACGCATTCAAAGTGGGCACGGCTTCAACTGTTACTTATTTTAATGGTGATGATGCACTGGTTCTTTATAAAGATGATGTGGTTATCGACCGTTTAGGTAAGTTAGGTGAAGATCCTGGTTCTGAATGGACGGATCCGAACGATGCAAACTTTTCGACAAAAGATAAAACGCTACGTCGCAAAGACAGTGTCACCGCTGGTGATACTGATGCAACAGCAGCATTTCCTGGTGATAACAATCAGTGGGTGACATTTGATAAGGACACTGCTGATGGCCTAGGTTGTGCTGGGGAAAGTGCATGTGGCGAAACGCCAGTTGAGCCAGACCCAGATACGCCTTGCTCAGGTTGTGAAGAGTTAACTCCTGTTGCAGACCCAAGCACCTTTGACGGTAACGTTTATTATACTAACGTGCTGACGGGGAGTTTTGATGATGCTGAAGCAATGAAAAATGCCATTTCTGTTGCCATTACAGCAGGTCATCAACAGCTAACTTACAAGCAAGTTTGGACTGCACTGTCTTATTCTGATGAAGATCCTGCTAACAGCAGTAATGTTATTGAGCTTTACACTGGCCTATCTGTGTCTAAGCAAAATAATGGCGGCAATACCAGTGACTGGAACCGTGAACACGTTTGGGCTAAAAGCCATGGATTCCCAAGTGAGTCGCAATTAGGTTACACCGATGCGCACCATTTACGTCCAACGAATGTAAAGGTTAACTCAACTCGTAGTAACTATGACTTTAATGAGTGTAGCGATACTGGAACTGAGGTGGCTGACGCTCCAGGCAATTACCTAGATACTGCGGCACGTTGTTTTGAGCCTCGCGATCAAGTTAAAGGTGATGTCGCACGTATGATCCTTTACATGGATACACGTTACCAAGGCAATGACAGTAACATGCCTGACTTAGTTGCAGTGGATCGCATCACTACGGCTGATGAAGTCAGTAATAACGACCCACTGCATGGCAAGCTATGTACACTTTATGCTTGGCATCAACAAGATCCAGTTGATGCAGCTGATACACAGCGTAATGATGCCGTGTATAAGTATCAAGGAAACCGTAACCCATACATTGATTACCCAGAGTGGGTTCAACAAGTTTATGGTGACCAATGTGGTGATCCAGCTAATCCGAGCTTAGATGTTGACGTAATTATCGATGCACCAGAGCAAGTGAACGAAGCTGAAACACTGGTTATTGATGCATCAGCTACGGTTGCTGAAGATGGTTCAGAGCTTAGCTTCAGTTGGGAGCAAACAGCTGGACCAGCGTTAACCTTTGATGGCACTAAGGCTATATTATCTGTAACCGCACCAGAGGTGACAGCAGATACAGCAATAGCGTTTACTTTAACGGTCAGTGACGGTGTACTGGATAAAACTCAAGTGGTTAATGTGTCTGTTATCAATGTGCCATTAGCTTTTGATGTTAGCTTTAGTGGTAACACTGAACTAAATGAAGGTGAAAGCACGACGATTACTGCTGCTATAGCTGATGAGCCTGAAGGGTTAACATACACGTGGAAGCAAGTGTCAGGTGCCGCTGCTGAGTACAGTGCAGATGGTTTAGTATTAACGGTAAACTCCCCTGAAGTTTCTGTTGATCAATCGCTTGTATTTGAACTTGTGATTAGCGATGGTGAAGAGCAAGTGACATCTTCAGTTAGTGTAAATGTTAGCAACACTTTAGAAGATGGTTGGAGCAAACCAGAAGGCGCCGGTAGTTTGGGTGCTGGTTTACTGATGCTGCTACCGTTACTTTGGCGTCGTCGTCAATCATAAGCGTTTGTCTTGATTCATGGCGTAACCATTAATATGAGTTAGTCATAGTATTTAGTTTTATAAAATGAGTGACTAACTCACATAAAACCAGCTGAGCATAGAGTTGCACAGCTGGTTTTTTTATTGCTTAATTCAGTGTTGTTATTGATATGGATTGCAATAATGCGCTATCTACATAATAGTAATTTGTAGGCTTTTTTTATGCTGTTTACTGGTGTGATATTAGGGATAAGTGATGAAAACAATGACATGTAAGCAATTAGGCGGCGCCTGTGACGAGCGTTTTCAAGCTGACAATTTTGAACAAATACAAACCTTGAGTCAGGCGCATGGAAAGCTGATGTTTCAGCAGCAAGAGCCTGCACATATTCAGGCGATGACGGCAATGTCTGATTTAATGCAAAACCCATCAGCATTACAGGCTTTTATGGAAGAGAAACGGGCTTTATTCGAATCATTACCTAATGATTAATTAGTTGAATAAAGGCAACCACGAGGGGGGGGGGGAACACGACTAAGTGCTAGTTATTAGCTTTAATTATTAACTTTAGTCACTCGCTATGAGCCAGTAACTACCTAAGCAAACACCCAATCGTTCAAATCACAAAAATAGAAAGGATTCAGAGTGAATGTAGCGCTATTAAGTCATACCGATACCGCCAATGCGAGCAAGGCATTAAGGTATTTTATCGATGGACTTTCAAACGATTTAAAATCACTACCTGTGGTTTATATCGCTTCAGAACCTGATGCACATAGGCAATTTTTTAATCCTATTGCCGATTGTTATCGTCAACTTGGGTTTAATACTGTTCAGTATGTGGAACTAGAGCAGGACTTTGATGCCCAAGCAACGTTAAAGGTTTTAAGAGCGGCTAGTTTGGTTCATTTATCGGGTGGCGATACGTTTCGATTTCTATATTGGCTAAAGCAACGAGGGCTTGATAAACAGCTTTATCATTTAGCTGAAAATGGCTTACCGATTGTTGGAGTCAGTGCTGGTGCAATGATATTGACGCCAGATATCAGTAGCGCCATATTATGTGGCGATACAAATTCAATTGGGTTAGCTAACACATCAGCGCTTAATATAGTGCCTTTTCAATTTGTACCACACGTTAAAAACCCGCAAGAACCCACTGCTCAAATAATGGATTTTGTTGCCCATACCCAACAAGACTTATTATTGTGTTCAGATGATGATGCGGTAGTACTTCACAGTGGCTTGTTAATGACTGAATCTAGCTTAATACCAAAAAACATACATTACTTCGGCCAACCTAACTTAGTACAGCAAGCCTAAAAAAGTGGGGCATTAAGCCCCACTAACATGATATTTATGGCTTGCTAATATGGCCTAAAACTTAGGTTTATATTCAAAAGCTGCTTGGGCTTTACTGTCAGTAAATACTTCAATAACCTGCTTTTTGTTAAACAAGCTGTTGACGATATTGTTAGGGAAAGCTTGAATACAGTTATTAAAATTAGCCACATTTTGGTTAAAAATACGCACTGCAGCACCGACATTTTCTTCTTGCTCAGTAATTTCCCCCATAAACTTGGCGAAAGACTCAGAGGCTTTAAGTTCTGGGTATGCTTCCACAGCGACATTGATGCCTTTGATTAATTCTTGTGATGCTTTATCAACTTGGCTTTGCAGTTTCGGGTCAATATTATTATCTTGCAGCGCATTAATACCTTGACGTAATGCGGTGATTTTAGGCAGCAAATCACTTTCGTAATCTTTGTGCTCTTGCAGAACACGATCAAGTTCAGGGATGATTCGGCTACGTTGTCTTTCTTGCGTTAACACATCAGCCCAACCGCGTTGCACAGCGTTATGCTCTTTAACAATGGCATTGTAAATGGTGAGCATAATAATCGCGATAACAACAATGACGGCTAATATCACATACGACATTTCCATAGTGGTTCCTTATTTCCTAGGTTAGGTTGTGTGTTTAATGATTTGGTTAACGAAGCCAAAGATACTATTCACTGTGAACAGAGAAGTGTCATTAAGCAACTCTTGTTTAAATTTTTCTGGTTCAGTGATGTCATAATTCATAGCAGGATTGAGTAAGTTAGTATTGTGTTGATTAATTAATAAGCTTCCATCATGAGCAAATTCAATGGTGAGATTTTTTAGTTTATTATTGAGTTGTTCACATGCCACTACGACAGCAGGCTCCAGAAACTTAGCCGCATCGAACTCAGATTGTGCTTGAACATGGAAGGCTTTTTCAAACTCTCTTGACGCCGGCATAAAGCGTTGTGACCAGCGTTTTGATAATCTCGACTCACTCATCACTAAGTGGGTGGTTTTATTGATAGGTGGAATGATGACACCTTGTCGATAGTAATGATCGTATACGGTTCTAGTACGTGTTCGAGTGCCACCTTTACCGTCAGATTCAGTATAGGTTTCAGTTCTTCTATCCACATAATGATGATAAACCACAGATGCTCGAATTAACCCGCTTTCTGCATGAAAATCAATTTCTTTACCCCATTCTACTTTTTGAGAGTAATTACCTCGATTAAAGTCGACAAACTTGTTTTCTGCGTCCTTTAAAAAACTGCCATCGCAATCTCGCATATTGTATAGGTGTTTTAAGGTTTCGTCCCTTATCAGGGTTGAGACTTTTTTAATTTGGCTGCGGCGGTTAAAAAACTGCCAAATTGGTATAATTAGTGTGATGATACAGACTGCGAAAACGGCATAATCCAGGTCAGTATAGCGGTAGTAATAAGTTAACTGCTCTAGGTAAAACCAATATCCAATCCCGCTAAATAAGGCTATAGCGATAACAATGAATAAGTTAGTATTGTTATAAGACAATTGGTTTGGGTAATGAATTGCTGTATCTAATGCGTCTTTAATGACATCAATAGAGCTTGAGTGGCTAACTTGGCTTTTGAGTTGCTTTAAAAATTGACTTAGAGATTGATTATTTGCAGGCTTCTCAGTGGTATTTTTAGGCGTATCGACTGGCGACTCTTGAGGCATTTGACATCCTTGTAGAATTTAATATCCATATATTACTCAGCCATTTTAAACTGTAAAGTATTGTTTTATATAAATTTGAGATACATTCGTTTACAAAGCACTACCCTTGCCAATTCATCTATTTATTTTAAAGGACAGTCAATGCCAAAGCTTCAATCATTTGACCATATCCATATTTACGTTAAGAATCGACAACAAGCAGTGAAATGGTATCAAGCGGTTTTAGGTTTCTCTGTTGTTGAGTCATTGGCGTTTTGGGCTGTTGATAAAGGGCCATTAGTGGTTGCACATGAGGATTTGCATTTAGCTTTATTTGAATCTGAACTTCAAAAAAGAACCACGGTCGCTTTTGGTGTTGATGCGGCAAACTTTTTATTATGGCAACAACATTTAACGACCCATGAAGTGACATTTGTGGTGAGCGACCATGATATTTCATGGTCGCTTTATTTTAGCGATCCTGATGGAAATCCATTTGAGATTACAACTTTTGACTATGAAAACGTCGTCAATAACACCTCTGCTTAAAAAGAGTGATAAATCAGGTCAGCCACTAAGTTACGTCAGCCCAATTAGCGAGTGAGATAAAATCGTAGAGGAATACATGACCCCTGCAATTAATTTATTGGAAAGAGAAGGGATTAGTCATCAAGTGCTTAGCTATCAACATGAAGCTAGTGCAAAGTCATATGGCGACGAAGCGGTAACTAAGTTAAACCTGTGTGCTGAGCAAGTTTTTAAAACCTTGGTGGTGCAGTTAGATAATGGAACATTAGCTGTCGCTATTACGCCCGTTTCTTCAAAGCTTAATTTAAAACAAATGGCTAAGAGTGTTAGGGTTAAAAAAGTTGTGATGGCAGATAAGCAACGGGTTGAGAAAACCACAGGTTATGTCCTAGGTGGGGTAAGCCCGTTAGGGCAAAAGAAGCGATTACCGACTGTGATTGATGTGAGCGCTGAACAATTTGATGTCATTTATGTCAGTGCAGGTAAGCGCGGTCTTGAAATCGGTTTATCGCCAATATCACTTTGTGCGTTAACTCAAGGTTCTTTTGCGAGTATCACGCAATAATCGTTATGTTATTACAATAGCTTGAAAGATTTTTAATCGCCAAATGGCAGTGCTTTACTTTTAGGAATGGAATATGAATTTAGATAAATCAAGAAAGAGAATCGCTAAAAAAGTAAAAGCAGGTTTTAAAGGTTATCCGCAAGTTAATATCATCTATCAGGGGAAAACCCAAGATATCGCTGACGAAGTGATAATTGAGTTTGTATTAGATGAAGGAGCTGAGCCGCAGCAGCAATCTTTTAAGAGTAAAGTTGATGTAAGGGAAGATGAGGTGATTCAAACCACACTGGTTAAGATTATCGATCGTGCTGATGCCAAAACGGTAACAGAGGCGTCAAGGTTGATTGCTGCTAACACTTGATCGTTAATGCTCAATTGATTACATAAAGCCAATGGAAATATGTTATCCGTTGATAAAGTCGCTAAATGGCAATATTGAACAATAAAAAAGGCTTATCGTTTAGATAAGCCTTTTTTCAATCAATTCATTTAGCATTTTACAAAGTAAAACTTAGAAACTAGCGCCGCTCTGATATGCAGAGCAATGCCATATTTAGCTAAGTATTAAGAAGCAATGTAATGAGTGCGTCTTCTACGACGTCTCATTCTACCTTCTTTATCACCATCGTCCGATTCGTTATTAGAATCGTTTGCTGAATCATTAACTGCAGTTTCACCAGATTTTTTGCTCTTAGCGGTAGCTTCGTTACTTTGCGCCAGTTGAGCTACATCATCCGGCGTTTCGGACTTTTTTTCATTTCTCTTAGTGTCCCCCTTGAAGACGGACTTGATGATGCTTGTTACGCCATTAATGCCGGCTGCATCCTCAGCTTGCTTGTCTTCAGAGATATCTTCAGAGAATTCAATTTTGTCAATTTTTGGTTTTTCTTTCTTCGGAGATACGGCTACCGGGTCAAGGCTTTTTGCTGCACTTACTGTATTAGCGGCTGTAAGCTCTTCTGCTGCAGAGTCTTCTGCGGCTGATTTAAGCATACTTTCTGCCAGTGCTTTTTGAATTTGATTACTGATTTCAGAAACATTGTCAGGAGAAAGGCTAGAGCTTGATGCTTTCTCTGGCGCAGGTGCTGCTGGTGCTACAATTGGCGCACTTACTGGGCTATTCGTATTCTCAGCAGCTTGCTTAGCAACGCGTTGATTGAAGTCAGTAGTCACCTCATTAACTTCAGTCTTGGCAATTGATAATGCAGAAATTAGCTCATCAAATGACCCTTTGAAAGAGTTGTACTTGCTTTCAAAAGGATCAATATTTGATTTAACTTCATCAGTTAAGTTAATTGTCAGTTTTTTGTATGTGTTAATTTCCTGCTCAAACTCAACCAGCACGCCTTGAGTTGCTGCCACGCTTTCTTCCATGCTCGCGACTTTAACTTGAAGTGCTTTTTCCTTGGCAGTAAATTCTTCAATAAGATCTTGAGGAATCAATGCTGGCGGTGTGATGACAGGCACAAGGTGGGCAAATTCTTTAATGCAACTTACCGGCTTCCACTGTGTGAATGAAGGGTGCCAACCGTAACAGTTGCCATCTTTCATTAAAAATTCTTTTGCTTCAACTTCGTTCAACGGCCCTGTTACTTGACCATTCTTGGAAAAATACCATTTTTTCATAGTCGTATTCTTTTTATTTAGTTAACAACAATTGTTATATGCCACTCAGATTTAATCAGTTTTTAAGTCGGGTAAAACTTAATTAACTCACACCTGATAAGGTTTTCTGAAGTGCGGCATATTGTTCATTAACGCTACGAAGCGTCGCTTCTACTTTTTCATTCAACTCTTTTGTTGTGACCTTATAACGGCTTGAGTCACGTCCAATATCTGACATTGAAGAATTAATCGTTTTTAGCGTGGTGTCGATTCGGCCAAGGGCTGAATTCAACTCACGTTCCTTAGCAGTAAATCGCTCGATTAACTGTTGTGGGATCTCCGCAGGAGGCGGTGGCGGAGACACTGTAATATCAAATTCTTCAACGTGGCTAACTGGTACCCATTGGGCATAAGACGGGTGCCACGCATAGACATCAGGGTTCGATGCAATAAATTTATTCGAATCAGCTAAGCCTAACGGTCCGCTGATCTCACCATTATTTGAGAAATACCACTCTTTCATAGTCCACTCTTATCCTTAATCGTGTAGTAAGCTAAAGTTTTATGAATACAATCAACAGCTTTGGTGATTTCAAAATATAACGAAGGAAAACGTCAGCTTGCAGGGTTAAAAAAAATTAAACCGCATATCATACGAACTGGTTACATTAACCTATATTCGTTAACATATCTACTTCGAAATAGTTAAATTTTCAAGTTTTTATTGCTGAGTAAATTAGCAGGAGCTAATGGTGTTCAAATGAGTGTTTAAAACAATTGTATTATTCGAAGTCGGCATTAACTTCAAATGTCATTGCTACATTGGTGTGTGGGTGGGTAATAGATAATAGTTGAGCGTGTAAATGTAACCGCTGTTCTGTTTTACCATATAAATCATCACCTAAAATTGGCATGTTTAATCCCAGATGATGTGCACAATGTACTCTTAATTGGTGGGTACGCCCAGTTTTAGGGTATAAATGTAATAAACTCTTGCCACTTTTTGTGGTGACTTTTTGCCAAAATGTCTCTGCGTGCTTCCCGTGTTCATCACAGACGAGCTGTTTGGGGCGATCATCAAGATCTACCCTTAGAGGTAAGCTGATAGCGCCACTATCTTCGGGTACTTCACCGTCGATTTTTGCGATATAGCGCTTGGTGACTGTTCGAGCAATAAATTGCTGTACTAAGTGTTTATTAACCTCTTTTGATAACGCGATTACCATTAAGCCCGAAGTTGACATGTCTAACCGATGCACAATCAATGGTCCAGTTGCGTTTGGAAAGCGTTGTTTCATTCTGCTGTATACCGAGTCAGTAATATTTTTACCTGGTACCGATAAGAAGTTAGCTGGCTTATTAACAATCACAATATAGGGATCTTGATATAAAATTGGCAGCTCAACTCCTTCGGCGGGATTGTTAAGTAATGGGTTTTCATCTACGTTCATACCATCAAGCATATGACCTAAAATAGGCCTACATTTGCCATGGCATGCAGGATAGTAGTTTTTATGTTGTTTGATTTCTGACTTGGGTGATTCGCCCCACCAAAACTCTGCCATCGTAATGGGAGTGAATTGTTGTTGAAAAGCATATTGTAGTAGCTTAGGTGCAGCACATTCTCCTGCTGCCGCAGGTGGCTGCTGGTTAGGTGCATCTTTAAATATATGGGTTAAATCTCGGCTTTCACCACGTATATTTAAAAAACGATATTGGGCGAATAGTTTGTGTTGCAGTGTATTCGATACTTGCTTTCGCTGCTGTTTGATAGAATCAATTTGATTTGTCAGTGCGTCTAATTGCTGCTGCACCAAGCCACATTTGTGCTCCCAGCTTGCTTTAATGCTGTTGAGTTGATGCTTATCTTGTACGCTTTGTCGACTCAATTCTATCGACAGTGTTTTTTGCTCATCTTCCGTTAGATTGGTCAGACTACTGCGCTTTGTTTTACGAGTTTTACGATTCTCAATCATTTGCTGACGAAACTGTGCAATCTCTTGCTCGGCTTTTAACATCAGCAATTTAAGGTTTTCAGTCAAAGACGCAAGGTTAGGGTCGCTTTGTAAAACAGTCAGCTGATGACTTAATGTGTTGACTGCCTCATATTCGTCTTTAAAAAAGCTATCTTGGCTGAGCATGTCAAATACCGGTGGCACAAAATATGGAAGAATATTTTGGTCGGCGACTTTACCTGAAAATGCGGCCAGAAACCCGAGTTGATTATGAGCATCTTTAACCACGAGAACCCCAAACATTTTGCCAATAACAGGCAATGATTGCAGCGCTTCAGGAGCATGACTTTGCGTCACTCCGAAGTTATGTTGCCAATCAGTCTGGTGCATCAAGTGTTGCTGAAGCTGCTCAGATGCCTTAATGGCTAGTGGGTGTGGCTGATAAAAAAATGGGAAGGTGAATTTTTCTGGTAAAGGGATATCAGCAACCGATTCGTTGAATTGGATGAAACGGGGATCGAGTTCAGACATGGATAACCTTTTACAGAATAAACATCAAAAGTATTGAGAAATAGTCAGGTACCATCATCGCTCATGCTCTCACTTATTAAGCGCAAACATTTTGTTCATTTAATAATAGAAAAATGAGTTTAACTATAACAATGACGGGCATTGTTAATTTTACCTTGAATGCAACACAAGTGCATCAGTTAACCATAGGATCATCAGTAATAGTGCTGATTGTATATCGATTGCCCAAGCTGATAAGAATATGGCGCCTCATAGGGCGCCATTAAAATGTATACCTCAGCATCATTAAGCTTACTTATGCCGTGAGCAGTTAAGAAGGTTAAGGACGATAAAGCACGCAAACTTTATTACCTGCAGGGTCTTTAAGGTAACCTAAATACAATTTAAAGTTTGGCCCCTGTCTGTAACCTGGAAGATCTTCACAACTTTCGCCCCCATTTGCCAAACCCGCAGCATGCCACTCGTCAGCTTGCTGTTCATTTTTCGCCGCAAAACCGATTGTTGAGCCATTACCATGACTGGCTGCTTCACCGTTAATTGGCTTGGTTAATGCAAAAACACCTGTATCAGTAAAATAGAAACAGCGGCCTTTTTCGTCAATTTGACCTGGTGCATGACCTAATGCTCCTAACGCAGCATCATAGAATTTTTTCGACTTCTCGATATCGTTTGCACCAATCATAATGTGACTGAACATGTGTATCTCCCTATAGATTTAATAGTAATAATTTACTGAGGTAATTGTTAATGCGCCGCATGTTGTTCAAGTAGCTTGATTGTGTGACTCAATAAAACACCTGTACCAATGTCACCATGACCTGGTAATACTTGTTCGCTATCGGCAAATTGAACTTGTAACTGCTTAATTGAGTTTGGCCAAGCAATCAGATCGGCTTCACCGTAGTAACCAAGGGTTTTACTCGAAAGGCTTTTAACTAAACAGCCTCCATAAAGCAGTTTTGATTCAGGGAACCAGACGACAAGATTATCGTGAGTGTGGCCAGCACCGATAAAGTAAACTTCGATTTTCTGGTTTAAAAAGTCGAACTGACCGGGCGTAAACTGTTGCTTTGTCTTTGGGTGGCCTGCTTTTTCTAATAGTTGGTTAGTGTGTGTCGATGCGTAAGTGTCAACGCCAATGCTATTGAGGTAGCCCACACCTGCAGTTCTGTCTTCATGGGAATGAGTCGATACACTTGCTGTTAATGTTAAGCCTTGATGTTCAACCCATTGCACCAATTTAATTGTGTCTGCTTCACTCCAAGGAGTATCAATCAAGTAGGCATCTTTGCCATCGACAAAAATTAGCCCATTTGAGCCAACAAACCCAAACTGCTTGGTTTGCATGAAAGACTCATGCAGGTAAAGATTGTCTGATAATGTCGATATTGACAGTTCACCATGCTGGCTTGGTTTTAATGCTAAAGGCAACGTTGGATCTGAACCGTTAAGGGAGGCTGCATTTGCTTTAGTGGCCATTGTGGGCTGATTGACTTGTTTGGCGAAAGTGGGCTCTGCGAGTATTGAGCTAAGCAGGACAATCAATATTAGAGTGCTATGGATAATTGGGGTCATAGTTAAAATGCCATTATTGATAACGCTTTATTAGCATGAAATAAAATGACCTTTAGCTTACCGTTTTTAATCTAAAACAACAGCTCATTATTGATGAGCTAAAAACAATTTTTTTACATCGACTTTGGCTTGTATTCTTGAGGCGAGTAAATAAATGCCAGCAAGTTTACGATGAACAAAAATAGCGTCAGTTGGCGGGGTATGCCATTCATCTTGTTTGGTACTTAATGACTTGGCTGCATCAGTAATACGTTTAGCAAGATTGCTACTGGCAAAATCGTATGGACCTTCACTTCGCAATGGCTCGCAAGCTTGATAAAAAATATCAACGATAAAGGCTTGTTGCTCTGGAGTGATACTGTCTTGAAAAAATCCAATTGATTCGGCTGCACTTGTCATGAGTGCTTTATCACTTGTCATTGCACCTTGCATCAGCATTCGGTACCCATTAGACAGCGTCTTAGTAATTTTTCTGGTGGCACCGAAGTCGAGTAATACAATGCTACCTGTCTCTTTTTGGTACATAAAATTGGCAAAATTTGGGTCGGTTTGCACCAAAGAAAAAGTAAACAGTTCATCTAAAAACAATGCTAATAGATCAGTCGCGACTTTATCTCTGTCTAGCTGCGGTAATTCGCTGACGGATTCAATCGGTACACCTTCGACAAACTCCATAACAAGAATACTGTCGGTGCTATGTTGTTCATATAGTTTAGGAACGATAAATCGTGTGTCGTTAGCGACCCATTGTTGATACTCTTTTAGCAATCTTGCTTCGTAGCTGTAATCAGCCTCGTGATGCAATTGTGCTTTGGCTTCAGTCAGTAATTTATCAAACTGCACATTGTCGGGGACCAGCTGCGCTACTTTGAGTAGGGTGGCAACGTTATCAATGTCGCTGTCAATGCTGTCTTTAATACCTGGGTATTGGATTTTTACCGCCAGTTTTTCACCTGAATCAAGATATGCTTGATGCACTTGGCCGATAGACGCAGCTGCAAAAGGGCGTAACTCAAATTGAGCAAATGGCGCAAGCCAATCATCACCCCATTGCTGCTTCAGCGTAGCAACCAATTGCTTGTGAGGCATTGCTTTAGCATCATCACGAAGTCTAGCCAGAATGTCGCTGAGTTCTTTGGGAAGTAAATCACCAGTATCCATTGAGATCATTTGGCCAACTTTCATGGCAGCCCCTCGAAGCTGCGCTAGCTTTTCTGCGACTTGAGTCAGGTTATTGGGGGTAAGTACCAGTTGTTGTAATGTTGGCTTTTGCCCTTTACTCAGCTGCTTTGCACCTTCTACGAATACATTGCCTGCAAGGCGAGAGGCTAGTCCGCCTATTTTGGATAGTCTAGATAACCGACTGCTGGGAACACTGGCAACTTCTTTAGACATAGTGACAACTCATGTAATTAATGGATTCAGCAGCAACATCAACTTAATGATGCTGACACTGTATCAAGAATGGGGGACTCAATGTCTATCAACATGCAGTTTAATAGCTCATGAGTCTTTATTTAATTATAAATAACAATACGATTATTAGTGAATTTAGATCAATCAGTTAATCGTAGGGAATTGGGCTAGGTAAATAAGACGGTATGAATAAAGCCAAGCTAACACGTATGAATAAGCTGTAACCGTCATCAAGAGATAATTACTGGTCTGCAGTGAAATGAGGAGTATCGAAAGAGGTAGGTAATAATAATTATGAATACGAATGACAATAGCGATTAACATACCCAGCATAAAAGCTGGGGCAACAAAGAAGGTTTTGTTGCCCTAAGCTATTAATTAAAAATCTATTGTGTCTTGCCAACCTAAAAGGACACTTTGTAAGCCATGCTTTTGCTCATAGCGCTCAAGTTTTTCAGGGCTTGCGTCACTTAATGCCAATTCTCGATATTTTTTGGCAAATTTAAGGGTGCGTAGAAGCTCTTGATAAAAGTGTTTTCCTAAATCTCGGCGTATGGCATCGGCTAAGGTTTCAGGTAGTTGAGATAATGCGCGTTCGGTATGGTTTTTAATCGACTCAGTGCTAAACCATTGCTCATTAAGCTCTATTTTACGTAAACGCTTTTTCATGTCTTCACGTACTTTGGCATCATCAAACATGATGCGGTACAAGACGGCTTCAGCCAGCACACTTTCAAGACCTAAACTGAACAGTGGATCGAGCTCAGTTTTAGCATAAAAGGTTTCAAGTAACACTTTGGTGGCTTCTTGGCTGCGATGATCTTGTAGCGCTGATTGATAATCTTGCCAACCTAGCCATTCTTCTGTGTCGGGTGGTGTAGAGATTTTCTCTAACAACAGTGGATTAATATCACCATAAAGCGATTTATCACTACCGTGCATGTGTTTGCTGACAACGGTCAACATGCTCCAGCCTTTTTGAAAACACTTCAACACACCATCAGGTGTTTGCAGCAAGGCAACTGAGCCAGCAGGCTCTTGGCCCGTCAGTGCAATAAGTCCAAGGCTCACAACTCCAATAACATCATGACCTGCTTGCTCAAGTAGATGCATTTTATGCTTGTTATAAAACTTATCAGCCAGTTTTAAACTCATTAAAATCGCTTTGGATTTTATTTGAGTGATGTGCTCATCAGTTAATCTTTCTTCTGTGCGCCCATATTCTAGTACTCTACTAAAATAAGGGCCTTGGTTATTATCACGTAATGCTAATTGCATTAACTCGATTCCTTAATCAAGAAAAGTAAACATATCGTCGACTTCGGCGTATTCATCAGCCACTTCGTTTTTCTCTTTAGCTTGCAGTACAAGCTCATTAACGAACTTACCAATAATTTGTTCCCATCCAGAACTTTCATTACGGAGTAAGTTTTTAATCGAAGAGGCCACATCTGGCGCAATTTGTTTAATTAACGCAAGCAAGCTACGCGGATCATCAATCGCTAAACTATGTGCTTCTTCATCTGCCTGCCAGTTGCTATAACCAACGGTTTCGCCGTCATCTTCATCGTCAAAGCTTTCGTAAATACTGTTGGTATCTTGCTCGGCTGAAGGCGATAAAATTAACTCGATAAACGGAATAGAGAGGTAGAATAAGCCTGCAGGATCTTCTGCAATACATTCTAAAATCGCCGCTTGTTTTTCTTCGGTACCCTGAATACGGATAAGGTAAGTTAAAAACTCAAATGTATGATGCATAAGCTCATCAGCATTGGTTTTAATTTGTTCTTCCCAATATAAAGGTTGCTGACAAACGATGTCGCGAATTTGTTCAGGCGTCATTAACTCCGACATAATTGACGGACATGAAATATCATGATGACTGTTAATCTGCGTTAATGTCACAATGTCCATATGTTCAATAACATCAACAAGTTGATCGTCTGACATCGTGTTTGCAATGATTTCGAATCGCTTACTGGCTTGTTGTGGCTCGACGTCAGCTAGATCTTTTATCTCTGCTGCGGTGAGTTCAATAAGATTGTTCATTATCGCTCCTCGTCATCATATTGGTCGTAATAACCTTCTTCATCGCTGTCATCATAGTCCCCATCATCATTGTAGGGGTCATAGCCGTCATCATTAGTGTCACTCGCTTCATTGGCACTAAAAGATTTACTTGGAGCAACCACATTATCTTGAGTATTCAGCAGGTAAACCACTGCGCAGCTTTCTATTAATAGCTCTTCAGAATATTTTCGTACCGCTAACACTAACGGGACATCAGCGTTATTAAATTGAATCGTTACCTTAAACTCATCCCAGCTAGGTAATTCAGCGTTATCAATCCATGACGCCCATTTGGTTTTGGCTTCATCTGAAAAGCGAACACGATTGAATAGTGCAACAGGCAAATATTCTGGCACGGCTGCTAACATCGATGGATCGGCTAATAAAATCTCTTTCATCGAATCGGTGAATTTTGCTAAAGCTTCAGGGCTATCGGGATCGTTATACGATTCGATATTATCGAAGGCATTATTCTTTAACTCATTAATACGAGAGATATTAAGTGGTTTGCTCATGGGTTTCTCAAGAATAAAATTGGTCCCACAGCTCGGTCATAGCAGCTGTTGGGTTGGTCACGATGACATTATTAAAATCTTTAATAAATGCCGTTCTTAATTTTTTATCAGATAACACATCGTAGGCATTTTTAACCCGGTGCAGTTGCTCGGCTGCATGATGTTTTTCTTCTTCTGAAGCATTAATCAGTTTATCGGGATGGTACTTATTTGATAAACGTTTATAGGCTTTTTTTATTTCGTCTTCTTTGGCACTGGCTTTAACACCGAGGACTGTGAAGTGGTTAATCATATTTTTACCTATGGCGATTGAACTTGAATAGACTGATGCTATTCCACTAAATTATGATTATTTGGTTAGAAATAATAACAGAAATACAATCATTTCCATAAAACTATCAGCTAGTTTAGCTTAATTCAAAATACAGCGGGTAATATTGAATAAAAATAATACAAAAAGTGCTGTTATTGCTTTTTGTGAATAGAAAGCTGAGGTTATTAAAGTGCGTTAATACAGCTCTTCTTGAATAACGTAAATTGAATTAACGCATGTAAGGTGTGGGGAGTTTCTACATCAAAGCGCACTTGGCGCTTGATGATGTATTAAGATTACTGCTGGTGCTTGGCTGAAGAGTCACTTTGCTGGTTTTCAATTAATGCCATTAATACTGGTACTAACTGGTTAACGATTCCTACGCAAAGGCTCAGTGCTGCAACATGTTCCCAACCCATTTTATGCTCCTTATTGACTGCCATTAGTCACTATTTGTGATGGATATACCAAGCTAGCTTGCTTTGGCTTTCCTTGAATTCACAACCAGAATATAAAACGTTGGACAATGAGATAAGTGAGCTTTGTCATGAGTGTCAATGACATTTGTCATGAGGTCGTTCGTTGCCTTTGAAACTGAGTTTATTCAAGCTTTATCTGAAGCACTACTTATCTAGCCTAAGCAATAATTAATGTTCAAAACTTAACTCAAATTCACATTACTTTATGAGTTTGAGTAACGCCTTGAAACGCTCACCTGTGGCTTGATGTTGCAGCTCAAATAAACATGATTCGGTATTGGTGAGAAAGGCGCCTTTTTGCTGCATCATTTGTAGGCCTAATTGTTTATTGTCTTGGCTGCGAGATGACACCGCATCGGCAACCACATGAACTTGATAACGATTAGCCAATAAGTCCTGGCAAGTTTGATACACACAAACATGGGTTTCGATGCCTGCTAAAATAATATTGTTACGATTGAGCCTTGCTAGCTGTTGCTGAAACTCATGACAATGCCAAGCACTAAAGTGCGATTTAGGGATAGCTTGCGTTGTTTTAGTTAATAGTGAAGCTAATGACTCGGTGGTCGAGCCTAATTTATCTGGTAGTTGTTCGACCCATAAAATGGGAATATCAAATAACTGTGCCCCTTGAATAAGCGTTTCAAGTTGCTGATGTAATTGGGATGACTGCTGCATGATTTGTGCAAGTTTGCCTTGAACATCAATAATGACCAATACTGACTTTTCACTTGTTAACATAAAAATCCCTCAGGTTAATCTGCCAATGTGCACCATTGTTTTGGCTATTCTTGTACCAGTAAACGCTAATTTTTGTGTTTCGCCTATTGTCGATAAGTCGAAGGAAGGAATCAGTCTAGGACGACATTGAGCTTGCTGCATTAGTGTTCATTTTGGGTTATTAATATTGATAAATAGCGGAGTCTTCAAGGATTAGGTAATGAAAAAGCGTATTGTAATTTGTGCTGATGGAACTTGGAATCGGCCGGAAAAAAACCAAGATGATTACCCGACTAATGTGCTAAAAATGGCGAGAGCAATAAAACCTATTGCTGAAGACGGAACACCTCAACAAGTTTTTTATGATTGGGGTGTTGGCTCGTATTATGACTCGTTTTCTGGAGGGGTTACCGGTAAAGGCGTTCATAAAAACATTATGGATAACTACCGCTATATCGTTCAAAACTATCAAGATGGTGATGAGATATATTTATTTGGCTTTAGCCGTGGCGCTTATACCGTAAGGTGTTTATGCGGTTTGATTAATAATTGCGGTATTTTAAAACGTCCTGATGCTAACTTAATTCAACAAGCATTTAACCATTACAAAACCAAAGCTAAGGCCTATAAACCTAGCGGTGAAAAATCAATTCAATTCAGAAATGACCACAGTCACCCATCTAGAGAGGTCAAGTTTGTCGGTGTGTGGGATACCGTGGGGGCGATGGGAATTCCATTTTCATTTCTAGGGTTATTTGATGATAAAGATGAGTTTTACGACACTAAGTTAGGCCGTAACGTTAAAGTCGCAAGGCATGCCATGGCTATTGACGAAATAAGGAGTGACTTTGAACCCACCATTTGGGCAAACAACAGTGATATTGATATTGAGCAAGTTTGGTTTGCTGGGGTTCATTGTGATGTGGGAGGCAGTTACTCGCCAGATCAAGATCAGACATTATTGAGTGATATATCCCTGCAATGGATGATTACGCAAGCAAATTTGCAATCCCTTAGTACGGAACCGCACTTAACGGATTCGCTTAATCCTAACCCCCAAGCAAGTAAACACAACTCGAAGAAGCACGTCTATCGGATCCGTGGTGAGTATATACGTGGCATTGATAAGGCTGGTTTGCCGGCCCAAATACATGAGTCGGTTAAGGTACGTTGGGAGCAAGATAGTCAATATCGACCGAAAAATTTAGTTAACTACATCAAGCAACACGGCTGGCCGATAAATTTGGTTGACTAAATAGTGAAATAACCTCGGTCAGTATGGCGTAATTAACCACCACATTATTTTCCGAAGTGAGTTAGTATAATGGGGCGATGACTTCGCGAATGTTGTTAATAAATATCATAAGGGTACCCATGTTGTTTCTTACTAAATTGAGCCGTATTTGGGCAATAACGGCACTCGTATTGATGACGTCAGTAACACTCAATACAGCCAATGCAGCACAAGAAACACATCTGTTAGGCAAGGCAACAAGCAAGGTCATAGACACCGCTACCCCCCAGAAAACAGCTAAGCGTGTCATTGCCTTATCTCCTCATGCAGTAGAAATGTTATTTGCCATTGGTGCAGGCGAGACAATAGTTGCAACCACGGACCATGCTGATTTTCCTGAAGAAGCCAAAGCGATTCCGAGTATTGGTGGTTATTACGGTATTCAAATGGAGCGCGTTATTGAGCTGAACCCAGATCTTATTGTTGTTTGGCAAAGCGGTAATAAGCTGGATGATATCAATCAATTAACCCAATTAGGCTTTAACGTGTTTAATAGCGATCCTAAGAGTTTAGATGATGTCGCCAAAGAGTTATTGCAACTTGGTGAGTTAACTGGCCATCAAGAAAAAGCACAACAAGCCGCTGATGAGTATCGATTACAGCTTAGTAAAATCAAAAAAAGTAACGCCCAAAAACCAGCAATAAAGGTATTTTATCAATTATGGTCTACGCCTTTAATGACAGTATCTAAAGGCAGTTGGATTGAGCACATTATTAGTGCATGTCATGGCGAGAATGTGTTTCTTGATGCTGCGAGTGAATACCCACAAATCAGTGTTGAAAATGTATTACTCACCGATGCAGAAGTGATTTTACAAAGCCAAGATGAAGGCAATATTATTGGTGTTGATTGGTCAAAGTGGCCTGAATTACCAGCAGTTAAAAACAATCATATCTACCAGCTTAATGCAGACTTACTGCATCGAGCCTCCCCCAGAGCCATCTTAGGTGTGCAAGCATTATGTGCAGCCTTAGACAACGCCAGAGTCAACTGATGTGAAAAAAGCGTTCTATTCCATTTAGCTCCAACAGTCATCGCTTCTTTTGAAAAGTGTCCACTCGGACACTTTTTTGTTTTTCGGACACTTTTAAAGGTGTCCGCGGACACTTTTATGAAATCTAGTTATTACTATAATTTCTTAAGTTGTTGAAATAAATTGACATTTAATTGTTGGCATAGCTTGTGCTCTATAAGCGTCATACATTCAACGATATCGTAAGTGACCGAAAAGCGGACAACCTTTGTGTCCATTTATTTTGCTAAGGCCACAGCAACGAATTTCAAGGAACTGAAATGATTAAAGATACAAGTGCTCAAGATACAGTGGTGACACCGACAATGGGTCGTAAGCTTCGCCTACCTATGGTGCTAGGGCTTGCTGGATTACTAACGAGTGCATTGGTGTGGGCAAGCTTAGGTCACGATAGCAGCATTCGCTCTGTTGATAGTAAAGACTTACGCATGGCGACAGTCACTCGTGGCACATTAGTCAGAGACATTGCGACAACAGGTAAAATCGTCGCCGCCAATGCGCCAGTGCTATACAGCACAGAGCAAGGTGTGGTCACTTTATTGAGTCAACCTGGTGATGAAGTAGAGCAAGGCCAAGTGGTTGCTCAAATTGATAGTCCAAAACTTCGCAGTCGGTTTCAGCAAGAACAATCGGTCTTTGCTGCAATGGAAAGTGATTTGGAACGTGCCAAGTTAGATGCACGACGCGAGCAACTTCGAGTTAGCCAAGTGCTTGATATGGCGAAAGTGGACTTAGAAGCGGCAGACAGAGAAAGTCGCCGAGGTGATCAACTGATTGAAAACAGCCTTATTAGCCGAATTGATTTTGAAAAAGGCAAAGATGAGCTGCATAAAGCCAACTTACTGCATCAACATGCATTACAAGAAGTTGATTTAATGCGAGATACGCTGACATTTGAATTGAAAAACCGTGCGCTAGAAGTCGACAGACAAGCCTTAGTGGTAACCGAGCTTGCCCGTCAAATTGCGGCATTGGATATTAAAGCACCAGTAAAAGGCATTATCGGTAATTGGCTGGTGGAACAAAAAGCCCGTATTGGAGCGAGTCAGCCAATGTTAACTGTGGTGGATTTAAGTGCTTTTGAAGCAGAACTTGCAGTACCGGAATCATATGCTGATGACTTAGGTATAGGAATGGATGTTGAACTGAGTTTTGGCAGCGTCACCGTAATGGGGCATTTATCGTCTATTTCACCGGAAGTCAGAAATCGTGAAGTAACAGCAAGAGTGCGCTTTGAAGCGATTGATAGTTTGTCATTACGTCAAAATCAACGTTTATCAGCAAGAGTGTTACTTGAAAATCGTCCTAACGTATTGATGGTTAAGCGAGGGGACTTTCTTAATCGAGGCGGTGCTACTGCGTTTGTCATGAATGACGACATGGTGCAAAGAACAGCAGTGACTTTAGGTGCACGAAGCATGAGTGAGATTGAAGTTATCGACGGGGCTAAAGAAGGTGATGTATGGGTTATTTCAGGCACCGAAACCTTCAAAAATGATACACAAATTCAAATTAGATAATCACAGATAAGTGACTTGGACTGTACAAGTAAGGATCTCAGGATGAAATTATTACAAAGTAAACCAATGACAGGCTTTATTGCTCTGATGTTATTGAGCTTAGCGGTGAGTTATCGCATTGATGAAAGCTTCAATTGGTTGTCATTTAGTTTCCACATTATCGACTTAACGGATCAACTATCAGAGCAAGTGAGTTATGGTCTCATGAATGACATGGTAAAGATTTTATTTGAATTAGATTTTCCAACAGCACTGCAAATCATAGTGCATTTTTAAGCGCGAATTCACCGATTAATTGAATAAACAAAAATTGGCAAAACACAGAGCCAATAAGACAAGGACAGACTCATGTTATCAATGAAGAATATTAGCAAAGTGTTTAAAACGGACTTAGTAGAAACCCACGCATTGCGTGACTTTAATCTTGAAGTGAAAGAAGGCGAATTTGTTGCAGTGACTGGCCCATCAGGTTCAGGTAAAACTACCTTTTTAAATATCGCAGGTTTGCTTGAAGGCTTTACATCGGGGGAGTTCAGTTTAGACGGTGAAAACGTGTCTAATTTGAGCGATAACCACAGTGCTAAAGTTAGAAATGAAAAAATAGGGTTTATTTTTCAGGGCTTTAACTTAATTCCCGACTTGAATCTTGCTGAAAATGTTGAAGTGCCATTACGTTACCGTGGTTTTAATGCCGCTGAACGTCAACGCCGTGTGAAATCGGCACTCGAGCAAGTGGGTTTAGGCGCAAGAATGAAGCATTTACCGACGCAATTATCGGGCGGGCAACAGCAACGTGTGGCCATCGCGAGAGCGTTAGCAGGCGAGCCACGTTTTTTGTTAGCAGATGAGCCAACAGGTAACTTAGACAGTTTAATGGCTAGGCAAGTGATGGAATTACTTGAAGATATTAATCAACAAGGTACCACCATCATTATGGTGACCCATGACGCAGAGTTAGCAAGACGAGCACAGCGTAATATTCAAATTGTAGACGGTCAGGTATGTGACTTTTCTATGTATCAAAAGGCTGACCAATCTGTTGTTGCTGATCTGCAGCAAGTTGCCAACGCCAGTCGATAATTCAAGCAGGAGAGAAGTTTATGTTTTTTTATTATTGCGATCTTGCTTGGCGCAGCATCAAGAAAACCCCAATGTTATCCATGTTAATGGTGCTGGCCATTTCCATCGGCATTGGCATAACGATTACCACCTTGAACGTGTATAAAACGATGTCGCATAACCCTGCAGGTGATAAGAGTAGTCAGATAAATTCGATTCAGTTGTGGAGTCAAGGCCTGGATACCTGGGATGACTTTCATTCAAACCTTACTTACACCGACGTGATTAATCTGCGGAACAATAATCAGCTGGAATTAAAAGCAGCGTCGTATCGTACAGGTCTTGCGGTTCAATCTGAGAATCCTGATATTCAGCCGTCATTGAAAAGTGTGCGGATTACTGATCGTGACTTTTTTAACATTTTTGATGTGCCGTTTTTATATGGGCAACGCTGGGATAAAAGTGTCGATAGTCAGCCAGCTTATCAAGTGGTGATTGGAGAAACCCTTAATCAAACATTCTTTAATGGTAACAACAGCGTCGGTGAAACCTTGTATTTGAATCGTAAACCCTACCAGATCGTAGGGGTGATTAAAGATTGGAATCCTCAGCCTAAGTATTACGACCCGACCAATGGCGCATTTAATGATGCAGAAGAAATTTTCATTCCATTTTCACTAAATGAGCAAGAAGAGTTTGATGTGTGGGGAAACACCAGTGGCTGGCGTTTCGAGCCGATGCTTACTTACCAAGACCGATTAAACTCAGAAAAAACGTGGATCCAATTTTGGACGTTTCTTGCAACAGATGATGACAAATCTGAGCTAGCGACTTGGCTTACTCATTATGTCGAGCAGCAACGCAATTTAGGGCGATTTACTGACACGGCAAAAAGTGCAGCCGAGGCGTTTCAAATTAGTGATGTTGCCTTATGGCTTGAAAATAATGATGTCGTGCCAAGAGATAACAAGATTCTCGTAGGATTAAGTGTGCTGTTTTTGAGTGTATGTTTGGTCAATATCCTTGGCTTATTACTGACTAAGTTTTTAAAACGTGCTCCTGAAGTCGGCGTTCGCCGCGCTATTGGAGCAAGTAGAGCGCAAATCTTTAGCCAATATATGGTTGAGGTTGGTTTGATTGGCTTTATTGGTGGAATTATCGGTTTGCTTTGGGCGTGGGGCGCATTGACTGTCCTTCATGCAGAATTCAACATGGAGCAAAGCGTTACAGGACTTGATAGCAGCATGTGGATTATTACGCCATTAATTGCCATTTCTACCGCTGTATTAGCAGGGGTGTATCCAGCTTGGGTTGTGTGCCGTACTAAACCCAGTGTGTATTTAAAAGCTCAGTAGTAGAGAAGGAATTCAACATGTTACATATTAAGCCAATATTATCGAGTTTAATGCGCAGTAAAAGTGGGCCTGTGCTGTTGTTATTACAAATCGTGTTATCGGTCGCCATTGTTGCCAATGCGAGTTTTATTATCCATGAACGCTTAACCATGATGCAGCGTGATTCTGGTTTACTCGAGGAGCAAATTTTAACCTTTAACGTTTATAACTTTGACCCAGCAATTGATAATGTGCTGCAAAACGAAGTTGACCAGCAAATTTTACGTAGCTTGCCCAATGTCATAGAGGCAAGCTCAACTAACATGGTGCCACTGAGTGGCAGTGGTTGGATGGACCGCTATGTTGATAGTGCAGATGAAAATACAGCAGAAAGTATGCCTGGATTTGCTTTGTATTTAGGTAATGAGCACTTACTGAATGTTATGGGATCTAAACTGGTAGATGGGCGCAATTTTCGTCCTGAAGAAATTAATACTCAGTTAGATCAAAGTGGCATGCTCGCAATAGTCTCAAAACCTTTAGCTGAGGCGTTTTGGGGGGATGAGTCGCCTGTGGGTAAAACCATGTACCAAGGCAAACAGACGATCGAAATTATCGGCGTGGTGGATAAATTACAAGGCGCCTGGGTGAATCATGAAAACTTTGAATACAGTGTGATTCAAAATATTGATTTTGGTGGTGGGTTTAAAAACAAAACCTATATGGTGCGTGCGCTGCCTGAGCATATACCCGCTCTGGAAGAAGTGATAATAAAGGCATTTCATGCAGAAAACCCAAACCGTGTAATTGATGGCTTTTCATCACTAAGCGAGACCAAAAAAGGCGCTTATAACAATCATAGATTGATGGCGACATTATTAAGTATGATGGTGATATTGCTACTTTTGATTACCGCGCTCGGATTAACGGGTATGGTTATGTTTAATATTCAACGCCGCACGAAACAGATTGGAACTCGTCGCGCTTTAGGTGCTAAAAAGCGCGATATTGTTAATTACTTTATGGTTGAAAACTACCTTATTTGTATAGCGGGTGGACTGATTGGGGCCATGCTGGCATTGCAGTTAGGTCAACAATTAATGAGTTTGTATAATTTACCTATGCTGCCAGTCACTTATCCTATTGCAGCGGTGATAGGTTTATTGCTGGTGACCACATTAGCGGTAATGCTTCCAGCATTAAAGGCGGCTAAGATTTCTCCAGCGATGGCGACGCGCAGCGTTTAATTTGATGTCGCTAAATTAGCCTGCTCGTATCTTGGTAAGATATAGGTTAGCGTATTAACTCGATAATTTAGCTCGATAAATAAGAATGATGGGAAGTATGGACAGTATTTTAGTCGTAGATGATAACAGTTCAATTTGCAGCGCATTAACGTTAATGTTGGACATTCATGGCTATAAAGCACTGAGCTGTGAAACGCCAGAACAAGCACTGGCTATTGTGGAAAAACAAGATATTAGCTTAGTGATTCAAGATATGAATTTCACCCGAGATACGACCTCGGGTGAAGAAGGCAAACAGTTGTTTTATACCTTAAGACAACAGCAGCCTAATCTGCCGATTATTTTGATGACAGCATGGACGCAACTTGAAACCGCAGTTGAATTAGTTAAAGCCGGCGCTGCAGATTACATGGGTAAACCATGGGATGATGCCAAACTGCTCACGAGTATCAATAACTTACTGTCCATTTATCATCTTTCTAAACAAAATAATCAGCTTGCTAGAGTCGACTCAGAGCGCATGAGTGTGATTAATAACGCTGATTTATGCGGCATGGTGTTTGGTAGTGGAGCCATGCAGCGCTGCATAGACTTGGCCTTACAAGTTGCCAAATCAGACGTCTCGGTGATGATTACCGGCCCTAATGGCGCAGGTAAAGACAAAATTGCCGATATTGTTCAAGCCAACTCTTTATTAAATAAACAACCTTTTATTAAGGTCAATATTGGTGCATTACCAATGGATCTATTAGAGGCTGAACTATTTGGGGCTGAAGCTGGAGCGTTTACAGGCGCGAATAAAGTCAGAATAGGGCGTTTTGAAGCGGCAGATGGCGGCACTTTATTCTTAGATGAGATCGGTAATTTACCTTTATCTGGGCAAGTTAAGTTGTTACGAGTGCTGCAAACAGGCGAGTTTGAACGACTTGGCAGCCACCAAACTCGCAAAGTGAATGTGCGGGTTATCAGTGCGACGAATGCTGATTTAGCCGACGATATTGCCAAAGGGACTTTTCGTGAAGATTTGTTTTATCGACTCAATGTGATTGAGTTACCTTTGCCGCCATTGAATCAGCGTATTGATGATATTTTACCGTTAGCGCAGCATTTTGTGGGTGATGGATTTACGTTTGAAAAAACAGCTCAACAGGCCTTGTTAGCCCATGCTTGGTCAGGCAATGTAAGAGAGTTAGAAAACGTGTGTAAAAGGGCGGTGCTACTTGCTACCAACGCTGTTTTAACGGTGGATGACTTGGGGCTATTACCTTCAACAAACTCATCGCTTTCCAATATGAAAACAAGTGAACCTGTAACAACATCGACTTTTACACCTATGCAAGGGGCACCATCACTGGAAAATGGTGAGCATACTCAGCAAGCACCTCAACAAGTGAGTGCCGCTCAAGTTGAGCCTGATAAACAACAGATTGAGCAGGCATTGCAGCATCACAATGGTGTTATCGCCAGAGTGGCAAAATCCTTAGGGTTAAGTCGCCAAGCGCTTTATCGCAGGATGGATAAGTATGGTTTATCCTCAAAATGATATTCCGTAAGCGCTGATTGAGCGTGTTGATAAGCGCTGTGAACATCATAAAAAAGTAAAACGGATGAATAATAAGAGTGAACCGATAACATGAGATACACGCTACAACTGCGCAGTAAGTTAGTACTTGGTAACGTGTTTTCCGTTGCGTTAAGCGGCTTATGCGGTTGGTGCGTGTGGTTTTTTCTTGGCAGTGAACATGTTTGGCTAGCGCTGCTAACGAGCTTGGGCTTGTGTTTTGTGTTAAGCATGTGGTTAACAACCGCACTGAATGACAGCCTGAAAGCATTAGAAGTGGGCTTACTTAATTTTAAAGATAATGAGTTTAGTGTGTCGCTGCATGGTTATGGAGAGCCTCAGTTAGATGCCATTGCTGAGCTTTATAATCAAGCATCCCAAAAGCTGCGAAACGAAAGGCAATTTATTTATCAGCGTGAATTAATGTTGGACAAAGTGATTCAAAACTCGCCCAATATTATGTTGTTAGTTGATGACAATCAAAGGATTATCTACGCAAATGACGCTGCTAGGCATTTATTTAATCAAGGCGTACGTATAGAAGGAATGCTGTTAAATGCACTTATCGCCGAGCTGCCGAGTGCATTAAAGCACGCATTGAATAGTCAGCATGAAGGATTGTTTTCAATTGATGTGAACAATGAGCAATTAACATCGGACGGCAGCGGTAATGAAGAGCTGGAAACCTGGCATATTTCTCGTGGCAGCTTTACTCAAAATAACCAACAGCATCATTTGATTCTACTAAAACAGTTAACTAAAGAGCTTAACCGTCAAGAAGTGGCTGTGTGGAAAAAAGTGATTCGAATTATCAGCCACGAGTTAAATAATTCTGTCGCGCCAATTGCGTCGATGGTTAACTCTGGGCGAGTGTTAACCAAAGATCTTGATAATGAAAAACTGGCACTTATTTTTGATACCATCGAAAACAGAACCGCTCACCTAAGTCAGTTTATTTCTCATTATGCACAATTTGCTAAGTTACCTTTGCCACGTAAAACCACAGTAGATTGGTCGCAATTAGTCGATCAGTTAGCTGAGCAATACCCGTTTAAACTCACCTCTACTTTGCCAACGTTGAACATTGAGCTCGACAGTGTTCAACTTGAGCAAGTCCTGATTAATCTGCTTAAAAATGCCCATGAGTCAGGCTCAGATACACAGCATGTCACTTTGAATATCGATGAAGTCACTCATCCAGTATCTGGTATTTTGATTGTAGTGGCAGATCAAGGTAGCGGTATGTCCAGCGAAGTGTTGTCTCAAGCCTTATTACCTTTTTATTCAACCAAACAATCAGGTACGGGGATCGGTTTGCCTCTGTGTCGCGAGATTATCGAAGCGCATGGCGGTCACATTACCATGCAAAACAAAGTTGAAGGCGGACTGAGCGTTAAATTATGGTTACCTAAAGAGTCATAGTAAGATTCATTTATGGCAGCTGTTAGTTAGGCAGACTTCTGATCATGCCTTTTTTAAACCAATCTTGTAAGGTCTGTAATACCACTGCGGGTGCGCTGTGTTCATCATACCAATTAAGCATCAACTCGCACTGTTGAGCGAAGTTTTGACCAGCAATAAATCCGGTAAGCAGCGCGTGCTGGCTAACCGTTAAGGACTCAAATTGAGTTAGCCTTTCGCTATTTCGCCACAGTAACCAATGACGTTCTCGCTTGTAGTATGGTGCATCTGGATGGGTGTCGGCTTTTAATGCTTGCCAGCTTTCAACTGCGTTACTTTGGCAACTGAAAACTTGAACACTCGGATGAAAACGTAATTGGCAGTTTGGCCAATATTCAGGTGGTAAATGTTGTAACGCTTCAAAACCTATTCTGTCTGCATCTGCAGCATCAAAAGCAACCAGTAAGCGACGTTCAAATTCTGCTATGTCAGCTAAAATAGGATACTGGCTAAAAAATGCATCTTGGCGTAAATATTCAGTCAAGTTATTGCAAAAATGCCTTAATGAGCTGGTGGCTGATGGGTGTGTTTGAATGTACTCTTTCGATAACTTATCGAACAATTCATCACCTAAATATAACGCTAATATTTGATGGTCAGTTTCAAGGGTTTCAGTAAGGCGAGTACGATAAGCATTAGCGTAAATTTCCAAACGATGTTGCGCTGAAATCCCCGTTTGTTGTGCCACTCTGTGGGTTATACTTTGCGGATGTTCAGGAGAGGCCTCAAAGAGCAGATACTGCATAAATTCTTGTTGAATTTTAGCTAGTTTACTCATACTGCAACCTTTCTTTTTGGCAATAACGATTGGGTCTGAAAGGCTGCTGTAGTATGAGAATCTAACCCCGTGGGGGTTAATGATGAACAAGCCAGTGCAGGGTGACCAGGTAAAGTTAATTCAGCAATTTTTTGAGCTTCTAATAATTCTTGGTATAACACTGGAAAATCAGGAATATTGGCATCTCGCTCAATCATGGTACTTATTGGACCAAAGCGTTCAAGTGCGGCTTGATATAGTGTCCACACACTCGGTGGGACTTCGTTGTCATGAGTATCAATCACATATTCGCCATGATCCGAATGGCCAGCTAAGTGAAATTGCTGCACTCGTCTAGGATCTATTTTATTTAAATAATCAAGCGGGTTAAAACAATGATTACGCGCACTGACATAGATATTGTTGATATCCAGCAATATTAAGCAGTCTGCTTCTTCAGCAACTTGAGATAAAAACTCCCATTCGTCCATTGTCGAGTCTTTATAGGATAAGTAACTCGAAACGTTTTCGAGTAATAAACGGCGACCTAAAAAGTCTTGCACGACGTTTATACGTTCAACTACGTGCTTTACGGTTTCCTCTGTATATGGCAAAGGTAATAAGTCATGGCTGTTAACACCATGAATTGAGGTCCAACAAATATGATCAGAAATCCACTTCGGATTAATGTCATTACTGAGTTTTTTGAGAGACTTAAGGTAATCCATGTCTAATGGATCTGTGCTGCCAATCGACATAGAAACACCATGCATCACGACAGGGTATTGCTCAGCGATCGCTTCAAGGTAGTAACGAGGTTTACCCCCTGCAACCATGTAGTTTTCTGATAGTACTTCAAACCAATCTATGGCTGGTTGATGCTGCAAGATGTACTCAAAATGATCTGTACGAAGCCCTAAGCCAAAACCAATAAAGTCTTGCGTAATTTTCGAATCTGACATGGGCTTTCCTTAGGTTAGTCATAACCTTCATGCTGGTGGAAGACGGATGTTGACTTGCTTGTTATCGAATGAATTTAAGCAAAATAAACGGCTTGGCAATAAGGAGACGAATCTTACCAAGCCATTATTACAACTCGTGTTGTCGATTATGCTTAAAAGTTGTTCAGGCTTGAACGTTAGCCGGTTTTACCGCCGATATCGGCGCATGATTTTGCGGTTGTATTCACAAAGCCTGTGCCTTTACAGCTTGCTTTACCGCCACAGGCATTGTCAGCACCTTTACAATCATTGTGTCCTTTACATACGTTAACACCGTAACAATGGACCAAATCAGCTTTGGTTATTTTACCAACCCAATCATCTTTTATTTTCCCGCCAACATCGCTACACGCTTTAGACGGCATGGCAACAAAACCTGTGCCTTCACAACTCGCTTGACCCTTACAAGCATTGTCAGCTGTACCGCAGTCATTGTGTCCTTTACAGATGTTGACGTCATAACAATGGACTAAGTCAGTTTCACCCGCTGTAACGGGAGAGGTATCTGATTCACCTGCAACGACTTGACCAGATAACCCAGCCATCGCCATGGCTAGCGCTGCACCTGATAGTGCGGTTTGTGCTTTAGTATTCATGATATTTCCTTGCATTAACTCATCAGTACAAATTGAGACTTTGATGAGCTAGTGTTTTGCTAATGAGTAAGATCGTAGACACTTCCATGCCTTCCTTTGACTATCTTCCTACTTGTTAAACGATACTATCCGCGGTTATCTGTCTTAATAGCAGGTAGTTATATTGACCGTGGTGGCCTTACAGATATTTCATAAAAATTAATTTGTTATCGAAGAAATAAGGTAAATGACAAGAAAGGATTTTAGTTACAGATTGATTTTAAATAACTTTTTATTAGCATTTGTTAGTTAAACTTTTTCAACTAATGAAGCCCAATTGCTAGGATTTTAGCTAATGAATATCCAATTAAGCCGTCATTGTGGTTAGGAGAGCTCCAATATTGGCCTTAGACCTATTTGTTGTTGGATTAACTGATGAGATTAATTGAAGCCGCTGCGATGAGCTGAAATGGGTTTTTATACGTATAAAAAAATGTTTTACTATCCGCTCATTGATTACTGCAAGCTAGGAAGCACCATGCAAACATTACTTATTTGTCTTTTTATCGCCTTATTATTGCCTTATTTTGCTAAAGGCCCCGTTGCTGTTGCGATGGCTAAACTAGGTGGGTATGACAATGCACATCCTCGCGCGCAGCAATCCCAGCTAACAGGACTCGGTGCTAGGGCGCTTGCAGGGCACCAAAATGCATTTGAATCACTCATTGTGTTTGGGATTTGTTGTCTAACCGCAATTGCTACAGACAATGTTAATTCGACAGTGAGCACGTTAGCCATAGTACATGTGGTCGCAAGAGCGACCTATCACATCTTATACATCAAAGGTTTATCAACCCTTAGATCGCTTTCTTGGTTTGTGGCTATTTTCAGTTCGTTCGGGATTTTTTGGCAGGCGTTTTAGTCGGCACTAAATTCAATTTAGATTAGGTTAGCGGATCAATATTGCCAATATATTAAGTTAAAACAATTTACTTAATTGAACTGATTCAGGTGGCAATGTACTGGTTTTGTTCTCGCTTAAATGATCTCCGTCATCAATGGCTAAGAATACACATTATCAAATGTTCACAGAAATTTAGCTAAGCCTAGTTGTTTGCACTTTATCAATATTGGCGGCCCAGATAGTGGTTAGTTAAAAACGAAAAAGCCGTCAACATTATTGACGGCAAATACTGCAATGGGGTGGTGGCTTTATTCGTATTCAGAAGAGTAGGTTTCAGAATAAGAATGAGAATATAACTCGAATAAAGTACCGAATGGATCTTCTAAATAAACCATTTTATAAGGTTTGCTGTCATCTTCTGGGTGATATCGCATGGTTTCCATTCGAGTCTTGCCACCATATTGTCTTACGCGTTCAATGACACCTTCAAAATCATCTGTTTCCAGAGAATAATGAAATAAACCAATTTTTGAGAAGTCGACATGATGACGCTCTTCTCTGTCTTTCATTTCAAATAGTTCGAAACCGACTCCGTCAGTCGTTACCAGGTGGGCAATATTAAAGCCTTTAAACCCTTCGCCAAATACAGCGATACACATGGCTCCAATAGCGGTTTCTTTTTCTTCGATGACAGCAGATTTTCCCATTACGACTTTTAGTCCCAATGCTTTGGTATAAAACTCAATCGCTTTATCCATGTCGCTGACCATAATACCTACATGACTCATCTTCATTTGCTTCACCTTAATAATGTTTGGTTCGTTTTGATGAGTGAAGTATATGGCGATATCGCACTGATTAAAAATTATCAAATTTTATATTTTTAATAATTTTTTGTTATTGATTTGGTAGGGAGAGTGGATGATTCACGCCAAAAAACTCACTCACCTTTAAAGATGAGTGAGTGTGCTGTTATGACGCAGTTGGGTAATCAATATAACCAACTTCATTTCCACCATATAAGGTTAATCTTGCATCGGCATCAAATTCAGCGAGTGGCTTGTTGTGTTTAAAGCGTTCCACTAGGTCAGGGTTTGTGACATAAGGCGTGCCAAAAGCAACCAAATCGGCATAGCCTTTGGTTAATAATGTTTGTGCGCTTTCTTGTGTCAGTTTACCAGCGACCATAATGGTATGAGGATATATGGCTCGCATCTCTTGTCTAAAGTGATCTGTTGCTTCTGTGTATTCACCAATATTTTCAGAAAAATGCACATAAGCTAAATTAAGTGGGGCAATTTCTTTAAGCAGCAACTTTGTGACGTCAATAATATCACTGTCAACTTCACTAAAGCCTTCACCTACCAAAGGCGATAAGCGTATTGCGACTTTATTGGCACCTATGGCATCAGCAACAGCGTTGATAATATCCACTGTCAATCTAATGCGGTTTTGTTGACTGCCGCCATATTGGTCCTGTCGCTGATTACTGACTTTACGCATGAATTGGTCGAGTAAATAGCCATGTGCACCATGAAGTTCAATACCGTCAAACCCCGCTTCTATTGCGTTTTTTGCTGCTTGGACAAAATCCGCAACGGTTTGGTCGATATCAGTTTGCGTCATAGCACGAGGTACTGAGGTTTCAACCATGCCATACCCCCCGTCAGCGAGAGGACCATAGACTTTATCTGCTTGTTTTATCGCTGAAGGAGCAACAGGTTGCTCACCAGCAATATCAGTATGAGAGCGTCTGCCAACATGCCAAAGTTGAGTAAAAATTTTACCGCCTTTTTGGTGTACGGCATCGGTGACTAACTTCCAGCCTTCTATTTGCGCTTGTGTATAAATGCCAGGTGTCAGTGAGTATCCTCTGGCCACTGCTGAAACTGGCGTTCCCTCTGAAATAATTAACCCCGCACTGGCTCGTTGCTGATAGTAAGTTGCCATCAATGCGTTAGGCACATCGCCAGGTTGACTTGTGCGTGAACGTGTCATTGGTGCCATAGTAATGCGGTTAGCAAGCCTTGAACCTGCTAAATCAAATTCGGTAAATAACATAACAATTCCTGATGATTGTTGATAAAAATGCAAATTAAAATGAAACACCTAAGGTGATTAGGCGCTTTCTGACTCTGAAAACGTGGGATAATCAGTTAAGCCTTTTTCATTACCGCCAAACAAGGTTTGTGGATCATGATTTGCCCAAGGTTGACCGTGTTTTATCCGTGATGGCAGGTCTGGGTTCGCGACAAATGGTCTACCAAAAGCAATCATGTCAGCCACACCTGATTCGATAGCTGAGATTGCTCGTTCAACGGTGTATTTACCCGCATAAATCAACACTCCGGCAAAGGCATTGCGTATGGCATTTTTAAAGCTATTACTCATAACGGGGGCATCATCCCAGTCGGCCTCTGCAATATGTAAGTACGCAATATTATGCTTATTTAACAGCGCAGCTGCAGCAACATAGGTTTGTTCTGGATTAGCATCGACAGTGCCATTAAGTGTCGTGAGTGGTGCTAACCTGACACCAATTTTGTCGGCACCAATAGCTGCAGCCATTGCGCTAATCACCTCATCAAGAAATCGCAGTCTATTCGTTAAGTTACCACCATATTTATCAGTACGGTGATTAGATTCAGAATCAATAAACTGGTTAATCAAATAGCCATTAGCGGCATGAAGTTCAATACCATCAAAACCTGCATTAATTGCATTGCTAGCCGCTTGTGTAAACTCGGCGATCACTGTATCAATATCTGCTTGTGTCATTTCGCGTGGGGTTACCACATCAACAAAACCGGGAGCATGGGTACCATCGTCGATGAAAACCTTGACGTTATTCGCTTTAATTGCAGAAGACGAAATAGGTTGCAAACCACCAATATTTTGCGGGTGAGTAACACGACCAACATGCCACAATTGAGCAAACATGACCCCATTGTTTGCGTGTACAGCTTTGGTGACTTTTTGCCATCCATCTAATTGGGCTGATGAATATATTCCTGGGGTCCAAGCATAGCCTTGTGCTAAAGGGGATATTTGTGTGCCTTCACCAATGATAAGTCCTGCTGAACTTCGCTGAGCGTAATAGGCTGCCATCATTTCATTTGCGCTGTTATCAGGCAAACTCGCTCTTGAGCGGGTCATGGGTGGCATGACAATGCGATTTGCCAACGTAAGTTGGCCTAATTTGATTGGATTAAATAGTGCTGCTGTCATGATTTTTCCTCGACATTGGGCTAATGAAGGAAATCATAACGGCAAGAACTCATTGCAAAAACAGCAAATGATACAAATAACTTTTGTTAATTATGCAAAAGTAAATGCTGTAATTTCAGCGCTACAACTTCATTGAGCGCCAAAACAGTTCAAAACTTGCTTCACGGTGGACTTTATCATGGCCCCACTGAGGGTTATCGGTGAAGTAGCGAATCGCAGCTAAATATTGACCATGGCAATTCTCAAGCATTAATGTGATTGGAAAATCGGCAATGATATTCAGTTGCTGACCTTTAGCGATAAGCTCAATAATGAAATGTAAAATACTGTTCATCGCTTGAGAGCGGATTTCGGGATCAATATCAGATGATAAAGAAAACTGCAGGAAAAATTTTTGTTTGGTTGGATTTAACAGTGCCCAATCAATCGCATGTTGCCACAGTTTATTGGCGCTGCTTTTTAATGTCGCTGCGTTATTTACATCCGCTGAAATAGAGTTACTGGTATGAAAATCTATATCAGTAATCAATTGCTCTAAAGAAGCCTCTTTATCATTGATTGGCGATAAGGATTGCGTCATCGAATGGGTAAGCGAATCAGCAAACTCTTGCTTTACCACAACAAAGAGATGATTCAATAGGGCTTCTTTAGAAGGAAAGTGATGAAATAAAGTGCCTGTTGCTACCCCTGCTGTTTTTGCTATTGAAGCCGTGGAAGTGCCATGAAAGCCTTGGTCGACAAACAGTTGTAACGCGCCATCTAAAATAGCTTGTTTTTTATCTGTTGCAGCAGGTTTTATGGTGGCTGACATACGCGTTTGATTTCCTATGTTGATTTAAATTCTTTGTTTTACTTAGGCTTAGAATAAAGTGGGTGAGGATATATTGCACCCACTTTGAACTAACGTAAAAACATCTTCATCAATAGCGCTTGGATTTTTGTACCATAAGGAGGATGAACAAATAAACCAGAATTAAACTTGCCACTTTTAAGGACTGTTTTGGCATGGCTAAACGTCAAAAAACCTTCTTTACCATGATAATGTCCCATGCCTGATGGGCCAATACCGCCAAAAGGTGCATCATCTGCAGCAACATGAAACACAGTATCGTTTATACAAACGCCACCCGAATGGGTGTGCTGAACGATGTGTTGCTGGGTTGAGCTATCAAAACTCATGATATATAAGGCTAATGGACGTTCTCGTTGATTAATATATCCGATCGCATTATCAATATTTTTATAGCTCACAATAGGAAGCAAGGGGCCAAAAATCTCTTCTTGCATCACAGTCATTTCATCGCTGGTAGCAGTGATTAATTGAGTCGGTAATTTTCGAACATTAGTATCAATGTTGTATTTGGTTGCAGAGTGGATCACCGCACCTTTTTGTTTAGCGTCTTCCAATGCAGTTAATAAACGCGAATATTGACGTTCATTAATGACATTGCCGTAATCAGGGTTAGAGTCAAAGTCAGGGTACATCTTATTGAAGCGCTTTTGATATTCACTGATGAGTTCATCAACCTTATCTTCTGGGCATAAAATGTAATCAGGTGCGACACAGATTTGGCCAGCATTTAAACATTTACCGTAAATGAGTCGCTCGACTGCTGTGGCAATATCAATATCAGGTGCAATAACAACAGGAGATTTCCCGCCGAGTTCAAGTGTGACAGGCGTGAGGTTATCGGCCGCAGCACGCATAACGTGACGACCTACTGTGGTAGAACCGGTGAAAAGCATATGATCAAAAGGCAGGGCAGAGAATGCCGCTGCTACATCAGCTTCACCCTCAATGACTGCAACTTCATCTTCATTAAAGATTTTTGCCAACATTGCTTTAATCACTTGGTTGGTCGCTGGGGTAAATTCAGACATTTTCAACATGGCTCTGTTACCTGCAGCAATGGCGGTTATTAATGGACCAATGGCTAACATCACAGGGAAATTCCATGGGACGATAATGCCGACAACTCCCAATGGCTGATAGTGAACCGTTACAGATGAAGGCGCGAGAAGTAAGCCCGCATGACGACGATTTGGTTTCATCCATTTTTTAAGGTTATTCAGCGTGTAATTGATGTTATTTACACATGGCATGATGTCAGAAATCATGGTGTCGTTACTTGAGCGATGACCATAATCGGCAGCGAGAGCAGTAACAAATTGCTCACTTTGCTCCAATAATCCAGCTTTGAGCTGTTCAAGTTTGCTGACTCTTGACTGATAACTAGGTGCTGGCATTGAGTTGTAAGCCTGTCGCTGTAGGTCGAGGTGTTGTTTCAATGAGGTTTGGTGTGTTTCATTGAGCGCCATATTCATCTGCTTCTCCTAGTGTTTTTCTGCAGCCTAGTTATCGTTTAAAATTAAACCGACTGATTAGTCGGTTTAATATGGGCTATAAATCATCAAAAGGCAAGTTTTAGATAATTTGAGTCACAGAAGTTGATACAGCTCAAGGAGCAAATTAGTGTTTTACACTACACTTTTATTAGGAGATAGTAATTAACGTAAGCCACACGAGATTTAAGTATTAATTAAAAATGTGTTGATATTCTGCCTATGGATATTGTCACATTAAGTCTTGTTTAGGCGGTATCAGTAACACCTAGTTAGCTGAAAAATTTTAATTTTTTTCAATCTACAAGAGGGCGTCACTATGCGTTCACGTAATATATTATGGCCGACTGATTTTTCTGAGACGGCTTCTCATGCTTTGCGATATGCCATCGAAATGGCAAACTTATATCAAGTTGGTATTCGTATTCTTCATGTGGTTGATCAGCCTCTAGGTGATGAGAATTATATGATTCTCGCCATCACACCAGAAGAGTTAGCAAAAAGTATGGAGCAGGCCGCTGCAGATAAAATGCGCGGTTTATTAGCTGAGCTTAAAACTGACTTACCCGTCGAAACCCTAATTCGTCGAGGCGATGCAATTGAAGAAATCGTTGCAGAAGCCAATAGCGGTGATATTGGTATGGTAGTGATCGCTAGTCATGGCCGAACAGGGTTAGCACATTTTCTCCATGACAATGTCGCGGAGGAAGTAGCCAATCAAGCGCTTTGTCCAGTACTGGTTGTGAAATAGTTAGCGTGCACTGCGCTCGATATGTGAGTTGTTTTGTAAAGCGAGAAGTCACGATTAAGCTTATTTAATCGTGACTTTAGCGGATAAAAACGTCTTTATAATGTTATTGGTAGTTAGGCTTAAATCCAATTAGTGGTGTCATACTTCGTCGCCATCATGGCTTTTTCCGATATATATTGCGCATCGCTTTGACTAATATAAGGCAAAGTCATTTCGCCACTGGCTAATCCTAATGTCAGGTACGCATAACCTTTTTGTTTTTGTCCTTGAGTTTGCGTGAGGGTGACATGCTGAACTTTAGTAAAAGGAATGCGCTTCCATTCTCGACTGAACAATCCACTATGTTGCCATACCGCTTCCTCATCAATAACATATCCCCATTGTCGGTAGCGCAAGTAGATAAGCCCACTGACAACAACTGCGGATACACAAATTAGTAAACTTGCTAAGTTGGCGCCCAAAAACAGTGACAAAATCGCAGCGGGAATGAACGGCAAATACCCTCGCCGTAGAAACCAAGCAAAAGCGATTGACTGATACTGACGCGGAACATTGCACGAGCCGCCTGCAAGTCCGGTTATTTTGCCAAGGGTGGATTGTAGCTCTGTGGTTTTGACTGAAGGAATGAGCATGTGCTGTTCAGTTTTTTGCTCAACTTCTTGTCCCTTTACTTGTTTTAAATACACAGTCCAAACATTAAATAACCTTGCTAATACAGGTTGGCTGATTTGTACAAGTTGAATCCGTCTAATCGCTAATGCATCTTGCTGATGTGAAATGACTCCACCACTTCTTTGCAGAGTTTGTTGTCGCTTCTCTAGGGTGAAGGGAAAATATTTTAGTACGGCAGAAAAAATAGAAATCAAAGCGAACAGGCAATATACCAAGGCTATTAATAGTAAAATGATGCTCACTTTTAGAATAATATTGTCACCGCTTAACGTGATAATACTATGCCAAAGTTGTTGAAAAAACGGGATTTCGGCGAGTGTTTCCCATTGTATTTGTCCAAGGATTGGGCCTGCGATAACGGCGAGCCAGATAAGGTTATTCTGATAAAATCCAAATTTGATTAGCTGTAATAAATTGCGCTTAATAATAATGTTCGGCAGTGACTGGCTAGAATTATTTGCTGGTTCTGTATTATCGAATGCATGAGTTCGTGTCGCTAAGTTGGTTACATCATTTTCGCAGCTGGCATCATCATGAACCAATAAAGATTCACTATTGCCGTTTTCCTCAAGACTATTTGCTGTTATCTGTAACAGTTGCTGCTTAATTTTATAGGCGGTATTTGAGTCCACTGCTGCAAGATGTGCTTCATCATTTTTTGAGCCTGCCGTTTCAATGATTAACGTTCCTAGCTTTAAGGGCTTAAAATACAGAGGTTGCTCGTAGCGAATATTTTGGATTTTATTAAATGGGATCTCGTCTTTGCGAGTAAACAGTAGCCCTCGCTTAATATTCAATTGATTATCAGCAAGCTTAAAACGGTATTTTTTCCACTGTATAAATGAAAACACGGTTAACGAGATAATCAGAAATAGTGCAGCAATCATTGCAAAGGATAAATCAAAGCCGTTTTTCCAACCTGCGAAGACAATTGGGATCATGGCATAACCATTCGATAAAATGGCTTTTGCAGTCCCGAAACTGAAACTGAGCATGGCCCAAGGTGATAAAGCTTGCCACTGACTAAATTTGTCCATGGATTGCTGATTGGTGCTTTGTTGGGAAGGTTCAGTCATCTTGCTTTTCCGACTTTAGCTTATTTTCAGCGGTTGCTGATTGAGTCGTTTGATGTGAGATAACAGGCTGCTCTGCTGATGTTTGGTGGACTGATGTTTGTTGGGCAGAGGGGATAAACTGTTGTTCAACCTGCAGATGCTCTGTGTTGACTGGCTCAATCTCTGTGTTGTCTGTTTGAAGTTCCGTTTTGTCAGGCTCAATCTCTGTGTTGTCTGTTTGAAGTTCCATTTTGTCAGGCTCAATCTCTATGCTGTCTGATTGATGTTCCGTTTTGTCTGGCTTAATCATTGTGCTGTCTGATTGAAGCTCTGTTTTGACTTGTTCAGGTATTGATTTTTCTTGTTGGTGCGAAGTCGCTCTATGCAGTAAGTGTTGTCTTAGGTGTTCTGCTGTTTCAAACTTCAAGCCGGGTAAGTTAATTTCTGCAGCGCCACTTCCTGCACTGAAGCATTTTAACGTCGCTAAGTTAAACTGTCGCTGAATCGGGTTTTGCGACAAGCTGACATGCTGCAGTCGGCTAAAAGGTAGGGTGGTGGTTTTTACCCACCATAAGCCTTTTCTCATCACAAGTTCATGCTTGAGTACGCCGTAATAGACCTTTTTTGCAGCTAGATACTTCAGTGAGATCCAAAGAGTGCCAATAGACGTTATGGCAGTAACAGCAATCAGGATATCTGCGAGTGGTTGGGTGTGCTGAATATTCATCATAACCATGATGGCGGTTAGAATGATTAGCACAATAATACTGATTTGAAGCGCGGCTTGTATGGGGTAGCGCTTATCAACGGGAGTTAACGTTAGCGTGTTGTATGGTTGCCATTGTGTTGGCTCAAGCTGGCTTTTATCGTCAATTTTTGTCATTTATATGCTCATTGGCTGCAATGTCAGGGTTCAATGTTAGGCTGCAATGTAAAGGGTAATGCTAATCAGACATAGCAGCCTTGTGCAGTAAGTCGAAAAGGTCTTTGGGCACTCATGTAAGTTTAAGTGACTAAAATAGCTTTATATTCATGCAATAATCTTTTACTTTGAAAGTATAAGACAAAGGCTCCTTTGTTGGTATTTAACTATTATTTTCATCAAAAAAGAGGCGAAATTGACTCAAACTGTTTCTAAAGCACATAAAGCATTTTTGCGAAAACTCTATCTTTGCTATTTGATTAGCCAAGATAAACATAATTTATTATCTTTGCATAAAATGACCCAAATGCCCCGCAGAACCATTCAAGATACATTGGCATCAATGTCTGATATTGGTGTGACGGTTCAGTTTATTCAAGAGGGTGAACGTCATAATGCAGGTTACTATAAAATTGATGATTGGGGCCCCATTAACCCGCAATGGTTAGAGCAAAATTATGTGTGTATGACAACACAATTAGAGACAACGATACCTTAATGGTAGTAGGGGATTCCCTCTTTTATCTAGGTCGCTAATTTATCTATTCTTTCCTTGCTGGGGGATGTGCCCGCTGAAATCTGGTTCCTGCCAGCTCGCTTAGCTTGGTATAGGTGTTTATCGGCGATCTCAATAAGCATAGGTAATTGGTTGATGGCACTGCAACTGGTGACAATGCCAATACTGGCTGTGACGTTGACCTTTTGCTGACTTTGAGTAAAGGAGAGTTTAGCAATGTTTTCACACAGCCTTGTTGCTAGTGTACTGGCTTCTTGCTCTTGGGTGTAAGGTAAAAAGATAATAAATTCTTCGCCGCCCCAGCGCGCTAAAATATCGTTCTTTCGTAATGTATCTCTGATTAATGCTGCGACTTTAACCAGCACTTCATCGCCAAAATTATGCCCATAGGTATCATTAATGCTTTTAAAACGATCGATATCTACCATCAAGATAGACGCTGCTTTTTTGACTTGCCTTTCTGTAAATTGAGGCTCAACTAATTGGTAAAAAGCTCGGCGATTATTCAACCTTGTTAACGGGTCCATGTTAGCCATTTTCTCGGCAATTGTTTTTTCGTTTTCTACCCGTCTAAAGCGTTCTGTTAATGCCAGTGCGAGCAGTAATACATCAATAAACACCCCGAGCTCTGCAGCCCTATAGGTAAATTGATTGAATGGGATATAAGCCCAAACGGCAAGACAGGTAATGGCAATCCCGATCATTGACGAAATTGAGGCGATTAAGAAAAATCTTGCTGAGATGTTACCAAAGTTCAGTGACAGTATTCCCAGCACGATCATCAAGCCGCTAAACAGTAGCATTAAATCAAACGCAAAAATGAGTCCTAAAACTCGGTCTTGAAGCACTGCAGCAAGCAGCATTAGTGCCGGAAAGATAATACAGAGGCTCTTGAGAATTTTGTTTAAAGTGGGGAGTTGGAATTTAAGTCGTAAAAAGTGGCAAGCAAACAGTATCCCACTGGTGCAAAAGCTGACCATCAGTATCGGGATAGACCATTGTTGCCATATCGGTGAATCTGGCCATAACCATAATGAACCATGGCCGCTATAGGCAAAATTAAGCAGCAAAAAATTCAATAAATATAAGCTGTAAAATAAGTAACTTTTTAGACGAAGACCAACATATAAAATAAAGTTATAAATTAATAACGCAGTGATTGAGCCATACAAAAAACCATAGCTATAAGCATTGAAGGCATTTTTCTTAGCCATTTCCTGCTGGTCGAATAAATACACTGGGATAACCATAGCATCAGGGGTTTGCACCCGAATTAACACCGTGGTTTTACCTGGTGGATAGCGGTAGTTAAAATTAAAACTAGGCTGCTGTGACTCTTGTTGATAAAACAATGATAAGTCACCTTGATGCTCAAAATGGATGATGTGATCATCCGCAAACCAAAAACTGCTGACTTCATCTAGCCAATAGTTATCTATATGAATGGTTTTTTCTTGTTCTGATTGGCTGTTATTCATGAGCGTGAGACTTAACCAAACTGGTTTGGCATTGATACCATAATTACTGATATGTTGACTGACAGGACTAAACTGACCTTGCTGTAATAACGAATATGCTTGTGAGGCATTGAGTCGCTCATCTTCAATATATTGCTTTAGTGATAAACCGATAGGCTTGTTGTGTTTATCAGATAAATACAGTTCTTTGGCGTGAACAGCGTTAGGGTTCATGCAGATAAATAAACAAATAATCAGCGTCAATATCCATTTCATAAATGCGGTCACATGCCATTGTTATTATGTCATCGAGAAATCCATTCATTACTTTTTTACAAAAAAGTAATCCAACTTTATGGCGACAGGGTATAAATCCATATCGCTCTGAGTGAACGTTTTTAGCTAAATAAGTATAATATACAAGCCTAGCTCAATTTAGACTCTCATAATATAACTAAGCTTAATATCATAAATGCGTATCAATTTTGTTTATATACTAAAGGATTAGTCACAACGGTCAGGTTAGATGCTGTACATCATCATAAAGTGATACAAAGGCAGGTTATTTAGTATGAAACAATTAGGATTTGAACTTGTTAACTCTCAACCAGTGAGTTGTACTACTCAGGGGGCTGATGATATCGGTGAAAATCAAACTGCTGAGGCAAGTTTACCTGTTGCGCCCATTACATATTTAGCCAACTTCTTACCTTTACCATTGCAAACTTCACTGCTTCAAGAAGCGAACTCATATCAATTTGAAAAACCGATCGTAACGATATTTGGCAAGCAACATCCTATTCCACGCTCCCAGATCTGGTTTGGTGATTCAAGTTGCGAATATCAATATTCATCACTCATGATAAAGCCACAACCTTGGCCACCTGTATTGCTGAAAGTAAGACAAATACTTGAGTCGCAATTTAATATCATGACCAATGGTGTGTTGGTTAATCGCTATGAAAATGGACAAGATTGCATGGGATGGCACAGTGATAACGAGCCTGAGATTGCTGCCAATTCAGATATTGTATCGTTAACATTAGGAGCCAGTCGTACTTTTGTTATGAGACACATGCAAACACGGCATAAACACGCCATTGAACTTAGCAGTGGCGACTTACTGATCATGCATGCAGGTATGCAAGATGAGTGGCAACACGCCGTACCTAAACGCCTAAAAGTGAATGAACCAAGAATTAATTTTACCTTTAGGCAAATGATTGTGGGATTTCATCAGGGTGGGTAAAAGAGTGAGCAGTAGATAAAGTATACAAGACGTAATCGTAAACTTGTTTTGCCAACTGGATCTTGTTGGGTTGTTGCAAGTTTGATTTTTGAAACGTTAATCAGTAGTCTTCACTTTTTACGATGTAGATAAAAAGAGCTTGTTATGTCAGTTGAACACGTTATTACCGAAAAACTGAACCAATCTTTTAGCCCAGTCCATTTAGACGTGCTTAATGAAAGCAATCGTCATCATGTGCCGCCTAATTCTGAAACCCACTTTAAAGTCGTTGTCGTCAGCGACAAGTTTGATGCTCAGCGTCTCATTGCTAGACACCGTGCTGTCAATGCTGTGTTAGCAGAAGAGTTAGCTAATGGAGTGCATGCGCTGTCGATTAATGCTTATACACAAGAAGAGTGGCAAGCGCTAGACAGTGTGCCAAAAACACCAAATTGCAAAGGTTAATACAGCTTAACAATTAGCGATTAACACATGACCTAAACCTCATCTTTCGTATGGGGTTTTTTATTGCCTTACATTTACTAAACCAAATCTTTTATCTTATTTTTTACATGAGTTATTTTCATACTCTTATGGATTAACTGAGTGTTTTCTAGGCTTTGATGTGGGATTTATTGGCTATTTGGGGCTTGTTTGTCCATTACTGATAGTTTGTCATAACAGTGTCATCAATCATTGTTAAAGATTAATGTAGGCCTGAAATAGGCCTAGCTGCTTGCTGTTAATTTTGATGCTATGATGCCAAAAGATTTCACCCACTTTAAGGAATAAGCAATGCCTTTACTTGATAGTTTCACCGTTGATCATACTCGAATGGAAGCACCAGCTGTACGTGTAGCGAAGCATATGAGCACACCAAAAGGTGACACCATTACAGTATTTGATTTACGTTTTTGCACCCCTAACAAAGATATTCTAAGTGAGCGTGGTATCCATACTTTGGAGCACTTATTTGCAGGCTTTATGCGTGACCATCTTAATGGAGACAATGTTGAGATTATCGACATTTCCCCTATGGGATGTAGAACGGGATTTTATATGAGTCTTATTGGTGTGCCATCTGAGCGTATCGTTGCTGATGCATGGTTGGCTGCGATGGAAGATGTACTAAAAGTAGTTGAACAAACTGAAATTCCCGAGTTAAACGAATATCAATGTGGCACCTTCGAAATGCATTCATTAGAGCAAGCACAAGATATTGCACGTGCGATTATTGCTGCGGGTGTAAGTGTGAATCGTAATGATGACTTAAAATTGAGTGATGATATTTTAGGGACTTTATAATTGTTGCTAATGATCCCATTAGGTATTTGATAAAAGCGGCTTAGGCCGCTTTGTTTTTTAGTGGTTAATTTTTTATTAAAATACTGTTTTTATTTGTATGAAAACGTTATTGTTATCAGTCAATGGAAGGATTTTGTCATAACAATAAGGGACCGAACTCAACGGTGCCGATGATGTATTTTGGGAGTTAACCATGTCTAAAAGTCAATTCAGCTTGTCTGTAATTGCTTCTGCTGTGCTATTTGTTTGTCATTCAGGTTCAACTTATGCAGCCGCCTCAGTTACAGCTGCGATGGATGAATCAAATAATAGCGTTATTCTCACTCAACCTCAGACTGCGTCTTTGCATTATCGTGATAGTGATATTCCTTTAGCATTATCAGGCATGACTGTATTGCCGACAAGCCAAACAACAACAGTGACCCACCGAGGAGCAATTAATGGCGTTGCGGTGACCCAAGACAGAGTCAGCTTTTCTCCTTCTCCTTATGCAGCGCCTCATTTAGTACTGCAACCTAACTTAGTGTTACAAGAGTCTATTGCTGCTTTAAGTCTGACAGATGTGACTAAGGGCGGTATGGGCGCATTTGGTCATGTTAATTACACAACAGCGCAAATTAGCCCTAATGAAATGGGGGGCCGAGCCAATATTGAAATTAACGATAATGGCGATGGACATGTTGGCGCAATTGCCAGCGGCTTGAATAAAGAATATGGCATGTTGCTTGGGGTTGATTATCAAAATACGGCAGAAGAAGTAGGTTTTGCTAGTCAATTTGATAATGAAAAAACGCAAACCGATATCATGTTCAAGATTAATGCTGATAGCTTAGTTGGTGCGCGTAACCCACAAAAAACCGAGTTCATGTATCAGTATACCGACTCTGAAAGTGGTTATTCTAATGTTGGCCTAGTTGCACAAGACTGGAACAGTAAGCCCGCTACCCGCTACTCAGCAACTCAAAACGATCAGCAAGAAGGTAAGCGGCATAAATATCAAGTTAGCCATGTGGTTGATTTAACTGGTGGCACTCAAATGGTGTCAGATTTTTATTATCAGTCCTACGATGAAAAAATCTCGCAACTGAATCGTTTAGAAGGCGTTGCGATTGGTGTAGCAGAGTTGCAAGCCATTGCTGCGATGGATGCCAATCCTTCTGCAACGGCAAACTTAGCCTCAATGCTCGAAGATAATCATTATGCTGGTTATGGTTTACAAACCGAAGGTGTCAGTCAATACGGTGCTCATCAAGTCACCTACGGCGCTTTATATCATTCAGATAAAGCAGAAATGAAATTTGGCCAACAAGATTGGCTCTGGAATATTGATAGAAGTTTATCAAGCGTATCGGTGGATAAAGCGCTTATGGCTTATGTAGATGATGTGAATGTTTTCACGACAACTGCAGATGCAAAGCTAAACTACGGCGCGTTGTCATTTAACCTTGGTGTGGCCTTCGAGAGTGTCAGTACAACTCGTGAAGTTGGAGTGGAAGCTTATGGTGTTGAAGAAGCTGACTTTTCTGATGATGGTTGGATCCCGTCTCTTGAAATAGCTTATACAACAGGTAACTGGAAAGCCGCTTTTGCCGCCAAACAGTCTTGGACTGCTGCATCTGCAGGTAATGCTGAGATGAAAGCGCAAGAGTCAATGCATTATCAACTTGGTTTTACTTATCAGACCCAAGTATTGAATCTTGGTGTTAACTTATACATGCAAGACTTTGATAATCAGCATGTCACTTGTATGTGGAGCATGGCGTGCGATTTCTCACAACGTTATATGCAGGCCAATATCGAAGACGTAACAGCAAATGGTGTCGATCTATCTGCCGATTACCAATTTAGTTTTGATTCGTTTGCGATACCGTTATCGGTTCAATATCAGTATAGCCAAGCAGAGTTTGGTGAATCTGGTGTCAATGAGCTTATTGGCCTTTACGTTGAAGGTGAGCAATTACCTTGGGTTCCTGAACAACAAATTGCCTTGAGCACGGGTGTTGTAGTAGGGGACTTTAGCTTTATGACTCAGGCGCTTTATCAATCAGAGCTGGGTTATGCTACGGCAATTTCTGGTGGTGAAAAAATAGATGGTCAGTGGAAAGTTGATATTGCTGCAAATTATCACTTATCGAATGTGCATGAAATTTATCTACGTGTTGAAAATGTACTTGATGAAAATTTAGTCAGTCAGCAATCAAGTTTAGGTATTACCTCGCAGGGTGAAATGCTCAGTTATGTGGGTTACCAAGCGCGTTTCTAATTAATTTGAATGTCAGCCTTCCTACCTTACTGTTTTAAAAGCGCTTTAGCATGGGCTATTTTAGCCTATGCTAAACGCTACATTTGTTAACAAATAGATAAAACACTTCTTATATTAATTCTTTTAAAATTAATGCTATAGTGCCCTTGTTACTGAAATATTGCATCGGATCGCTATTTATCGGCCTATTCCACACCCTAAATAGGTGTAATTGTTTAAAAATGAACAATCAAAAATTTCAATCACCTATTATTTTCGTGGCGATAGCGCACATTTTGGGGTAAAATGCGCGCGACCAGCGTGATTGCGATCGCATTTCCGTGATAAATCTGCGCTAGCTCAACACTGAAGTGTTTGTTAACACTTTGTTTTTTTGGGTAGGAACGCGGCGCATTGTCTTTCCTTCAAACGTAGTGCTTGTGGATATGATTACAATAAAGAAAGGATTGGAACTACCTCTAGCAGGTGGCCCAGAGCAAGTTATCCATAATGGCCCAGCCATTAAGAATGTCGCCACTTTGGGTGAAGAGTATATTGGCTTACGTCCAACGATGAAAATCAAGGTTGGCGATAAAGTTAAAAAAGGTCAGGTAATTTTTGAAGACAAAAAGAACCTTGGCGTTAAATATACTGCTTTAGCTAGTGGGACTGTATTAGAAATTAACCGGGGTGCGAAACGTGTACTTCAGTCAGTAGTTATTGAAGTTGAAGGTGATGAAAAAGTCAGCTTTACTCAATACAGTGCTGATGCGTTAAACACGTTAGATGCAGCTGTTGTCAAAGAGAACTTGATTGAATCAGGTCTATGGACAGCTTTGCGTACTCGCCCTTTCAGTAAAGTACCTGCTGTTGACTCAGTCGCTGCTGGTATTTTCGTCACCGCAATAGATACCCAACCACTAGCTGCAGATCCTGCCGTTGTGATTGCTGAGCACAAAGAAGACTTCGCAAACGGTTTGACCCTACTTGCTAAGTTAACTGAAGGCAAAGTATTCCTGGCTAAAGCACCTGGTGCCGATATTCCTTCTGGGAATGCACAAGTTGAAGAGTTTGCTGGAAAGCATCCTGCTGGCTTAGTGGGTACTCATATTCATAACTTACTTCCTGCATCTGCAACACGCACTGTATGGCATGTTGGCTATCAAGATGTGATTGCAATCGGTCAGCTATTTACTCAAGGCGAACTTAACACTCAACGTGTTATTGCCATTGGTGGCCCACAAGCTAAGAACCCACGTTTAATTCGTACGGTCTTAGGTGCAAGCACAACTGAAATTACCGCTGATGAGGTAGAAGGTAATGCTGTACGTGTTATCTCTGGTTCAGTATTAAGTGGTCGTCAAGCTGCAGGTCCTCATGCTTACCTTGGTCGTTATCATCAACAAATCAGTTTGTTGCTTGAAGGCACTGAAAAAGAATTGTTTGGCTGGGCGATGCCTGGTAGCGACAAATTCTCTATTACACGTGCATTCTTAGGCCACTTAAACCGTTCACGTTTATTTAATATGACGACCAGTACTGGTGGTTCTGACCGTGCAATGGTGCCAATTGGTAATTATGAGCGTGTTGTTCCGCTAGACATTTTACCAACAATGCTACTACGTGACTTAGTTTCTGGTGATTACGATGGTGCTGCGGCGCTAGGTGCACTTGAACTAGACGAAGAAGATTTAGCATTGTGTACCTTCGTATGTCCGGGCAAGTATGACTATGGTACATACCTGCGTGATTGTTTAGATACGATCGAGAGGGAAGGCTAATATGAGCTTGAAAGATTTTATCGAGCGTATTGAACCGCAATTTGAAAAAGGCGGCAAGTACGAAAAGTGGTATGCCCTGTATGAAGCGGCTGCGACTGTGTTTTATACTCCGGGTAAAGTAAACAAAGGTAGCACGCATGTGCGAGATAACCTTGACCTTAAGCGTATGATGATTACGGTTTGGGCTTGTACTTTTCCTGCGATGTTCTTTGGTATGTACAACGTTGGCTTACAAGCGCAAGATGCGTTAATTGCTGGCTTTGCTACTCCTGATGTATGGCAAGTTAGCTTATTTAGCTTGTTTGGAACTGAGCTTACCGCAGACTCCGGCGTTGCAGCCTTGATGTGGTATGGCGCCTGTTGGTTCTTACCTATTTACGCGGTGACCTTCGCGGTCGGTGGCTTCTGGGAAGTGCTTTTCGCTTCTGTTCGTGGCCATGAAGTTAACGAAGGTTTCTTTGTTACCTCGATTCTTTTTGCATTAACACTGCCAGCAACAATTCCATTATGGATGGTTGCACTAGGTATTACCTTCGGTGTGGTTGTTGCAAAAGAAGTCTTCGGTGGTACAGGCCGTAACTTCCTTAACCCTGCATTAGCTGGTCGTGCTTTCCTATTCTTTGCTTACCCACTTAACATGTCAGGTGACACGTCATGGGTTGTTGCTGATGGTTTCTCTGGTGCTACTGCACTGAGCCAAGCGGCACAAGGCACATTAGAATATGGCTTAACGCAAGATTGGTGGGACGCATTCTTCGGTTTCATTCCTGGTTCTGTAGGTGAAGTGTCTACCTTTGCTATTTTACTTGGTGGCGCAGTTATCGTTTATACCCGTATTGCTTCATGGCGCATCATTGGTGGTGTGTTACTTGGCATGATTGCGGTATCAACATTGCTTAACGTTATTGGTAGTGATACCAACGCTATGTTTGCAACACCATGGTATTGGCACCTTGTTTTAGGTGGATTCGCTTTCGGTATGATGTTTATGGCGACTGACCCTGTTTCAGCCTCATTTACTAATAATGCGAAATGGGCTTACGGTCTGTTAATTGGTGCGATGGCGGTATTTATCCGTGTTATTAACCCAGCATTCCCTGAAGGCATGATGTTAGCAATTCTATTCGCTAACTTATTCGCACCTTTATTTGACCACTTTGTGGTTCAAGCAAATGTTAAGCGGAGGATTTCACGTGGCCAGTAATAAAGAATCAATCGGCAAAACATTATTTGTTGTTATTGGTTTGTGCTTTGTCTGCTCAATGTTTGTTTCGACTGCAGCAGTATTATTAAAGCCGACTCAACAACAAAATAAATTATTAGATAAGCAAAAGTATATTCTTGAAGCTGCGGGCTTAGTGGATACTAAAGCTGGCAAAGTAGAGAAAGACGTTATCATCGAAAAGTACAATAAGTACGTTGAAGCTCGCCTAGTTGATTTAAAAACAGGTGACTTTGTAGATGGTGATGCTGATACGTTTGATGTTGAAAAAGCAGCGCGAACTCCAGCGACTTCTTTCAAGCCTGAGAACGATATTGCTTCTGTTAAACGTGTAGCGAATCAGGGTGTTATATATCTTGTAAAAGATGATAACAATGCTCTACAAACCGTTATTATTCCTGTTAAAGGTTACGGTTTATGGTCAACCATGTTTGCTTTCTTAGCGGTTGAAGCTGATATGAACACGATTCGTAGTTTAGTGTATTACGACTTCACTGGTTCTGGTGAAACGCCAGGTCTGGGTGGTGAAGTTCAAAATCCACAATGGATTGCGAAGTGGGAAGGGAAGAAACTTTATGATGACAATGGCAACTTAGCTATTCAAGTGACTAAAGTTCCAACTATCGCTTCTTCAGTTCACGGTGTAGATGCATTATCTGGTGCGACACTGACAAGTAATGGTGTTCAGCATTCATTAACTTTCTGGTTAGGTGAAGAAGGTTTTGCACGCTTTATCGAAAAAGCACGCAATGGAGGACTTAGCTAATGGCTGATGCTAAAGAACTTAAACAGGTTCTGACTGGACCTATCATTAATAACAACCCAATTGCTCTGCAAATTCTGGGTGTATGTAGTGCGCTAGCTGTTACCGCGAAAATGGAAACCGCTATTGTAATGACATTAGCGTTAACTGCAGTGACCGCATTTTCGAATTTATTTATTTCGATTTTACGTAATCACATTCCAAGCAGTGTTCGTATTATTGTGCAAATGACGATTATTGCTTCGTTAGTAATCGTGGTTGACCAAGTATTGCAAGCTTACGCCTATGACGTAGCTAAGCAGTTATCAGTATTCGTTGGTTTGATTATTACTAACTGTATTGTAATGGGTCGTGCAGAAGCTTATGCGATGAAAACGCCACCTTTAATGAGCTTTATGGACGGTATCGGTAACGGCTTAGGCTACGGTGCAATCCTATTATCAGTTGGCTTTTTCCGTGAGCTATTTGGTAACGGTTCTTTATTTGGTGTTGAAATCCTAAGCAAGGTCTCTGACGGTGGCTGGTACCAACCAAATGGTTTGTTACTTCTTCCTCCTAGTGCGTTCTTCTTGATCGGTATGTTGATCTGGATTATCCGTACTTACAAGCCAGAGCAAGTAGAAGCGAAAGGGTAAGCGCAATGGAACATTATATTAGTCTGTTAATTCGTTCAATATTCATTGAGAACATGGCATTAGCCTTCTTCTTGGGTATGTGTACCTTCTTGGCTGTGTCTAAGAAAGTCACAACTGCGATGGGACTTGGTGTAGCAGTAATTGTGGTTCTTGCCATTGCTGTACCAGTTAACCAAATCATCTATCAAGGTTTATTAGCACCCGGCGCACTCGCTTGGGCAGGTGTACCTGATGCAGATTTGAGCTTCTTGAAGTTCATTACTTTCATCGGTGTTATCGCTGCACTCGTACAAATTTTGGAAATGGCGTTAGATAAGTACTTTCCTCCTTTGTATAACGCGTTAGGTATTTTCTTACCATTGATTACCGTTAACTGTGCGATTTTTGGTGCAGTATCATTCATGGTTGAGCGTGACTACAACCTGGGTGAGAGCTTGGTATTCGGTATCGGCTCAGGTATTGGTTGGGCATTAGCAATCGTATTGTTAGCCGGTCTTCGTGAGAAAATGAAGTATTCTGATGTGCCAAATGGCCTACGTGGTTTAGGGATTACCTTCATCACTTCTGGTTTAATGGCGCTAGGTTTCATGTCGTTCTCAGGTGTCTCTCTTTAAGAGAGACCTTACGACGTATTACTTTGAACCTTAAAGGATAAGTTAATGGATATTCTTAACGCTACTCCAATAGATGTATATCTAGGTGTGAGTATGTTTACTGCAATCGTTTTGATCTTAGTATTAGTGATCCTATTCGCTAAATCTAAGCTGGTTGCAAGCGGTGATATCACTATCTCAATCAATGATGATAGCGACAAAGCAATTAAAACAGGTGCGGGAAGCAAGTTACTTGGCGCATTAGCTGATAACGGTATTTTCGTATCAAGTGCCTGTGGTGGCGGTGGCTCTTGTGGTCAGTGTCGTGTGAATGTGAAATCAGGTGGTGGTGATATTTTACCGACCGAGCTTGATCACATCAGTAAAGGTGAAGCTCGTCAGGGTTGTCGTTTAGCCTGTCAGGTTAACGTTAAAACTGACATGGATATCGAACTTGATGAAGAAATCTTCGGCATCAAGAAGTGGGAATGTGAAGTTATCTCTAACGATAACAAAGCAACCTTCATTAAAGAGCTTAAGCTACAAATTCCTGATGGCGAATCAGTGCCTTTCCGCGCTGGTGGTTACATCCAAATTGAAGCGCCAGTTCACCATGTTAAATATGCAGATTTTGATGTACCTGCAGAGTATCGTGGCGACTGGGAGCACTTTGGCTTCTTCAACCTTGAATCTAAAGTTGATGAAGAAACTATTCGTGCATACTCAATGGCTAACTACCCAGAAGAGTTTGGAATTATTATGTTGAACGTGCGTATTGCTACGCCGCCTCCACGTAACCTAACTCTACCTTGTGGTAAAATGTCTTCGTACATTTGGAGCCTGAAAGAAGGTGATAAAGTCACTATTTCTGGTCCATTTGGTGAGTTCTTCGCAAAAGAAACTGATGCTGAAATGGTGTTTGTTGGTGGTGGTGCTGGTATGGCGCCAATGCGTTCACACATCTTCGATCAACTTAAGCGTCTTAACTCTAAGCGTAAGATGAGCTTCTGGTACGGTGCACGTTCTAAGCGTGAAATGTTCTACGTAGAAGACTTTGATGGCTTAGCTGCAGCAAATGAAAACTTCGAATGGCATGTTGCGTTATCTGATCCGCAAGAAGAAGATAACTGGGACGGATACACGGGTTTCATTCATAACGTATTGTATGAAAACTACCTACGTGACCATGATGCGCCAGAAGATTGTGAGTTCTACATGTGTGGACCTCCAATGATGAATGCTGCTGTTATCGGTATGCTTAAAGACTTAGGTGTTGAAGATGAAAACATCCTACTCGATGACTTTGGTGGCTAATGTGCTAATCGCAAATGATTAGATATAATCCTAAAAGACATTGAACGTCATAAATTGCAGCTTGCTGACACGGAGGTCATCTTCGTTAAGTAAGCTGCATTTTTTTATGTTAGATAACCCTAATTTGAAGTTTGAGATGATTAATATTTCTTTTAAAGCACTGCTTGTATCTTTGGTTGTATTACTTCTAACTGCTTGTGGAAGTGAAGACGATATTGTGTCGTTATCGGGCAATACTATGGGAACGACTTACCACATCAAAGTGGTGAGAAATGATCGCTTACCGACCACCCAACTATTGCAAGCGGAAATCGACATTGCGCTTGAGTTAGTGAATGACCAAATGTCGACTTATCGACCTAAGTCAGAATTGTCTCGTTTCAATAAGCTGTCAGTAAACCAAAGCATCACTGTTTCGGAAGATACCATAAAGGTATTTAAAGAAGGGGTACGATTATACAATGTGACAGGTGGTGCGTTAGATATCACATTAGGCCCACTGGTTAATCTTTGGGGGTTTGGGCCAGACAAGCGCCCTACTGAAATACCAAGCCAAGAAACCATTGATATCGTTAAAGCAAAGGCTGATATTCATGGCTTTACCATTAATGGGCTAAAGATTACTAAAACTAACCCCGACTTGTATGTGGATTTGTCTTCACTTGCTAAGGGTTATGGCGTAGATAAAATAGCTAATTTACTTAACAAGTATCAGGTAGCGGGTTACTTAGTTGAAATTGGTGGTGAGATCAGTGTTAAAGGTGTGAAGGATGATGGTTCACCTTGGCGTATTGCAGTTGAAAAGCCAACGACTGAGGGTGGCGTCATCCAGCAGGTCGTAGAACCTGGCAATATGGCTTTAGCTACATCAGGTGATTACCGTATTTATTATGAAGAAGAGGGTGAGCGATTCTCGCACCTCATCGACCCTAGAACGGGTTACCCAATTAAACACAAGTTAGCTTCAGTCACAGTATTACATCCTAGTAGTATGACTGCTGATGCGTATGCTACGGCAATGATGGTACTGGGTACCGAAGCGTCGTTGGCACTTGCTCATGAGCAGAACTTACCAGTTATGTTGATTGAGAAAGATGACGACCATTACGAAGTCTTTTATAGTGAAGCTTACGGGCCTTATATTCAGTAAGTGGCGATTAAGCTTTATTGGCAATACAATGATAAAGAAGTATAAGTGAGAAATTATGATGAGTACCTTTATAGCGGCCTTTGTCGTGTTGTTATTATTTTTCCTATTAATGTCTGTTGGCTACATTATTAAGCGTAAAGCTGTAGAAGGCAGTTGCGGTGGTCTTGGTGTTCTTGGCATCGAAAAAGCTTGTGACTGCGATGATCCGTGTGATAAAAGAAAACGTCGAATGGCGGAATCTGAGCGTGAAGCTAAGCTAAATCAGAACCGTATTATTTAACCTTTATCTCATCGCGATACTCAAAGCGACTTAGCGGATCTAGGTTAATTAAATAGCCCAATGAGGTTTATCTCATTGGGCTTTTTTATGTCTGAAATAGTTTGTCATTTCATTCGATACAAAATTTACAAAAATCTTTTTAGGTAACATTTTACGATTATTCTGTGATCAAGCGCATGTAGCGTTTTTGTATTTTTAACCTATAACCGTGATTCCATTGAAGTTAACGGTATTTAAACTGAAGTGAAACTAGTTAATAACCTAAGTTGTAATGATAATGATTATCACTAATCAAGTGTATGATTTTAAAGGGTATTTGTAATTAATGAACGTATGTACTATCCTGTTGGAAATTGATCCAGATCAATCTTGAATTAAAGGACAGAATTATGAAAGGCCACCCTAAAGTAATTAGTCAGCTGAATAAAGTGCTGACGTGTGAGTTAACTGCCATTAACCAGTATTTCCTACATGCACGCATGTTCAAACATTGGGGTTTAGAAAACCTGAATGAAAAAGAATACAAGAAATCGATTCAAGATATGAAGCATGCCGACAAGCTAATTGAGCGCGTGTTATTTCTGGAAGGATTACCCAATTTACAGCAACTCGATAAGTTACGTATTGGTGAGCATTGTGAAGAGATGCTTGATTGTGACGAGCAAGCGTTAACCGAGCAGCTTGTCGTACTGAAAGAAACCATCAAGTTGTGTGAAGCAGAGCGTGACTATGTGAGTCGTGATCTACTTGAAGATTTACTCGAAGATGAAGAAGAACATCTTGATTGGATTGAGTCTCAAAAAGAACTCATCAATCAAACAGGTATTCAAAATTACCTTCAATCACAAATTAAAGATTAATAGGAATTTAACATGAAAGGTCATCCAGAAGTTATTGCAGCGCTAAACGCACTATTAACCGGTGAATTGTCGGCGATGGATCAATATTTTGTTCATGCTCATATGTATGAAGATTGGGGATTTGATGAGTTATACACTCGTATTCTTCATGAATCAGACGATGAAAAAGCGCATGCTGCCAAGTTAGTACAACGTATTTTATTCTTAGAAGGTACTCCAGACGTTGCGAGTCGTGAAGCACTCAACATAGGTAAAGATGTTGAAGAGATGCTGAAAAATGATTTGAACTACGAGTATGCCGTTGCTGATCATTTACGTGAAGTCATTGCACTTTGTGAAGAAAAAGAAGATTTCCAAACTCGTGAAATCTTAGAAGTATTATTAGATGATACTGAATCAGATCATATGTACTGGTTAGAAAAACAAATTCGACTGATTGATCGTGTTGGATTACAGAACTATTTACAGACGAAAATGTAAAAAGTCACTGGTATTAACAAGCCCAACAATGTTGGGCTTTTTTGTTTTTGTACTAAGTTACTTGATGAAAAGGTCACTATAAAAGGGCTTAGATAAAAAATGTGTAACAGACTCCTCCGTAACTAAATTACCATGTTAAGTCGCAAACGCTTGTTGAAATAGCTAAGTTCGGTTCATTGTTAAGCAGATTTGATTCAAATATCAGCGTTACTAGTGTTATTACACGATACTGTTTATTTATACAGTGATTTTGTCCATCTGCTATGATAAATTAATTAATCAGTTAATGAGCTAGAAAGAGCTTGCTTGAAAATGGTCCGTAAAATTATTCATATCGACATGGATTGTTATTTTGCAGCGGTGGAGATGAGAGACTTTCCAGAATTGCGTGGCAAACCCATAGCTGTGGGTGGCAGAAGCGATCGCAGGGGCGTGATCAGCACGTGTAATTATGAAGCTCGCCAGTTTGGTGTGCGCTCTGCTATGTCGAGTTATCAGGCGTTAAAATTATGCCCAGATCTCACTTTAGTGCCAGGTCGAATGGATGTCTATAAATCAATTTCCGTACAAATTAGAGCTATCTTTCATCGCTATACCGATTTAGTTGAACCTTTATCTTTAGATGAAGCTTATCTAGATGTCACGGACTGTCATGCCCACAAGGGCAGTGCCACTTTAATTGCTAAGGCGATTCGTCAAGAAATACTCGATGAAACCGGGTTAACAGCATCAGCAGGTGTTGCGCCCATTAAGTTTCTTGCCAAAATTGCTTCAGATTTAAATAAGCCTAATGGTCAGTATGTTATCCCTCCTGAAGATATTAACGCCTTCGTAAAGCCATTAACGCTGAACAAAATTCCTGGCGTAGGTAAAGTGACTTCGGCAAAGCTAGCCGCCCTTGGTCTAACAACCTGTGAAGATGTGCAACATTACCCAAGTGATAAACTGATTGCAGCATTTGGTAAATTTGGGCGAGTTCTGATTGAACGTGCGCAAGGTATCGACAATCGGACAATCAGCCCCAATCGAGTCAGGAAATCGGTCGGAGTTGAAACCACACTGGCACAAGATATTTTTACGCTTGATCAGTGCAATAATGTTATGCCGCAGTTAATTCAAGAACTCATTGCTCGAGTTCACCGCAGTGCAAAGGATAGGCAAATTCATAAGCAAGTGGTTAAGCTCAAGTTTAATGATTTTAAACAGACCACGATTGAACACCGTAGTGATGAAATATCATTGAACCTGTTTCATGATTTATTAAGCCAAGCTCTAGCGCGAGCAAATGGCAGGGGGATTCGTCTAGTCGGCGTGTCGGTCGGATTAGCTGATATTGAAATTGATACCAAAGATAAACAGTCGAACACTGAACAACTTGATTTAAACTTTTAAGCTGATGCGTATTTTACTGACTACTCGCTTCGCTTAAATGAAAAAGGCTGCCATTCTCAATGAGAATGGCAGCCTTTTTGACGTTTTTACTAATTAGTCTTTTGCTGGAATACGTTCAAGTACTGCAAGCAGTAACTCCCAGTATTGTCCAACGGTTGTGATATTAACCATTTCATCAGGACTATGCGGGAAGCGAATTGTAGGACCAATGGATACCATATCCATAGTCGGGTAGGGTTCTTTAAACAGACCACATTCAAGACCTGCGTGGATCACCATGATCGTAGGGTCTTTTTTATAAATGTCGTTATAAGTGTCACGAACTATCGCCATTACAGGTGAGTTATTATCAGGTTTCCAGCCAGGGTATGCGCCTGAAAGTTCGATACTTGCACCTGATAAGTTAGCTAATGCTGTTAACTGAGTTTCGATTTCTTCACGACCGGAGTTTATTAACGAGCGGATAAGGCATAGGACTTCTACAGACTCATTTTCAGTGTTGATAACACCAACATTCAGTGATGTTTCTGTTACGCCTTCAACTTCATCACTCATGCGCATAACACCATTCGGGCATGCATGAAGTAAGTCAATTAAGGTATTCTGCGCTTCTTCACCGATGACCTTTTCTGGTGTCTCGATTGATTCAAGTGTCAGTAACATGTCAGGATCGGCAATCGATAGCTCTGCACGTACTAAGGCTTGGAACTCAGTAATCGCTTGTTCAAGTTTTACTTGGTTTTCACTAGGTAACATAAAGCTGATATTCGCTTCACGAGGAATCGCATTACGTAATGAACCACCAGTAAAGTTAACTAATTCAAGTGCTAAATCGTCCGCATAAATGAATAGGAATCGTGCTAATAATTTATTCGCATTACCACGACCTAAATGAATGTTCACACCAGAGTGACCACCTTTAAGTCCCGACAAGGTTAATTTGAAGCTGGCATTGGTTTGCTCAGGGGCTTGCCACGACATCGGCACGCTTATTTGTGCATCAACACCGCCAGCGCAACCCATATAAATTTCGCCTTCCTGTTCAGAATCGGTATTAATTAAAATATCAGCATCAAGCATGCCTGCTTCGAGTCCAAAAGCGCCGGTCATGCCAGCTTCTTCATCAATAGTTAACAAGACTTCTAATGGGCCGTGTTTAATGTCATCAGCACCTAACACTGCAAGAGCTGATGCCATACCGATACCATTATCAGAGCCCAATGTGGTTCCGTTAGCTTTTACCCATTCACCATCGACATAGGCTTCAATAGGGTCTTTTTCAAAATCATGAACTTTGTCTGCATTCTTTTGCGGCACCATATCAATATGGGCTTGAAGTACCACGACTTTTCTATTTTCCATGCCTGGGTAGGCTGGTTTTTTGATGATAAGGTTACCGACCTTATCTTCAATAACGCTAAGATTTTTTGATTTTGCCCACTGTTGAATGTGCGCACTTAAAGCATGTTCAAACTTTGATGGATGCGGGATAGAACAAATTTGTTCGAACCATTGCCATAGTGGCTGAGGGTATAATTGATTAATCGCTGTCACGGAGACTCCCTTATAGTTATGAGGTGGGAATAGATGAACCACAGTTTACCATAATGATTTGTACAGACAGTGATCTGGATGATTTGATTGTTCGAAACCTGACTAAAATCTGTAAATAAATATTAACCATTTTACAGAGTAAAAATATGTACTTTGCTCACTTATAGCCGCTATTATCAATGGATATAAAGCGAACTAAATTTCTCATACCTTACATAATAAAAATCAAAAGGAAGGCTCATGTTGCAAGCAAATGTTGTCGATGTAAAAAATGAAGATGCGATATTTGAAGGACAAGGCTGGGATGCCGTCATTGTTATCACCACTGACTTAAATGACATCAAGCAAGATGAAATAAAATTGTTAGCCAGTCACGGCAAACAAATTGATAACCGTATTGGCCAAAGTGCCACTTTATTATTTGCTCCGGGGTTAGCGGGTGGAAGGTTAATCATTTCCCCTGTAAGTGCAGCGTCTAATGAATACAGTGACGTTAGCGTGTTTGCTAAAGCGGCTAGAGAAGGACTTGCTATTGCAAAAAGTGCAGGCGCAGTTAAACCGTTATTAGTTGTTAATCAACAAAACCAAAGCCGCTACCAATATGCTCAACAAGTGTCAGCTTTAGCTTGTGGTCAAGAGTTATGGCAATCACTAGAGTTAAGAGAGGCGACACAAGCTGAAGGGCAATCTATACAAGCATCAGTCACTGAAATTGGCTTGTTAACCAGTCAGTCTGAAGGTCATTCATTTAGTGATCTAATCAATGCTGTTGAAGCCGGTAAAATTTTAACTCGAGATCTATGTGGTACAGAGCCTGAAAGAATGGCCGCCCCAGCTTTTGCTGATTATTGTGTTGATGCATTCACAGGATCTGGTTTATATGTATCTGTAATAGAAGAGCAAGAAGAGCTTGAACGTGATTACCCATTACTTTGTGCGGTTGGACGGGCTTCTTTCTCGGTGCAAAGGCATCAACCACGCGTTGTCAAAGTTGAGTATGTGGGTGAAGGTACTATCGAAAAAACCTTATTCTTTGCTGGTAAAGGGGTGATCTACGATACCGGTGGTGCTGACATTAAAGTCGCAGGTGGTATGGCTGGCATGAGCCGAGATAAAGGTGGCGCTGCGGTAGTCGCAGGTTTAATGAAAACATTATCTATTCTAAAACCAAAAGGGCTGCGAGTCGTGGCCGAATTAGGGTTAGTCAGAAACAGCATTGGCAGTAATGCATTTGTCCCTGATGAAATTATTAAAAGTCATGCAGGCGTCAGAGTTCGCATTGGTAATACCGATGCAGAAGGGCGCCTAGTGTTGGCTGATTTATTGTCACATTTACGTATAAAAGCGACGACTGCAGTCAACCCTCAATTATTTTCTGTGGCAACATTAACTGGACACGTAGTACGTTGCTACGGCGGTTATACGGCTGTTGTAGAAAATGCTGTTGCAAAAAAAGTGGGCATTAGCCAAGACTTAGAGCAAATATCAGCCTTATGGGGTGAATCATTTGAGGTTTCAAGGTTGCGAAGTGATGACTTTAATAAAGTGAATAGTATTTCTGGAGAAGGCGAATTATTATCATCCAATAATGGCCCATCAGCCATTACAGCTCGAGGACATCAATACCCTGCTGCCTTCTTAATAAATGCTGCAGGCCTTGATAATCATGGGTTGAATTCGTCACAACCTATGCCGTTCGCTCATATTGATATCGCAGGTAGTGCAACAGAAGGACACCCTTTATATGGCAAACCGACAGGCGAACCTTTGGTAACTTTATTACATAACGCGATAAAATAAGTATCTAGTTGTATTATTTTTGTTCAAGCACAATATGTAGTGGCTTTGTCACTTAGGTGACAAAGCGTAATATTTATAAAATGACTAAAAACTGTAATAAATTTCCTTTTTTAAGGTTTTTTTTAAATAATTAAAATAATACTTGTAATTAAATTACATTTTGGTATTATTGTTCTCGTTGAAGAGCAACGGTGCTTTTCAATTCTAGTTAATCCAGGATGGATAAAGTCTCCAAGGAATCGAGTGATAAGTTGTCTCAACGGATTGAGAAAAGTAAGTTCCAAGGAACCGAGCCCAGCAAGACTAGGTTTTAAACAACTTTATTTGGAGTATTTACTATGTCTTATACAGGCAATCAATATATTTATTGGCAAAACACTTGGTTAAGTTCTAATGCTTTAGCTGGTGGTTTATATGCCATGACCTTCAAGGGCTAACCCATCCTTGATTGTAAGTTTGACCCGTATCAACCCTTTTTTCTGTCGTCTTTTAGACGAATTTAGACAAACGATAAATTAGTTCTCTATTGCTAATTTATATTGAAGTTTTATCACTTAATTGTGATGCAGTTTTCCTCTCCCCATACAGGAAAACTTTTTAACTTGTCAGCCTGCTCTTTGAGCAGGCTTTTTTTTGCCTGCCTAACACGTCTTACTTCAAATCAAACGATTAAATTGTCTTTCTTACAAATATGAGTGTTTATAGTGTGAACATGGCTATACGCCATATAAATACCTATAATCGCGTTCATTAAAGTGTCATATTTTGATGTGCTTTCAGTCCGTTATTTGACCTTTAGCCCAATTAAATCACGCTTATTAACTCCCTTTTTTAAGGATTTACGTTTCATGTTAGAGAAACTGTTCAAGCTAAAAGAAAATCAATCTAGTTTAAAACAAGAAGTTATCGCAGGTATAACGACCTTTTTGACAATGGCTTACATTATTTTTGTCAATCCAATGATGTTAGCTGATGCAGGCATGGATCAAGGTGCTGTTTTTGTTGCGACTTGTTTAGCCGCTGCAATTGGTTGTCTTATTATGGGGTTGGTCGCTAATTACCCTATTGCTTTAGCTCCTGGAATGGGATTAAACGCCTTTTTCACTTACACCGTTGTAGGGGAAATGGGTTACAGCTGGGAAACAGCACTCGGCGCTGTGTTCATGTCTGGTATCTGTTTCTTAGTATTGTCGCTGGTAAAAATTCGAGAGTGGATTGTTAATAGTATTCCGATGAGTTTACGACTTGGTATTGCCGCAGGTATTGGTCTTTTTTTAGCTTTTATTGGCTTAAAAGCAGCGGGAATAGTCGTGGCGAGCCCAGCGACCTTAGTTACCATGGGAGATATTACGTCGTTTCCGGCTGTGATGGCGGCACTTGGTTTTTTCCTCATTATTGCAATGGTTCAGCGTGGACTTAAAGCATCGGTTATTTTGAGTATTTTCATTGTTACCATTCTTGGTTTGATTTTTGGTGATGTTACTTATGGCGGCATTGTGTCTATGCCGCCTTCAGTTGCGCCGACATTCATGAAAATGGACCTGTCTAGCGTACTGGAAATCAGTATGATTTCGGTGATTTTTGCGTTCTTATTTGTCGATTTATTTGATACATCAGGTACGCTGGTTGCAGTTGCTCAGCGTGGTGGCTTTTTAGATGAGCAAGGCCGCCTTCCAAGAGTCAAGCGTGCATTAAGTGCTGACAGTTTGGCGACAGTGGCTGGTGCGACTTTAGGTACATCAACAACAACCAGTTATATTGAAAGTACAGCTGGGGTGAGCGCAGGTGGAAGAACCGGCTTAACCGCGGTTGTTGTTGGTCTTTTGTTTATTCTTTCTTTGTTTTTTGCCCCGTTAGCAGGGATGGTTCCGGCCTATGCGACTAGTGGTGCATTATTTTATGTTGCCATTTTAATGATGTCTGGTTTAGTCAATGTGGAATGGGAAGATCTTACAGAGGCAGCACCAGTGGTGATAGTGTGCTTACTAATGCCATTGACGTTTTCTATCGCTAATGCGATAGGTTTTGGCTTTATCTCATATGCCGTCATTAAAGTATTAACGGGCCGCTTTAAAGATCTTAACTTAGGGATTTTATTCATTGCATTATTGTTTTTAGCTAAATTCATTTATGGCTAAAATGGTATGTAGCAGTCGTTATCGCGTGTAAAGCAATATTCGATGGCTTTGTTATGTTTATATTAAGGGTTATGCAATGCATAGCCCTTTTTTGTGCGTCATCTAAAATTTAACAGTGAATATATTTATCCCTAGTAATGGATAGCTGTTATTTTCTGTATTTATTAGGTATAAAAATCTTTCATTAAACAATTTTTGTTGGGATAAGGTACAAATGGGTTACCAGCGGATCGTAATCAAGTTAGGCACCAGTGTGCTCACATCAGGCAGCAGAAGCCTTGATAAAGCGCATATGGTTGAATTGGCTAGACAAATGGCTTTGTTAATGCGCTCAGGCGTTGAAGTCGTATTATGTACTTCAGGCGCAATAGCTGCCGGACGTGAACATCTGCAATACCCCGTACTTCCCGATACGATGCCCAATAAGCAATTGTTAGCAGCCGTAGGGCAAAGCCAGCTGATTTTAGCTTGGTCTGAATTGTTCAGCATATACGGTCTGCATGTCGGACAGTTATTACTGACTCGTGCAGACTTGCGAGATAGAGAGCGATACCTTAACGCTAGAGATACGCTCAACGCCTTGCTAGATAATAATATTATTCCAATCATTAATGAAAATGATGCGGTTGCGACTAACGAAATTAAAGTTGGCGATAACGATAATTTATCCGCTCGCGCAGCACTACTTTGTGACGCAGATTTATTAGTGTTATTAACGGATCAAAAGGGGTTATTTGATGCTGACCCTCGAACCAACCCTGATGCCAAGCTTATCTCGTCGGTAAAAAATATTGATGCTGATTTACGCTCGCTCGCTGGCGGGGCAGTTTCAGGGTTGGGCACGGGAGGAATGGCGACAAAGCTCGAAGCGGCTGACATTGCTAGACGTGCAGGCATTGAGGTCGTTATAGCTTCTGGGCATCATCTCAATGTCATCACAAAAGTGGCCAATAAAGAACCCGTAGGGACACATTTTAGTGCTATTGATAATCCACTGGAAAGTCGCAAACAATGGATTTTAGCAGGTCCAGCTTCAGAAGGGCGCTTAGTGTTAGATTCTGGCGCATCAGTTGCCGTCACACAAAACGGTAGAAGTTTATTATCAAAAGGCATTATAAAAGTAGAAGGCAAATTTGAGCGTGGTGCGCCGATAATGTTAGTCGATGAAAAAGGTAAGGTACTCGCAAAAGGGATGAGCCGATATTGTGCAAATGCTTTAGCTTTAATCGCAGGTAAACACTCAAACGAGATAGAAAGTTTACTCGGTTATAACTATGGCGTGGCCGTGGTACATCGTAATGACATGGTATTACTAGATGAATAATTTACAGGACGAAAAAATGTCGAATCAGCAATATTTGCAAACATTAGGTCAGCAAGCTAAAACTGCAAGTTTTCAACTAGCTAATCTATCAAGCCAACAAAAATCAGCACTACTACATTGCATCAGCGAACAACTGACATTGAATACCGATGCGATATTATCTGCCAATGCTAAAGATGTCGCAGCAGCTAAGCAGAATGGGCTAACTGATGCGATGATTGATCGTTTATTACTTGATAAACCAAGATTGGCAGGCATTATCGCGGATATTGATAATGTCATTAATCTAGCTGATCCTGTTGGTAGTGAGTCGGCAAGTCAATTGTTAGATAATGGCTTACGCCTTACCCAACGCCGAGTCCCTTTAGGTGTCGTTGGGGTTATTTATGAAGCACGTCCCAATGTGACAGTAGATATTGCAGTATTAGCACTTAAAACGGGTAATGCCGTTATCTTGCGTGGCGGTAAAGAAACGCTCACCTCAAACCAAGTGTTAAGTGATGTCATTCGCCAAGCCCTGCGAATTCAAGGTTTGCCAGAAGATGCTGTGCAGCTGATTAATTCAACCGATCGTGAACTCGTAACTGGCTTACTGACATTAGATCAATATGTAGACATGATTATTCCTCGTGGTGGTCAAACTTTGCAGCGCTTATGTGCTGTAAAAGCCAGTATTCCTGTCATTTTAGGTGGGATTGGTATTTGTCATTTATACCTGGATAAAATGGCCGATCTCAGTCGCAGTGCAGAAGTGATCATTAACGCTAAAGTACAACGCCCTACAGTATGTAATGCGCTAGATACTTTGTTGATTCATGAAGCGGTTGCTGCAGAATACTTACCTAGATTATTTGAAGAAATGGCCGCATTAGGGGTGAGTTTTTATACCTGTGATAAAACCAAAGCCTTAGTTGATAGCCCTGCTTTTGAGCTACATTCAGCAACTGATGAGAGCTATTCTACAGAGTGGTTATCCTTGACCTTAGGTGTCAAAGTCGTCAGTAATATTGATGATGCTATTGAGCATATTAGAAAGCATTCAAGCGGACACTCAGAAGCCATTTTATCTGATGATATTCATGCAACGACCCATTTTTTGAATGAAGTTGATTCTGCTGCTGTGTATGTCAATGCCAGTACTAGGTTCACCGATGGCTCTCAATTTGGCTTAGGAGCTGAAGTTGCCGTAAGTACACAAAAGTTACATGCCCGTGGACCAATGGCGTTGGATGCATTAACGACCTATAAATGGCTTGCAACTGGCGATTACACAGCAAGAAAATGATTTGGGGTTTCGACTTCGTTTTTATACAAAAAGCACTTCGGTGCTTTTTTGTTTTAGCAATGTGGAAAAGCTAATGGCTTGAATGCAGAAAGTAACTGCTAGATCTACATATTATAAATAAGGTGGCTGGGCATAGGAGGGATAGAGAGCCTTAAATAAGTCGCATAACCCCAAACGCACAAGCTGGCTAAAGTCATAAAGATGGCAACGATGCGAGTTGCTTGAACATATTCTTTTAGCAATGGAAAGTATTTGTCTTGAGTCTTATTTGTAAAATACACCGCAGGGAATACAAAAACACATAGGTACATCGCTGGAAATTGTGTCGAAATATCGCCATTTAACAGTTCATAGAATATGATTAATGCAGTGACCACTAAACTGCTAAGCCTTATTTTTCGCTCAATCGTATCGCTTAAATTCCAACGTGGCATTCCCATTGCCCAGTTCTCCATGTAGTTGAATATTTGTACAATATATTAGTAGCAAGTAATGATGAAGCAATCAACTATCAATAAGAGGATGTACCAGTTGAACGTTAGCTTAATCGAGCTTATCGCTGTTTTATTACGGGTTATTAGTTTTTAGTAATCGAGGTAATAATTTTTGCAGCATTAAGCCCGTCAAAATAAAACACAAGCCAATGTAGGTGCTAATGGTTATGTGCTCTTTTAAGATAACAGCAATAAGGCCAACAGATAATACAGGCGTTAAAAAAACTAAGGTGGTAATGTTGGCCGTTTTCTGTGTTGTTTTAAGTGCCATTAGCCACAACACGAAAGTTAACCCCATCTCGAACAAACCAACATACATGCCAGCCCCTAGAGCTTGCCAACTGATGGATTCAATAGGTTGGTGTAACATCATTGCCACAGTGACAAATGGCAAACCAATTAAGAAACTGAGCAACAGGCTAACGATTGCATCACCATCATCTTTAGTATTAATAACCCAGTAAAGGCACCAAATCACTGTGCTACTTAATACAAAGGCTATTCCTGTAGGGCTTTCGAAATTAAATTCACGGATATTGCCGCCTGTGGCAATAACATACACTCCGGCATAAGCGATGATTGCCGCAACAGAATCTATCTTAGTGAGCTTATGACCTAATAAAGGCACAGCTAATATCGGTAATAAAATTGCCCAAGTATAGTTGAGTGACAACGCTTGTTGCGCTGGTAGAAGATCATAAGCTTCAAATAACACATAGTAATAAAGAAAAGGGTTTAACAGTCCCGTAAACAAATAAAATAACGGACGACGTTTCAATTGCTTTGAGATTAAAGTGAGTTTTCCTTGAAAGGTGACAATAATGCCAAGAGCAAGTATTGATGTCATCACGGCAACAAATACAAGTTGCAATGGGGTGAAGTAGCCTAATGCAATTTTGAATGCTGTGGCGACAGTTGACCAAAGTAACACAGCCAGCAGGCCATATAGGTATGCGAGAGTAGTATTTGACACGGCCTTTCCAGTGAAATGATGAGGTTGCTATCGGTTAATGTGAGGATTGTATGCAATATGCAAAAGTGGTGCACGGTTTATTTATCGATCCTTAATATATTTTTAATAAAAATTTCGATCTTCCCCCTTGTAATTCAGATCGCTGTCCCAATATATGCATTAAGGCTGATATGAGAGGCTAAAAATTTAGGACTTGAAATTAATAATCCTGACCCCATATCAACAACCATAAGCAAATTAGTAACACTAAAATTTATATTTCGGAGATCCTCATGGGCAAAATTATTGGTATTGACTTAGGCACAACAAACTCTTGTGTAGCTGTCCTTGATGGCGACAAAGCTCGCGTAATTGAGAATGCTGAAGGCGAACGTACTACTTCTTCTATCATCGCATACACTGAAGATGAAACATTGGTAGGTTCACCAGCTAAACGTCAAGCGGTTACCAACCCAACTAACACTTTCTTCGCGATTAAGCGTTTAATCGGTCGTCGTTTTAAAGATGACGAAGTTCAACGTGACGTAGACATCATGCCTTTCAAAATCATTGGTACTGACAATGGTGATGCATGGGTTGAAGCACACGGTAAGAAAATGGCTCCACCACAAGTTTCTGCTGAAATCTTGAAAAAGATGAAAAAGACTGCAGAAGACTTTTTAGGTGAAGAAGTAACAGAAGCAGTTATTACTGTTCCTGCATACTTTAACGATTCACAACGTCAAGCAACTAAAGATGCTGGTCGTATTGCTGGTCTTGATGTTAAACGTATCATCAACGAACCAACTGCTGCTGCACTTGCTTACGGTATCGATAAGAAACAAGGCGACAACGTTGTTGCTGTATACGATTTAGGTGGTGGTACTTTCGATATCTCTATCATTGAAATCGATAGCAACGACGGTGACCAAACGTTCGAAGTACTTGCTACTAACGGTGACACTCACTTAGGTGGTGAAGATTTCGATAACCGTTTAATTAACTACTTAGCTGATGAGTTCAAAAAAGAACAAGGTCTAGATTTACGTAATGACCCATTAGCAATGCAACGTGTTAAAGAAGCAGCTGAAAAAGCTAAGATTGAACTTTCAAGCACAACTCAAACTGAAGTTAACCTGCCATACATCACTGCTGATGCAACAGGTCCTAAGCATTTAGTTGTTAAAGTGACTCGCGCTAAATTAGAGTCTTTAGTTGAAGATCTAATTCAACGTTCTTTAGAGCCGTTAAAAGTTGCGTTAGCAGATGCAGACTTATCAGTATCTGACATCAATGAAGTTATCTTAGTTGGTGGTCAAACACGTATGCCTAAAGTACAGGCTGCAGTAACTGATTTCTTCGGTAAAGAGCCACGTAAAGACGTTAACCCTGATGAAGCTGTTGCAGTAGGTGCGGCAATTCAAGCAGGTGTTCTTTCTGGTGATGTGAAAGATGTATTGTTACTTGACGTAACACCACTTTCATTCGGTATCGAAACTATGGGTAGTGTAATGACTCGTCTAATCGAGAAAAACACCACTATCCCAACAAAAGCATCGCAAACGTTCTCAACTGCTGATGACAACCAAGCTGCTGTGACTATTCACGTATTGCAAGGTGAGCGTAAGCAAGCGAGCTACAACAAATCTTTAGGTCAATTTAACCTTGAAGGTATTGAGCCAGCTCCACGTGGTCAGCCACAAATTGAAGTTGTATTCGACATTGATGCCGATGGTATCTTAAACGTGTCTGCAACGGATAAGAAAACGGGCAAAGCGCAAAACATCACCATCAAGGCAAACTCAGGTTTATCTGATGAAGAAGTAGAGCAAATGGTTCGTGATGCTGAAGCGCATGCTGATGAAGATGCTAAATTCGAAGAGCTAGTTCAAGCACGTAACCAAGCTGATGGTATGGTTCACGCTACGAAGAAGCAAATCGAAGAAGCGGGTGACGCATTACCAAGCGAAGACAAAGAGAAAATTGAAGCTGCAATGGCTGAAGTTGATACCGCAACTAAAGGTAACGACAAAGAAGCAATTGATAAAGCGACACAAGCATTAATGGAAGCATCTGCTAAGTTAATGGAAATTGCTCAAGCAAATGCACAAGCACAACAAGGTGAAGCGCCTGCACAAGATGCTCAAGAAGCTAAGCCTGAAGATGACGTTGTTGATGCTGAGTTTGAAGAAGTAAAAGACGACAAAAAGTAAGCTAAATTTTTAGTTAACTTTCAGGCGGGCGTTGGGAGAAATCTCTAACGCCCGTTCGTACAATACCTGCTTGAGAAAACTGAGATTATGTCAAAGCGAGATTATTACGAAGTTCTTGGTATCGGTCGTGATGCCAGTGAACGAGAAATCAAAAAAGCCTATAAACGTTTGGCGATGAAGTTTCATCCAGACCGTAACCCTGGCGATCAAGAAGCTGAAGCAAGCTTTAAAGAAGTAAAAGAAGCTTACGAAATTCTCACCGATGCCAATAAAAAAGCGGCTTATGATCAATTTGGTCATGCTGGTGTAGATCCTAACCGTGGCGGCGGCCATGGTGGTGCAGGCGATTTCGGTGATATCTTCGGTGACGTGTTTGGCGATATCTTTGGCGGCGGACGTCGTGGCAGTGGTCAGCGTCAAGCTGCTCGAGGCAGTGACTTACGTTACAACCTTGAACTTTCGCTAGAAGAAGCGGTTCGTGGCCTTACAAAAGAATTACGCATTCCTACGTTAGCATCTTGTGATAGCTGTGACGGTAGCGGTGCAAATAAAGGTTCTTCAGCAACGACTTGTGGCACGTGTCATGGCCAAGGCCAAGTACAAATGCGTCAAGGTTTCTTTGCTGTTCAGCAAGCCTGTCCAACTTGTCATGGTCGCGGTAAGATCATTAAAGACCCATGTAAGAAATGTCATGGTGAAGGTCGTGTTGAAAAGAGCAAAACCTTATCAGTTAAGATCCCTGCTGGTGTTGATACTGGTGACCGTATTCGTTTATCTGGTGAAGGTGAAGCGGGTGAGTTTGGTGCACCTCCTGGAGATTTATATGTTCAGGTTAGTGTACGTGACCATGCAATCTTCACTCGAGATGGTAATAACCTTTATTGTGAAGTGCCAATCTCATTCAGCAAAGCTGCATTAGGTGGCGAAATCGAAGTTCCGACCTTAGATGGCAAAGTGAACCTTAAGATCCCTACAGAAACTCAAACGGGCCGTATGTTCCGTATGCGTGGTAAAGGGGTTAAGTCTGTACGCAGTCATGCCGTTGGCGATTTGCTGTGTAAGGTGGTAATGGAAACGCCTGTTAACTTAAATGAGAAACAAAAAGAATTACTTCGCGAATTTGAATCGACCTTAACAGGCGAGTCAAAGAAGCATAGCCCAAAGGCTGAAGGATTCTTTGATGGTGTTAAGAAGTTCTTTCACGATTTAAATAGCTAATTATGATTAACTGAACTCACTCATTGAGTATCAAAAAACTGCTTACTTCGGTAAGCAGTTTTTTTTTGATTTTCGAACAGCGCTTCCTTTCTTTGTTGACTTAGATGAAAAGAGGCAGCAATAGAGCCGTGCATTTAAACCGCGCTTTGGTTTAAAATAATGCATATAAATACAGAGTTATCTCACCAATAAGAGTTATTTTAAAGGATATAAAATGAACAAGTTAGTGCCGCTGTTATTTATTTCGCTGTTGATGTCAGCGTGTGCCACCCATAAATCTCCCACTGGTCGTAGTCAAATGTTGTTATTTGATAAAAATAAAATGAGCCAGATGGGTGAACAATCTTTTGCTGCCATGAAAAAATCTGAAAAAATTAGTCAAGATAAGCAAAAAACGGCATATGTAAATTGCGTTGCCAACAGAATAACAGCGGTACTACCTGACCAAACCCAGCAATGGGAAGTGGTGCTTTTTGACTCAAAGCAGGTAAATGCTTTCGCTTTACCTGGTGGATATATTGGTGTTTATACCGGATTACTTGAGGTTGCTGCGGACCAAGATCAGTTAGCAACTGTCGTTGGCCACGAAGTTGCACATGTTCTTGCTCGACACGGTAATGAGCAAGTCTCTCGCTCACAGATGACGAACACGGGTATTCAACTTGCTGACGTTGCTTTAGGTGCTGGTGGTGTCGCGAATAAAGATTTGTATATGGCAGGACTGGGGTTAGGGGCACAAGTTGGCATTTTATTGCCGTTTGGACGAGATCAAGAAAGTGAAGCTGACGAGCTGGGCTTAGAGTTAATGGCTAAAGCGGGTTTTAATCCAGCAATGAGTGTCACTTTATGGCAAAACATGGCCAAAGCGGGTGGTGAACAAGGGCCTGAATTGTTTTCAACTCACCCGTCACACTCTACACGAATAGCTGATTTACAAGCACTTCAAGACAAAGTATCCCCGTTATATCTGGCTGCAAAAAAACAGTCATTAACCCAATGTAAATAAGGCTAATGAAAAATAGTCAATATCACCGCAGATTAGCCTACATCAGGTGGTAAAGTGTGCTAAACTGCCCCGCAAATTTTAACTGATGAATTGAGAGTAAATAAGTTATGTCAGAGTTCAACACAATGGAACAGCAAGCAAGTTATGGTGTAGGTCGTCAAATGGGTGAGCAACTTGCAGCTAACTCTTTCGAAGGTATCGATATCCCTGCTGTACAAGCTGGTCTAGCGGATGCGTTTGAAGGTAAAGAAAGCGCTGTTGCAATGGAAGACTTACAAGTGGCTTTCACTGAAATCAGCCGTCGTTTACAAGCTGCTCAAGAAGAAGCTGCTGCAGCTGCTTCTGCAGAAGGCGAAAACTTCCTAGCTGAAAATGCTAAACGTGACGAAGTTACTGTGACTGACTCAGGTCTTCAGTACGAAGTGATTACACAAGGTGAAGGTGAGAAGCCAACACTTGATTCTACTATTCGTGCACATTACCACGGTACTTTCATCAACGGTGACGTTTTCGATAGCTCTGTTACTCGTGGTGAGCCAGCTGAATTCCCAGTGTCTGGTGTTATCGCTGGTTGGACTGAAGCATTACAACTAATGCCAGTTGGTACTAAGCTTAAATTATTCGTTCCACAACACTTAGCTTACGGCGAACGTGGTGCTGGTGCTTCAATCCCGCCATTCTCGGCGTTGGTATTCGAAGTTGAATTATTAGCAATCGTTTAATGATAAACGCCTAAGTTAATCTTAGGCGTTTTTGTATCACTGGGAGAAAGACATGACTGCAAAAGTAAGAGTCGCTGTTGTTGGTGCCAGTGGCCGTATGGGTCGCACATTGATTGAAGCTGCTAAGCAACATGAAATGATTTATTTAGGTGCCGCAGTTGAGCGTAAAGGCTCTACACTTATAGGTGTAGATGCTGGTGAACTCGCTGGCGTTGGTACTATGAATGTCGCGATTACAGATTCATTAGACATAGCATCAGAACACTTTGATGTATTAATTGATTTTACCTCGCCAGAATCGTCTCTTGTTCACCTTGAATGGTGTTCAAAGAATAATAAAGCGATTGTGATTGGCACAACAGGTTTTAATCATGCTCAAAAAGAAATGATTAACGCCTTTGCCGAGCAAACCCCTGTTGTTTTTGCCCCTAATATGTCTGTTGGTGTGAATTTAACCCTAAAATTATTAGAGTTAACCGCTAAAGTGATGGGTGATTACACTGATATCGAGATAACCGAAGGTCATCATCGATTTAAAAAAGATGCTCCTTCAGGTACGGCATTAAAAATGGGTGAGGTAATAGCCGACACTCTAGGTCGTGATCTTGAAGAATGTGCTGTTTATGGTCGTGAAGGTATGACCGGAGAGCGTGATAGGAATACGATTGGCTTTTCTACTATTCGTGCCGGCGATATCGTTGGTGACCACACAGTGATGTTTGCTGATATTGGTGAACGAGTAGAAATAACCCATAAAGCGACCAGTCGAATGACATTTGCTAATGGTGCAATGCGTGCAGCCTATTGGTTATCCGATCAGGATTCAGGCTTGTATGACATGCAGCAAGTATTAGGTCTCAATTAATATTTAAAAAAACCACCGTTGGTGGTTTTTTTTTGGAAATTATTTTTCCCAAAATAAAATAACTAAGCATAGACGCTTTAACTTAATTCATATAAAATCGCTGGAATTTGCCAAAATTTTGTAAATTGGTGGGTTTGTAAAAATTAAATACAAATAATTTCAGTGGCTTGGCTCTTATTTTTTGGAGGTCGCGTTGACACAGTCTGCCTTACTCGTACTCGAAGATGGAACCGTTTTCTCTGGCACAGCAATTGGTGCCGATGGACTCACTGTTGGTGAAGTAGTATTCAATACTTCAATGACAGGCTATCAAGAGATTCTAACGGATCCGTCATATTCTCGCCAGATCGTAACTTTAACTTACCCTCATATTGGTAATACCGGCACAAATGATGAAGATACTGAATCTGATTCAGTTCATGCTTGTGGTCTTATCATCCGAGATTTACCTCTATTAGCCAGCAACTTCCGTAACCAACAATCATTAAGTGATTACTTAAAATCAAATAATGTTGTCGGCATCGCGGATATCGATACCCGTAAATTAACCCGTATTTTACGTGAAAAGGGTGCGCAAGCCGGTTGTATTATGGTTGGCGATATCGATGAAGCTAAAGCATTAGCTGCAGCAAAGGCATTCCCTGGTTTAAAAGGCATGGACTTAGCCAAAGAAGTGACGACTGAGTCTACTTATCAATGGCGTAAAGCTAGCTGGCGTTTAGTTGGCGGTTTACCTGATGAGACACCAGCATCAGAACTTAAATATAAAGTAGTTGCTTTCGATTACGGTATTAAGCGTAACATTTTACGTATGTTAGTTGACCGTGGTTGTGATGTGACTGTGGTACCTGCTCAAACTTCTGCTGCAGAAGTATTAGCAATGAATCCAGATGGTATATTCCTGTCAAACGGTCCTGGTGACCCAGAGCCATGCGATTATGCGATTACAGCCATTCAAGAAATTCTAAAAACTGACATTCCAGTGTTTGGTATTTGTTTAGGTCACCAGTTACTTGCATTAGCATCTGGGGCTAAAACATTAAAAATGAAGTTTGGTCATCATGGTGCCAACCATCCTGTTAGCAATATCGAAAAAGGTAATGTGATGATCACCAGCCAAAACCATGGTTTTGCTGCTGATGAAGCGACGTTACCAGCGAATATTAAAGTGACACATAAGTCATTATTTGATGGGTCATTACAAGGTATTCACCTGACTGATAAACCTGCGTTTAGTTTCCAAGGGCATCCAGAAGCGAGCCCTGGACCGACGGATGCATCACCTTTGTTTGATCACTTCATTGAATTGATTGAGCAATTTCGTCAAAACACTAAATAGTTAGGTCACTCGGAGAAGATAGAAGCAATGCCAAAACGTACTGATATTAAAAGCATTCTAATCCTAGGCGCAGGTCCAATCGTCATTGGCCAAGCGTGTGAATTTGACTATTCGGGTGCGCAAGCGTGTAAAGCGCTGCGTGAAGAAGGCTATCGAGTTATTCTAGTTAACTCAAACCCTGCAACCATCATGACCGATCCTGAGATGGCCGATGCAACATATATCGAGCCTATTCATTGGGAAGTGGTACGTAATATTATCGCTAAAGAAAAGCCTGATGCGATTTTACCTACTATGGGTGGTCAGACTGCGCTTAACTGTGCACTTCAGCTTGAAGCTGAGGGTGTGCTAAAAGAGTTTAATGTCGAGATGATTGGTGCGACAGCTGATGCAATTGATAAAGCTGAAGACCGTAGTCGTTTTGACACCGCAATGAAAGCAATTGGACTTGAATGTCCACGTGCCGGTATTGCACATACAATGGAAGAAGCTTACGGGGTTTTAGACCAAGTTGGTTTCCCTTGTATTATCCGTCCGTCATTCACTATGGGTGGCAGTGGCGGTGGTATCGCTTATAACAAAGAAGAGTTTGAAGACATTTGTTCGCAAGGTCTTGAGCTTTCTCCTACCAGTGAATTATTGATCGATGAATCATTAATCGGCTGGAAAGAATACGAAATGGAAGTGGTTCGTGACCGCAACGATAACTGTATTATCGTGTGTTCTATTGAAAACTTCGACGCGATGGGTGTGCATACTGGTGACTCAATTACCGTTGCTCCAGCACAAACACTGACTGATAAAGAATACCAGTTAATGCGTAATGCTTCATTAGCAGTACTGCGTGAAATTGGTGTAGAAACAGGTGGTTCTAACGTTCAGTTTGGTATTTGTCCAAACACTGGTCGTATGGTTATCATCGAAATGAACCCACGCGTTTCTCGCTCTTCTGCATTAGCATCTAAAGCAACGGGTTTCCCAATTGCGAAAGTGGCCGCTAAATTAGCGGTAGGTTTCACTTTAGATGAGTTGATGAATGATATTACTGGAGGTCGAACTCCTGCATCATTTGAACCTGCTATCGATTATGTTGTAACTAAAGTTCCTCGTTTTAACTTTGAAAAATTTGCTGGTGCGAATGACCGTCTTACAACGCAAATGAAGTCTGTTGGTGAAGTGATGGCTATTGGCCGTACATTCCAAGAGTCTTTGCAAAAAGCACTGCGTGGTCTAGAAGTTAGTCGCACAGGCTTTGACCCAATTGTTGATATTGCGTTACCTGAAAGCATGCAGCAAATCCGTCATGAGCTTAAAGAACCAGGTGCTGACCGTATTTGGTATATTGCGGATGCATTTCGTGCAGGTTTAAGTCGTGATGAAGTGTTCAAGCTAACGAATGTTGATCACTGGTTCTTAGTTCAGATTGAAGACTTAATTGCGCAAGAAGCGAAAGTTGCTGAAGTGGGCATGTCAGGTCTTGATCAAGCATTCTTACTGAAACTAAAACGTAAAGGTTTCTCTGATGCTCGCCTAGCGCAAATCTTAGGTGTTAGCGAAACAGAAGTGCGTAAGATTCGTGACCGCTTTGATATGCACCCTGTATATAAGCGTGTTGATACCTGTGCTGCAGAATTTGCAACAGACACTGCTTACATGTACTCAACATACGAAGAAGAATGTGAAGCTGCGCCATCAAATCGCGATAAAATCATGATTCTTGGTGGCGGCCCTAACCGTATTGGTCAAGGCATTGAGTTTGATTACTGTTGTGTTCACGCAGCGTTAGCCTTACGTGACGATGGTTACGAAACTATTATGGTTAACTGTAACCCAGAAACGGTTTCTACGGATTATGACACGTCAGACCGCTTATACTTTGAGCCAGTAACCTTTGAAGATGTGCTTGAAATTGTTCGCATTGAAAAGCCAAAAGGCGTTATCGTTCAATATGGTGGTCAAACACCTCTAAAATTAGCACGTGCTCTTGAAGCGGCAGGGGTACCGATTATTGGTACAAGTCCTGATGCAATCGACCGTGCTGAAGATAGAGAGCGTTTCCAGCAAGCAATTCAACGCTTAGAAATGAAGCAACCTGAAAATGACACTGTAACAACAGTTGAAGGTGCGGTTATTTCTGCTGAGCGTATCGGTTACCCATTAGTTGTTCGTCCATCTTATGTACTTGGTGGCCGCGCAATGGAAATCGTGTATGACGAGCAAGACTTACGTCGCTATTTCAATGAAGCAGTAAGCGTATCTAACTCATCTCCAGTATTGCTAGATAGATTCCTTGATAATGCAATCGAGATTGATATCGATGCGGTATGTGATGGCGAGATTGTTGTCGTGGGCTCTATCATGGAGCACATTGAGCAAGCGGGTGTTCACTCAGGTGACTCAGGTTGTTCTTTACCTCCTTACAGTTTAAGTGAAGATGTTCAGAACCGTATGCGTGAGCAAGTTGCTAAATTAGCAATGGAGCTAGGCGTTATTGGATTGATGAACGTGCAGTTTGCTGTTAAAGACGATGAGATCTACATGATTGAGGTTAACCCTCGTGCTGCTCGTACAGTTCCATTTGTCTCTAAGGCAACGGGTGTACCTTTAGCGAAAATCGCAGCACGTGTGATGGCTGGTCAATCTTTAGCTGAGCAAAACTTTACTAAAGAAGTGATTCCACCGTACTTCTCTGTAAAAGAAGTGGTATTACCATTCAACAAGTTCCCTGGTGTAGACCCAATGCTTGGCCCTGAGATGCGCTCAACGGGTGAAGTTATGGGGGTAGGTGAAACTTTTGCTGAAGCGTATGCAAAAGCACAACTAGGTGCGACAGCTGAAGTACCAAAATCAGGTCGAGCATTATTATCTGTACGTAACAGTGATAAAGAGCGTGTTGCCGAGCTTGCTGCTAAGTTAATTGAACTTGGTTACCAAATCGATGCCACACACGGTACTGCCGTGATTCTTGGCGAAGCAGGAATTAACCCTCGCTTAGTTAACAAGGTACATGAAGGACGTCCTCACATTCTTGACCGTATTAAGAATGATGAGTACACCTACATTGTTAACACGACTGAAGGTCGTCAAGCAATTGAGGATTCTCGTCAAATTAGACGTGGTGCACTTCGCTACAAAGTGAATTACACGACAACGCTTAATGCTGCTTTTGCTACTTGTTTAGCACATTCAGCAGATGACAGAAATAATGTGAATTCGGTACAAGAATTACATGAGCGAATCGCTAAAAATTAATTTTATTTAATTTATTGATGATTTGATTAAAAAGGCTGCATTCGTGCAGTCTTTTTTATTACTATTTTTTGACAGTCAGTAGTAAGTAATCTCAAGTTTATGTAAGCTTAAGGCATCATCATTAGATGCATCCTCAACGCAAGACACCGCATCATTTAGACTTATTGTTATAAAGATCGTGCGCTATGCGAATTAATCGAGATTTAACTGTGTTGGTTTTGTACCAGCACGGGGTGCTTTTGTTTTTAAAGGAGACATAAGACATTATGAATACCGTCCCTATGACGATTATCGGAGCTGAGCAGCTGCGTAAAGAATTAGACGAATTAAAATTTGAACGCCGCCCACAGATCACTTCTGCTATTGCAGAAGCACGTGAATTGGGTGATTTAAAAGAAAATGCTGAATACCATGCAGCTCGTGAAGAGCAGGGGATTTGTGAAGCTCGTATTCGTGATATTGAAGGCAAGCTATCAAATGCCCAAATCATCGATGTGACCACGATGCAAAATACTGGTCGTGTTATTTTTGGTACAACAGTTACCATTTTAAATATTGATACTGATGCAGAGTCAACCTACCGTATCGTAGGTGATGATGAAGCGAATATTAAAGAGAATTTAATTTCAGTAAATTCGCCAATTGCCCGTGGACTGATTGGTAAAAGTGTCGATGATGAAGTGGCTATTACAACGCCAGGTGGCACAGCAGAATATGAAATTACGGCTGTTGAGTACATCTAAGCCAGAATTAATATCAATATTAATTACGACTTAAGATTGATATTTTATAGTAATAAAAAAACCACTGATTAACAGTGGTTTTTTTAGGTCAAAATGAACATTTGAATCGTATTGATGCAATATGAACATTTAAACCGAGTTGTTTGACGAAATTACTTTGCTTTTGGAATGGCAACTTTCATTTCAGCAGACTGACGGAAAATAACTAAGGTGTGTCCGATAAGCTGTATTTTGGTTGATTGAGTTTCGCGAATAATCGCGTCAACGACAGCATTTTTAAGCTCTCTATCAGAAGAGCCTACTTTCACTTTTATTAGTTCATGATGAGTGAGTGCACTATCAATTTCAGCCAGCACACCTTCGGTCAAACCATTAGCACCCAGCAGCACCACTGGCTTAAGATTATGCGCTAAGCCTTTTAAATGCTGTTTTTGTTTGGTTGTTAAGTTCATTTGTACCAACTTTTTGAATGTTACTGTTGAAAAACGGCTATTCTACCCTTATATAAGCTTTATGTAACTCCAAATCGTTACGGAATTTAAATGGCAACGAAAAAACGTTCGGCAAGTTCAAGCCGATGGATGCAAGAACATTTTGACGATCATTACGTTAAACTGTCACAAAAGCGAGGCTTACGCTCTCGAGCTGCATTCAAGTTGGAAGAAATCCAACAGAAAGATAAATTGATTAAACCAGGCATGACAGTGGTTGATTTAGGTGCAGCGCCTGGTGGCTGGTCACAGATTGCTGTTAAATTGGTTGGAGAAAAAGGCAAGCTTGTTGCTTGTGATATTTTACCAATGGATCCAATTGTGGGAGTTGACTTTTTACAAGGTGATTTCCGTGAAGAGAAAGTACTTGATGCTTTACTTGACCGTGTTGGTGAGGATAAAGTGGATGTAGTGCTTTCTGATATGGCGCCTAATATGAGTGGTTCAGACGGTGTGGACCAACCTAGGGCGATGTATCTTGTTGAATTAGCATTAGATATGTGTCATCAAGTATTGGCATCTAATGGTAGTTTTGCAGTTAAAGTCTTTCAGGGGGAGGGCTTTGATGAATATATGAAAGCAGTTCGACAAGCTTTCACTACAGTTAAAACACGAAAACCAGATTCATCGCGACCACGTTCACGTGAAGTGTATATAGTGGCGACTGGTTACAAGTTATAGTAGTCTAACGATTAATTATCGTGGGTCTTTAAGAGGTCTAGAAATTTGAGTGACATGGCAAAAAATTTAATTCTCTGGGTTGTCATCGCCGTTGTGCTGATGTCAGTTTTTCAGGGTTACTCCCCCTCTTCTTCGTCATCGCAGAAGATGGATTATTCCGTATTCTTAGATAGTGTCCGTAATGGCAATATCAATTCGGTTGAAATTAAGAGTGATCAACGAACTATTGAAGGGATCAAGCGTTCTGGAGAGAAGTTCACCACTATTATGCCAATGTATGACCAAGATTTAATTAATGATCTTGATCGTAAAGGGATTTCAATGAAAGGGCAGGAAGCTGAAGAGTCTAGTTTCTTAACCCAAATTTTCATTTCTTGGTTCCCAATGCTGCTATTGATCGGTGTATGGATATTCTTCATGCGTCAAATGCAAGGCGGTGGTGGTAAAGGCGCAATGTCATTTGGTAAAAGTAAAGCCAAATTGATGAGCGAAGACCAAATTAAAACGACTTTTGGTGACGTTGCAGGTTGTGACGAAGCTAAAGAAGACGTGAAAGAATTGGTTGATTACTTAAAAGAACCGACACGTTTCCAAAAGTTGGGTGGTCGTATTCCGACGGGTGTGTTACTTGTGGGCCCTCCGGGTACAGGTAAAACCCTACTCGCTAAAGCCATTGCTGGTGAAGCTAAAGTACCATTCTTTACTATTTCTGGTTCTGACTTCGTTGAAATGTTTGTCGGTGTTGGTGCATCACGTGTACGTGACATGTTTGAGCAAGCGAAAAAATCAGCACCTTGTATTATCTTTATCGATGAAATCGATGCCGTAGGTCGTCAACGTGGCGCTGGTGTGGGTGGTGGTCACGATGAACGTGAGCAAACATTGAACCAAATGTTGGTCGAAATGGATGGTTTTGAGGGTAACGAAGGTATCATTGTTATCGCTGCAACTAACCGTCCAGATGTTCTTGATGCTGCTTTATTGCGTCCGGGTCGTTTTGACCGTCAAGTGGTTGTAGGTTTGCCAGATGTCCGTGGTCGTGAGCAAATTCTTAAAGTTCATATGCGTAAAGTACCTCTAGCTGATGGTGTTAAAGCCAGTGTTATCGCTCGTGGTACACCAGGTTTCTCTGGTGCTGATCTCGCTAACCTTGTTAACGAAGCTGCACTTTTCGCAGCACGTGGTAATCGCCGCGTCGTTGGCATGGAAGAGTTTGAAAGCGCGAAAGACAAAATCATGATGGGTGCAGAGCGCCGCACTATGGTTATGTCGGAAGAAGAGAAAGAAATGACGGCTTATCATGAAGCAGGCCATGCAATTGTTGGGTGTTTAGTGCCAGAGCATGATCCAGTTCATAAAGTCACGATTATCCCTCGTGGTCGTGCATTAGGTGTAACATTCTTCTTGCCTGAAGCGGATGCTATCAGCCAAAGTCGTCGTAAACTTGAGAGTCAAATCTCGGTAGCTTATGGTGGCCGTCTAGCTGAAGAGCTCATTTATGGTGGTGAGAAAGTATCGACAGGTGCATCTCAAGATATTAAATATGCTACATCGATTGCCCGTAACATGGTGACACAGTGGGGCTTCTCTGAGAAGTTAGGGCCTGTTCTGTATGCGGAAGATGAAGGCGAAGTGTTCTTAGGTCGCAGCATGGCGAAATCTAAGAATATGTCTGATGAAACTGCTGGCATGATTGATCAGGAAGTGAAGCACCTTATTGATACTAACTATGAGCGTGCACATACATTCCTGACTGAAAATATGGATATCCTTCATTCAATGAAAGATGCACTAATGAAGTATGAAACCATTGATGCTGAACAAATTGATGATCTTATGAATCGACGTGATGTTCGCCAGCCTGCGGATTGGCAAGCGGATGATTCAATGGATGACCAAGATAAAGGCACACCGGTTAATACCGATTCAGTAGCCGAAGAGTCAACAGAAGATAAGCCTGATGTTGAACCTAAAACAGATGAATCTACAGCAAAATAACTAGCTGTATTTTGAAATAAAAAACCCCGAAAGGGGTTTTTTTATATTTATTGTACTAGTGTCATAATTAAGTCATATTGCTGGTGTGGCACTTTTTAATGTAAGTGAGGTTGTGTGTTTGAGTTGAAGTCTGGCGATAAAACATTATCGTTATCTAGCCCTGTCGTAATGGCAATTATCAATGTTACCCCTGATTCTTTTTCTGATGGTGGTCAGTTTTCTACGTTCGAAAATGCCTGTAAACAGGTTGATAAAGTCATCGAAGAAGGTGCGACCATCTTGGATATTGGTGGTGAATCAACTAGGCCCGGTGCAACTGATGTATCAGTTGAAGAAGAATTGGCTCGTGTGATCCCTGTGATTGAGTATGCGGCTAAACATCCTGATATTTGGATTTCAATCGATACGAGTAAACCAGAGGTGATGGAGAAAGCGGTCGCTGCAGGCGCGCATATTATTAACGATGTCCGCGCTTTACAAGCACCTGGCGCAGTCGCGATGGCGACTAGCTTGGATGTGCCTGTATGCTTAATGCATATGCAAGGTAAGCCTGAAACAATGCAAGATAATCCAAGTTATGACAATGTTATTCAACAAGTTATCGATTTTCTATCATTACGCATTGATTATTGTGTTGCAGCAGGTATGCCTCGCGAAAATATTATCATTGACCCGGGTTTCGGTTTTGGGAAAACCTTAGCGCACAATTATGAGCTATTGGCAAAATTACCTGAACTTCATAGCATGCACCTACCTGTACTTATCGGCCTTTCTAGAAAGAGTATGATTGGCGATTTACTCCAGCGAAATGTAGATGAACGACTCGCTGGTAGTCTTGCAGGAGCAATGATTGCGGCGCAACAAGGCGCGCAAATTTTACGAGTACATGATGTAAAAGAAACCGTCGATGCGTTAACGGTTATGTCAGCAACCATGGCGAGTTTACATCAATAAAGTGATATAACCTGTTAGTTTAGCTAATTGAGTTAGTGTGAATTCACTTAATGTGAGGTACTAATGCAACAACGTAATCTATTTGGCACGGATGGAATTAGGGGAAAAGTTGGCGCAGGCTTCATGACCCCTGAATTAGCTTTAAAATTAGGTTGGGCTGCAGGCAGAGTGCTTTCACGCAGTGGGACAAAGAAAATTATTATTGGTAAGGATACCCGCATTTCTGGGTATCTTTTCGAATCAGCATTAGAGGCTGGTTTGTCTGCAGCAGGACTTAATGTTTTGCTCGTTGGCCCAATGCCTACCCCCGCAATTGCTTACCTTACTAGAACGTTTAGAGCTGAAGCGGGAATCGTTATCAGCGCTTCACATAATCCATATTATGATAATGGCATTAAATTCTTCTCTGCTGACGGCAGTAAGTTAGATGACAAAATAGAATTGGAAATTGAGCATGAGCTGACTAAGCCTATGCAATGTGTTGAGTCACACCTACTCGGTAAGGCGGCTCGAATTGATGATGCCGCCGGTCGATATATTGAATACTGCAAAGGTCACTTTCCGGCAAATCTGACTTTAAACGGACTCACTTTAGTCGTCGACTGTGCTCATGGTGCTACCTATCATATTGCACCTAATGTATTTAAAGAGTTAGGTGCCAACGTGATTACCATTGGTGATAAACCTAATGGATTAAATATTAATGATAAAGTTGGAGCAACTTCCATGGCGGCTATTTGTGAAGCCGTTATCAATCACAATGCAGATGTGGGAATAGCACTCGACGGTGATGGTGACCGTATCATGATGGTCGATCATCAAGGCAATATTATTGATGGTGACCAAATATTGTATATTCTTGCTCGAGATGCGATCAAACAAGGTGAATTTCAAGGCGGAGTTGTGGGGACCTTGATGTCAAATCTTGGATTGGAAGTCGCATTGAATGAGTTAGATGTACCGTTTGTTCGTTCAAATGTTGGTGACCGATATGTCATGGAGCTTATGCGCAAAAATAACTGGCGTATCGGCGGTGAAAATTCAGGTCATATTCTTAATTTAGATCATGGTACGACTGGTGATGGTATCGTTGCTGGAATATTAGTATTAGCAGCCATGCAATATGCCAACAGCAAGCTTGCTGCATTAGTTGCCCCTCTAGAAATGTACCCGCAAGTATTAATAAATGTCCGCTGTCACGTCGACAAAAAGCCATTAGAATCAAAACTTGTGCGATCTGTTCAGACAAAAATTGAAAAGCTATTGGGTCAAAATGGGCGAGTACTTATACGAGAATCAGGCACAGAACCCTTGATAAGGGTGATGGTCGAAGGTAAAAATGATGTTCAAGTCACGGCTTTTGCAAACGAAATTGCCGATGTAGTCAAAAGCGTGGGTTTGTGACAAAGTTCGGTATACAATCATTTAGCGTTTTTATTTATTATTAACTTATTTAATATCTTAGCTCAGCGAATAAAAAAACATCATTCCGTCAAGTTATGATAAATATTCCTGAGTTAGCTATTGTAAGTTGTTTGGCGGTTCGTTATCATTCACGCCGCTTTCAAAGGAGACAGTAATGGCACTCAGACGTCCTATGGTAGCTGGCAACTGGAAAATGAATGGCAGTGCAGCGTTAGCTCAAGAGTTATTCAGCAAGTTTGCTACAAAGCTCCAAAATGATTCTGCTGAAGTAGTTTTATGTCCACCTTCAATTTATCTTGAAAGTGTTAGACAACTACTTGAAGCAAATAAGCAAACCTTAGATGGTGCGCTTGTAAGAATGGGCGCACAAAACCTAAGTCAACATGACTTCGGTGCCTATACTGGTGAAATTTCCGGTAAAATGCTAAAAGATTCAGGATGTCGATATGTGATTATCGGCCATTCCGAACGTCGTAGAATGTACGGCGAAACAAGTAATATCGTTGCAGAGAAATTCGCTGCAGCACAAAAACATGGTCTAACGCCGATTCTTTGTGTTGGTGAATCAGGTCCAGCTCGTGAAGCAAGACGAACTTTTGAAGTCATTGCTGAAGAGTTAGACATTGTGATCGAAAAGAATGGCACCATGGCTTTTGATAATGCCATTATCGCTTATGAGCCTTTATGGGCTGTAGGCACTGGTAAAAGTGCAACTCCAGAGCAAGCGCAAGAAGTTCACGCGTTTATTCGTAATCGACTCTCTGAAGTGTCTCCATTTATTGGAGAGAATATTCGCATTTTATATGGCGGTAGTGTTACCCCATCGAATGCTGCTGATATATTTGCCCAACCAGACGTAGATGGTGGATTGATTGGCGGAGCTAGCTTAAACTCTAGCGAGTTTTTAAGTTTATGTTCCATAGCGATGAGCGCATAATATTATGTATGAAGTTTTAATTGTTGTTTACTTGGTTGTTGCGATTGGTCTAGTAGGACTGATTTTAATTCAACAAGGTAAAGGCGCAGATATGGGTTCTTCTTTTGGTGCTGGTGCATCAGGAACTCTATTTGGCTCAAATGGTTCAGGTAACTTCCTGACCCGTAGCACCGCTGTTTTAGCGATTGGTTTTTTCGCATTAAGCCTTATTTTAGGTAACTTAAGTGCAAACCACTCTAAAAAAGATGATGCTTGGAATGATTTAGGTTCTGCAGTAGAGCAAGTTGAACAAGCTCCTACTCAGGCTGAAACCTCAGAATCAGAAATTCCTGACTAAATTATTGCCTCCAATTGGCAAAAAACTAGTAGTGATTGCTTTAGCTAACTAGTGTAAAAAGTTTGAATGCGGATGTGGCGGAATTGGTAGACGCGCCATCTTGAGGGGGTGGTGAGCTATGCTCGTGTGGGTTCAAGTCCCACCATCCGCACCAAAATTTAATTAATCAGCCTCAAGTTAACACTGATTAATTATTGCAAGCAAAGACGTAAGTTAATATAATTGCGCAAGTTGACGCGGGGTGGAGCAGTTTGGTAGCTCGTCGGGCTCATAACCCGAAGGTCGTCGGTTCAAATCCGGCCCCCGCAACCAGCTTATTATTTATTTCTTATTTCTAAGAATAAATAATTAAAAGGTTCTATATTTAAGACCTCGTTATTACGGGGTTTTTTGTTATATGGAGCTTAGTAACTCCGTGATTTTACGGACTTTCTTGGGGCTATTTGCCCTTTTTTTCGTTTTTGGGGGTCATTTTTGGCAACATTAGAAACTAAACTGACAGAAATGCTGACAGTACCTGTTGAAGCGTTAGGTTTTCAACTTTGGGGTATTGAGTTTGTCCATGCAGGGCGTCATTCAATATTACGTGTATTTATTGATGGTGAAAACGGTATCAATATTGAAGATTGTGCTGAAGCCAGCCGCCAAGTTAGTGCTGTTCTAGATGTTGAAGACCCAATTTCGACAGAATACACACTAGAAGTTTCATCGCCAGGTGTAGATAGACCACTATTTACGGCTGAACAATACGCTGCTTATATCGGCGAAGATGCAAAAGTACAGTTAACGATGCCTGTTGCAGGTAGTCGTAATTTAAAAGGTGCTATTACGGCAATTGAAGGGCAAATGCTGACAATTACCGTTGATGGTGAAGATTTGATTGTGGCTTTAGATAATGTGCGTAAAGGCAACATTATTGCGAAGTTTTGATAGTTTCAAGGTGAACGAGGCAAGACATAATGAATAAAGAGATTCTGCTAGTCGCAGAGGCGGTATCCAATGAAAAAGCCGTCCCACGCGAGAAAATATTCGAAGCGCTAGAAATTGCTCTAGCCACAGCAACTAAGAAAAAATACGAAGGCGAAATTGAAGTTCGCGTTGCTATTGACCGTAAAACGGGCCACTACGACACTTTCCGTCGTTGGATGGTTGTTGATGATCAAGGCGAAGCTTTAGAAAACCCTTATAGTGAAATTACACTTGAAGCTGCACGTTTTGAAAATCCTGAAATTCAACCGGGTGAATTCATCGAAGATGAAATCGATTCAGTTGTTTTTGACCGTATTACAACGCAAACAGCGAAGCAAGTTATTGTACAAAAAGTACGTGAAGCTGAACGCGCGCAAATCGTAGAGCAGTTCATCGAAAGAGAAGGTGAAATTGTTACTGGTGTTGTCAAGAAAAGCACCCGTGAAAGTGTCGTCGTTGATTTAGGTAACAATGCAGACGGTGTGATTTATAAAGAAGACATCATCAGTCGTGAATCTTTCCGCCCTGGTGACCGTGTTCGTGCATTACTTTATGCCGTTCGCCCAGAAGCTCGTGGCGCGCAACTATTTTTAACCCGTAGTAAGCCTGAGATGATCATCGAGCTATTCAGAGTAGAAGTACCTGAAATTTTAGACGAAATGATTGAAATCATGGGCGCAGCACGTGATCCAGGCGCTCGCGCTAAGATTGCAGTGAAAACTAACGATAAGCGTATCGACCCAATCGGTGCTTGTGTTGGTATGCGTGGTGCACGTGTTCAAGCTGTATCAAATGAATTAAGCGGTGAGCGTGTTGATATCGTTATGTGGGATGACAATCCAGCACAATACGTGATCAATGCAATGGCACCTGCTGATGTTGCTTCAATCATTGTTGATGAAGACAACCACTCAATGGATATTGCTGTTGAAGCAGATAGTTTGGCACAAGCAATTGGCCGTAACGGTCAAAATGTTCGTTTAGCTACTCAACTAACAGGTTGGGAACTTAACGTGATGACCGTTGAGGAGCTAAACGCCAAGCACCAAGCTGAAAGCGCTAAAGTGATTAGCTTGTTTGTTGAAACATTAGACGTTGACGAAGATTTTGCAACCGTTCTTGCTGAAGAAGGTTTCACTTCTTTAGAAGAAATTGCATACGTACCAGAAGCAGAACTGTTAGAAGTTGACGGTTTTGATGAAGATATTGTTGCTGCCTTGCGCGAACGTGCCAAAGCAGCGATTTCGACTCGAGCATTAGCAACGGAAGAAGCACTTGATGGTGCAGAACCGGCTGCTGATTTATTAGCGTTAGATGGTTTAGAAAAGCATTTAGCATATGTTCTTGCAAGTAAAGGTGTGTCGACCTTAGAAGACTTAGCAGAACAAGGTATTGACGATTTAATCGATATTGAAGAATTGACAGAAGAAAAAGCAGGTGAGCTCATCATGGCTGCCCGTAATATCTGTTGGTTTGGCGAAGAAGCATAAGTCGATCAACAGGGGGATTTAATTGATGGCAGATACAAGTATAGATAAATTGGCCACAGAAGTGGGCAAGAATGTAGACAGACTGATTGAACAGTTTGCCGAAGCGGGAATTAAGAAGACTAAAACTGACAGCGTTTCTGAAACAGAAAAGCAAACGTTGTTAGATCACTTAAAGAAGCAGCATGGTGGTGAAAATGCGCCGCAAAAAATGACTTTGCAACGCAAAACTGTGTCTACTTTAAGCGTGAATGCCGGTGGTGGCCAATCTAAAGACGTTAAAGTTGAAGTGCGTAAGAAACGTACTTTCGTTAAACGTGATGAAAGTGAATTAGCCGCAGAAGCAGAAAAACAAGCACAACAGCAAAAAGAAGCAGAAGCGGCGGCAAAAGCTGCAGCAGAAGCTAAAGCTGCTGAAGACAAAGCTAAGGCTGAAGCAAAAGCTAAAGCCGATGCAGAAGCTAAGGCAAAGAAAGAAGCCGAAGCTAAAGCAAAAGCAGAAGCAAAACCTGCTAAAGCTGATGATGCTGAAACTGCTGCAGCTAAAGCTGAAGCTGAGCGTATTAAAGCTGCTCAAGAAGAAGCGTTAACTAAAAAGCAAAAAGAAGAAGCTGCACAAGCTGCTGAAACTGCGCGTAAACTTGCTGAAGAAAACTCTAAGCGTTGGGCTGAAGAAGAGCGTCAACGTATAGAAGCTGAGAAAAACAGCGACCATCACATCACAACATCTAAAGCTGCTCGTGCTGCTGAAGATAGCTCTGATGCTGCAGAAGAAAAACGTGGTCGTCGTTCTCGTAACAAGAATGCGAACAAGAAACGTGGTGGCAAAGGCGGTCGTGATAACCGTTCAAGAGGCGCTCGTAACCAAAGTACTGCTCCTGAATCAATGGCACACGGCTTTAACAAGCCTGTCGCAGTAGTTAAAGGCGACATTCGTATTGGTGAAACCGTTTCTGTTGCTGAACTTGCGCAGCGTATGTCTGTTAAAGCAACTGAAATCATCAAGCAAATGATGAAAATGGGTTCAATGGTAACGATTAACCAAATCCTTGACCAAGAAACAGCACAAATGGTTGCTGAAGAAATGGGTCACAAAGTTGTACTACTACGTGAAAACGAATTAGAGCATCAAGTACTTGGTGATCGTGATGAAGAGAACGTTGTTCTAGAAACACGTGCTCCAGTTGTGACCATCATGGGTCACGTTGACCATGGTAAAACATCATTACTTGATTATATTCGTCGTGCAAAAGTTGCCGATGGTGAAGCCGGTGGTATTACGCAGCATATTGGTGCTTACCACGTTGAAACTGACAACGGCATGATCACTTTCTTAGATACTCCTGGTCACGCAGCGTTCACTTCTATGCGTGCTCGTGGTGCTAAAGCAACAGATATCGTTGTATTGGTCGTTGCTGCTGATGATGGTGCTATGCCTCAGACAATTGAAGCAATCCAACATGCTAAAGCCGGTAACGTGCCGTTAATCATTGCTGTGAACAAAATGGATAAGCCAGAAGCTGATCCAGAACGTGTTAAGAGTGAATTAGCGCAGCATGGTGTTATGTCTGAAGATTGGGGCGGCGAGCATATGTTCGTCAACGTTTCAGCTAAAGCAGGTACTGGTATTGATGAGTTACTTGAAGGCATTCTTTTACAAGCTGAAGTTTTAGAGCTTCAAGCTGTTCGTGAAGGTATGGCTGCAGGTGTGGTTATCGAATCTAAATTGGATAAAGGTCGTGGCCCAGTTGCTACTGTTCTTGTTCAAGAAGGTACGTTACGCCAAGGTGATATCGTTCTTTGTGGTCTTGAGTACGGTAAAATCCGTGCGATGAAAGATGAAAACGGTAAGAGCATTACTGAAGCAGGTCCATCAATCCCTGTTGAGATTTTAGGTCTTTCAGGTGTGCCATCTGCGGGTGATGAAGCGACAGTTGTACGTGATGAACGTAAAGCTCGTGAAGTTGCACTTTACCGTCAAGGTAAATTCCGTGATGTTAAACTTGCGCGTCAGCAGAAGTCTAAACTTGAGAACATGTTTGCCAACATGACTGAAGGCGAAGTACAAGAGCTAAACATCGTGCTTAAAGCAGACGTTCAAGGTTCACTTGAAGCAATTTGTGATTCATTAACTAAACTGTCTACTGACGAAGTTAAAGTTAGCATTATTGCTCGTGGTGTTGGTGCATTAACAGAAACTGATGCAACACTTGCAGCAGCTTCAAACGCTATCATGGTTGGTTTCAACGTTCGTGCTGATGCACAAGCGCGTAAGACAATTGAAGCTGAAAGCGTTGATTTACGCTACTACAGCGTTATCTATGACCTAATTGATGAAGTTAAAGCGGCAATGACCGGCATGTTAGCGCCTGAGTTCAAGCAGCAAATCATCGGTCTAGCTGAAGTACGTGACGTATTTAAGTCGCCTAAGATTGGTGCAATTGCGGGTTGTATGGTTACTGAAGGTACCATCAAACGTAGCGCTCCTATCCGTGTACTACGTGAAAACGTGGTTATCTACGAAGGTGAACTAGAATCATTACGTCGCTTTAAAGATGATGTAAACGATGTCCGTAATGGCATGGAATGTGGTATCGGTGTGAAGAACTACAATGACGTCAAAGTTGGCGATCAGATTGAGGTCTTCGAGACGGTCGAAGTGGCCAGAACGCTGTAACACAGAAAGGGCGGCGTAAGCCGCCTTTTTTATTTATATAAAGCTATAAGGTATTAATGTTATGGCAAAAGAATTTAGTCGTACACGCCGTATTGCACAGCAACTCCAGCAAGAGTTAGCAATGATTTTACAGCGCGACATGAAAGATCCACGTATCGGCTTCGTGACAGTCAATGATGTTGATGTCTCTCGTGATTTAAGCTTTGCGAAAGTTTTTGTGACTTTCTTCGAAGAAGATCAAGAGTTGGTTGATCAAAAAATTGAAGCACTGACAGCGGCTGCGCCTTATGTCAGAACATTAGTTGCAAGTCGAATGAAACTGCGTGTTATGCCTGAGCTGCGTTTTGTATACGATAGTTCGTTAGTTGAAGGCATGCGCATGTCTAACTTAGTGAGCCAAGTGATTACACAAGACAAAGCTAAGCAAGACAAAGCAAGACAAGATGAGTTTGGCTCTGACGATGTTGATGCATCAGAAGATAAAACTGAGGATAAAGATTAATGGCTCGTCGTCGCAAAGGTCGTTTTATTAATGGCATCGTACTTTTAGATAAAGGTACTGGCATCAGTTCTAACCATGCTTTGCAACGCGTCAAACGTCTTTATAACGCCAATAAAGCAGGCCATACAGGTGCTTTAGACCCTTTAGCCACAGGTATGCTACCCGTTTGCTTAGGTGAAGCAACCAAGTTCTCTCAACACCTTTTAGATGCGGACAAGCGATATTTGGTGACAGCAAAATTAGGTGAAAGAACAGACACCAGTGATTCTGATGGTGAAGTTGTTCAGATCCGACCGGTTAAGTTTGAGCAAAAGCTGTTAGAGGATTCTTTAGAGCATTTTCGCGGTGACACCATGCAAGTGCCTTCAATGTTCTCTGCACTAAAGTATCAAGGGCAGCCTTTATACAAGTATGCTCGTGAAGGCATTGAGGTTCCTCGAGAAGCCCGTCCTATTACCGTATTTGAGTTGCTATTTGTTAGCCTAGAAGGCGATGACTTAACACTTGATATTCATTGCTCAAAAGGTACATACATTCGTACCATCATTGATGATTTAGGTGAAATGTTAGGTTGTGGCGCACATGTCACTATGCTGAGACGAACCCAAGTTGCAGGCTATCCATATGAGAAAATGGTGACGCTTGAGCAGTTAACTGATTTGGCTGAACACGTCGATAAAGAAGATGAGTCTTCTTTTAGCGTGTTAGATGATTTGTTGTTGCCGATGGACACTGCTGTAGCAAACTTCACCGAAGTTAATTTACCGGATGCTTGTGAGCAATTTATTATGCAAGGTCAGCCTGTTCAGGCTACAGGCTTAAAAGCAGGTGAATTGGTCAGAATGACGTTAGGTGAGCAGCGTCGCTTTATCGGAATAGGTACCATGAATGATGATGGTTTGCTGGCTCCTAAGCGTCTAGTTGTTGATCACAGTGCAGAATAATCATTAATTACTAGCTTTTATCGGCTGTTAAGTGTTTTTTATTGCGATAGTGACTGAATATAGTTAGAATGTCGCCCCCTCTGGCTGAGTTAGTGATTGGCTAGAGTTAATTTAATTTTTTCTGGAGATAAATATGTCACTAAGTAATGAACAAAAAGCAGCTATCGTAGCTGAATACAGCCGTGGTGAAAACGACACTGGTTCAACTGAAGTACAAGTTGCTTTATTGACTGCACAGATTAACCATCTGCAAGGTCACTTCAAAGAGCACATCCATGATCACCATTCACGTCGTGGTCTATTACGTATGGTTAGCGCACGTCGTAAACTTACTGCTTACTTAAAGCGTAAAGACGTAGCTCGTTATACTGCTCTTATCCAGAAGTTAGGTTTACGTCGTTAATAACGATGTTTAATTTGATTGTGTTTACATAGTCAAATTCTAACCGTAAAAAAGGAGGCTTAAGCCTCCTTTTTTATTATGTCCAATTCAGTCATACATCATCGCTTTACGTCATTCTTTAAAGCTAGTTGCTGGCATTTATACCTGTTCTAACGGCATACTCATTTCAGTAAAATATTGCGCTTCAAACTCGTCTAGCGGTAAGGGCTTACTGAAAAAGAAGCCTTGGCCAATTTGGCAATTATGCTGCTGAAGCCAAGTGAGTTGCTCTTGGTTCTCAATACCTTCTGCAACAATATCTAAATTCAGTTGCTGACCTAACATCAAAATGGTTGAAGCAATTGATGCATCATGGGGTAAATCAGATACAAACCCTCGGTCAATCTTCATCGTTGTAATAGGCAGATGTCTTAAGTATGACAATGATGAATACCCTGTACCAAAATCATCAACCGCTATACCAAACCCTGCACTTTTTAGCTGCTCTAGTTTAGCAATTGCTTGATCGACATCATTCATCAAAGAGGTCTCAGTTATCTCAATTTCTAGGAGTTCAGGACGAATTTGATACCTTAGCGCTAATTGCTTTATGTCAGAAACCAAACTGGCATCAGCGAACTGCTGCGATGCCACATTCACTGCAATTGGAATCGCATAATTGTATTTCTTTTCCCATTCACGAATGACCTTACAGCTTTGCTCGATAACCCAGCGGCCTATAGGAATGATTATCCCCGTTTCTTCTGCGATAGGTATGAAAGACATCGGCGGCACGAGTTCGCCATTCTTTTGCCAACGGATAAGTGCTTCACACCCCATAATTCGATTCGTTTTTAGATCAAGTTTTGGTTGGAAGTATAATAAGAATTCATTGTGCTTAAGTGCGTCATGTAGTGAGGCTTCTGTTTTGAGCCTCACAGCGGCATTCTCGGTCATTTGTTGCTTAAAGAAAGCCCATTGATTAGAACCAGCAGCTTTAGCACTGTACATAGCGATATCAGCGTGTCGAATAAGATCCTCTGCGCCAGGGCCATCTTCAGGATAAATAGAGATACCGATTGATGCCGCAGGGTGAATGGCGTGCTCGTTAAGTTGTACGGGCGCATTTAGTTGTTTTTGCAGTTTATCGACGAAGTCAGCTGCTTGATCTGGTGTTTCTATATCATCAGCGACAATAACAAACTCATCGCCACCTAATCTTGCTACGCTGCCTCTGTCACCTACAACGGTTTCTAAAATCCTCGCGACACGTGCCAAGAATTGATCCCCAATAGCATGACCCAATGAATCATTCACGTTTTTAAAGCGGTCTAAATCGATAAAGAGTAGTGCAAAGTGCCTTTTGTGAACCCGTGCTCGTTGAATGGTTACATCCAAAGTTTCGAGCAATAAGGTGCGATTAGGCAAACTGGTTAATGGGTCCCGAGTTGCCATTTTTCTGAGTTTATTTTGAGTCTGACTAAACTGTAATAAAATCTGGTTGAACTTTGAGGTCACTAGCCCAAGCTCATCATCTTTGTGAGCCTTAGCCATAGGCAGTAAGTTTTCATCGGGTAAGTCTGGGTCAATTTTATCAATTGCTTCACTAATTTGGGCAATGGGTTGAGTCAAAAAACGGTGGAAAACGATAGTTAATACTAAGGTGAGTAATAAAGCTCGTGCTAACGTTGCAATAAAGCCAAGTTGTAACTGATTAAATAGGTTATTGGTCATCTCTTGTGTGTTGTAAAAGATGGTAAGCGTTCCAATCAGTTGCTGTTTTTTATTGCCTTCAAAATAAAAAGGGCGGTATAGCGGTCGTGAAATCTCATTTAAGTCTTTAAATAAAAAGTGGCTTAAATTGTCGTAGTTTTCAGAGAATTGTTTTGGTTGATTACTGGCTGTTACGAAAAGGCTACCATCATCTAAGGTAATGACTGCAGAGCTAATATTATCAATTTTGATAATACCCTCTAAGGTTTGTTCGGTTTGTTTATCATCTAGTGCCCAAACTGCATTAGAGGCAGTTTGTTCTACTGAATTAAGTAACTCTTCTTGAGAGGCGGTAAGCTGCTGTTTGGTTGTGACGACAACTAAAGCTATCTCGACAACAAAAATGGCAATCGCAAAAAACAAAGCAGTAAATACAACTAAGTTAGTTTGCTTCCATGTCAGAGATTTAAACCTTGGTGTCATTCAAACGATTCCATTTGTTTTTATTACAGTTTCATAGAGCAGATATTGATTAGATAGTAAATCTGCTGTGCCTAATCACTTATTAATTTATATCGCTTTCGCATCATCTCACTTTAGACAAAATTAGATTAAATGTCATTAATTATAGCGATAACCTTATTCAACAAGAGAGGTACTTCAAGCAGTTAAGCAATTTTGAGCGGCTTTGTCATCCTGCTGTCATCAAATGCAAGTATTTACAATGGCTGTTATCGGCTTCATTTTCGGTAAATTTAATTATTTTTTAGCGGTATATTGCGATGCGCTTTAACTATTGTAAAAAATTGCAGTATACTTATGCGCGTAATTTAAAGGTCAATAATTAAGGAATGGGTCACGTGAATCCAATTGTAAAGAGTTTTGAGTATGGTCAACATACCGTCACCTTAGAAACAGGTGTTATTGCACGTCAAGCAGATGCTGCAGTTTTAGCGAGCATGGGCGATACAACAGTATTAGTAACTGTTGTTGGTAAAAAAGTAGCGGATCCAAGCCGTGACTTCTTCCCATTAACAGTTAACTACCAAGAAAAAACCTACGCAGCAGGTAAAATCCCTGGTGGTTTCTTCAAGCGTGAAGGTCGTCCTTCTGAAGATGAAACACTGATTGCTCGTTTAATCGACCGTCCAATTCGTCCTTTATTTCCGAACGGTTTTAAAAACGAAGTTCAAGTAATCATTACGGTAGTTTCAGTTGATCCACAAATTGAACCAGATATGGTTGCAATGATTGGTACTTCAGCTGCACTTTCTATTTCAGGTATCCCATTTAATGGCCCAATCGGCGCAGCACGCGTTGGTTACATTGATGGCGAATATCTATTAAACCCAACAGTTGATCAAGTTGCTGAAAGTGATCTTGATTTAGTTGTTGCTGGTACTGAATCAGCTGTATTGATGGTTGAATCAGAAGCAAAATCATTAGCTGAAGAAATCATGTTAGGTGCTGTGACTTACGGTCACGACCAGCAGCAAGTTGTTGTTCAAGCTATTGCAGAATTCAAAGCTGAAGCGGGTAAACCTACTTGGGATTGGACTGCTCCAGTACAAGATCAAGATTTAGTAGCTCAAATTAAAGAGTTAGCTGAAGAAGGCATGACTGCGGCTTACCAAATTGAAGTTAAGCAAGACCGTTATGCTCAAGTTGGCGTAGTTAAAGCGGCTGCTAAAGAAGCATTGATTGCTCAAAATCCTGATGTTGATACTCGTGAAGTTGACAACTTATTAGGTAGTCTTGAAAAAGACGTAGTTCGTGGTCGTATTATCAGTGGCAAGCCACGTATCGACGGTCGTGAACCAGATATGATCCGCGCATTAAACGTATTAGCGGGTGTACTTCCACGTACACACGGTAGTTCTTTATTTACCCGTGGTGAAACTCAAGCATTAGTAACTTGTACATTAGGTACTGAACGTGATGCTCAAAAAATTGACAGCATCATGGGCGAGCGTACTAATCGCTTTATGCTTCATTACAACTTCCCTCCATACTCTGTTGGTGAAACTGGTATGGTTGGTTCGCCTAAGCGTCGTGAAATTGGTCACGGTAAATTAGCTTGGCGTGGTATCAATGCTGTTATGCCTTCTGCTGAAGAATTCCCATACAGTGTTCGTGTTGTATCTGAAATCACTGAATCAAACGGTTCAAGCTCTATGGCTTCTGTTTGTGGTACTTCATTAGCGTTAATGGATGCGGGTGTACCTATCAAGACTTCTGTTGCTGGTATCGCAATGGGTCTAGTAAAAGAAGGCGACGACTTTGTTGTTCTTTCTGATATCTTAGGTGATGAAGATCACTTAGGTGACATGGACTTTAAAGTAGCGGGTACTCGTGACGGTATTACTGCTCTGCAGATGGATATCAAGATTGAAGGTATCACTAAAGAGATCATGGACATCGCACTGCAACAAGCATACGGCGCACGTGTTCATATTCTTAACGTTATGGACCAAGCAATTGGTGGCGCACGTGAAGATATCTCTGATCACGCTCCACGTATCACGACTATCAAGATTAATCCTGAGAAGATCCGTGACGTTATCGGTAAAGGTGGTGCGACTATCCGTGCACTTACTGAAGAAACAGGTACAACAATTGAGCTTGACGACAACGGTACTGTGAAGATTGCATCTTCAAACGGTGAAGCAACGAAAGAAGCTATTCGTCGTATCGAAGAAATCACTGCTGAAGTTGAAGTGGGTCGCATCTATAAAGGTAAGGTTATCCGTATCGTTGATTTCGGTGCATTCGTTAACATTCTACCTGGTAAAGACGGCTTAGTTCACATCTCACAAATCAGTGAAGAACGTGTTGCTAACGTTTCTGACCATCTTGAAATGAATCAAGAAGTTGACGTTAAAGTGATGGAAGTTGACCGTCAAGGTCGTGTAAGACTTTCTATCAAAGAAGCGAACGCTAAAGAAGAAGCTGCTGCAGAATAATATCTGACACCAAGCGTTAATTAAAAGGAGATCTTCGGATCTCCTTTTTTGTGCCTATAATTTGTCGATAAATGCTTAGTGTAGACGTTATGGATATTGAATGAATACGTTGAGCAAGTCATGTAAATTATCAATTTCAACCGTAGCTTATTCACTCTAAAGCTGGCTATATCATCAGTTATGCTGGTAAATGAAATTTTATTGGTATCTGCATAGCCCTTATGGAGATTGGTTGATATGATGCAAAGTAATTATAGAACCTGATAAGGTATTTAAATGGAACAGAAATTACGTACCACAGTTGTCGCATTATGTGTGGGTGCCAGTTTGTTATTGTCAGGTTGTGCCTCTTTATCTGGTAGTGCCGATAGTGCAGCGAATGGCAAAATCATGGTTGCGCCAAATGTCCCAGACTACAAACTTGAAGTAACCTTAGCCAAATTAAATGAAATTCTTGGCACGATGGAACTTACGCCTGAACAACGAGCGCGTTTTCATTATGATCGTGGCGTAATATATGACAGCGTTGGTTTACGTTTACTTGCAAGAATAGATTTTCATCAAGCCATTAAACTACAGCCTAATTTAGCCGACGCTTATAACTTCTTAGGGATTTATTACACCCAAGAGGGGGAGTTTGAAAGTGCTTACGAGTCATTTGATGGCGTACTTGAGTTATCACCTGAATACGATTATGCCTATTTGAACCGTGGTATTGCTTTGTATTACGGCGAGCGTTATGAATTAGCCGCTCAAGACATGAAAGACTTTTTACGAAAGGATCCTTCTGATGGCTACCGTGCTTTGTGGTTATATCTAGTCGACTCACCAAGAGATGCAGAGTCAGCACAGCTAGCATTAGCGGAAAATCGTCAGTCATTGAATGATCAGGCTTGGTCGTCAGTATTAGTTGACTACTACTTAGGTAAAATGACTAAAGAGCAGGTTTTTGAGGCTGCTAAAGTAAATTTAAACCAACCTAAAGAATATTCTGAGCGCTTATGTGAAGCCTATTTTTACATTGCCAAAAAAGCAGTTGAGCAACAAGATTACCAACTTGCTATTGATTACTATCGATTGAGCTTGGCAACTAATATTTATGATTTTGTAGAGCATCGCTATGCAAGAATCGAACTTGCTCAAGCGCAGCAGCAATTAATTGAACAAGAATCGGCTCAAACAAACTAATTGAGTGAATATCTAAAAGGCCGATAATGTTATTATCGGCCTTTTTCTTTATACCCCTCAGGGCTAAGATTTATTAGTTCAGATTTTCTAGTTCAAATTCTGCAGTTAAGCTAGTCTAGTTCAAACTTCACTGACATCGTCAATCAGCTTTTAGTTTTGACTCACCAATACTCAAGACTTTACCTAGCCAACTATCCTCGGAAACGCTATAATTTGCGCCATTTTATTTATGCTAGGGCAAAGTAACTCATGTCAGCTCACACAGTCGAGGTCGATAAACGTCGTACCTTCGCGATTATTTCGCATCCCGATGCCGGTAAAACGACTATCACCGAGAAAGTTCTTTTATTCGGACAAGCTATCCAAACTGCAGGTACTGTAAAAGGTCGTGGTTCAAAGCAGCACGCAAAGTCTGACTGGATGGAAATGGAAAAAGATCGTGGTATTTCTATCACGACGTCTGTGATGCAGTTTCCTTATAGTGATTGCTTAGTCAATCTTCTTGATACACCTGGTCACGAAGACTTCTCGGAAGATACCTATCGTACCTTAACAGCAGTTGATTCATGTTTAATGGTCATTGACTCAGCTAAAGGTGTCGAAGATAGAACACGTAAACTGATGGAAGTTACTCGACTTCGTGACACGCCGATTGTCACTTTCATGAACAAATGTGACCGTGATATTCGCGATCCTATGGAAGTGATGGACGAAGTAGAAAATGAGCTGAAAATTGCCTGTGCTCCAATTACTTGGCCAATTGGTTGTGGTAAATCCTTCAAAGGTGTTTACCATATTCTGCGTGATGAAACTGTGCTTTATCAATCTGGTCAAGGTCATACGATTCAAGAAGTCCGTATCGTTAAAGGGCTTGAAAATCCAGATTTAGATGAAGCCGTTGGTAGTGAGCTGGCTGAGCAATTACGTGAAGAGTTAGAGCTGGTTATTGGTGCTTCACATGAGTTTGAACTTGAGCCTTTTTTGAAAGGTGAACTTTCACCGGTCTTTTTTGGTACTGCATTAGGTAACTTTGGTGTTGATCATGTACTTGATGGTCTAACAGAGTGGGCTCCTAAGCCGCAACCTCGCGCAACCGAAATGGGTGATATCCATGCTGAAAATGAAAAGTTCAGCGGCTTTGTATTTAAAATTCAAGCTAACATGGACCCTAAACATCGTGACCGTGTTGCGTTTATGCGTATTGTTTCTGGTAAATATCAGAAAGGCATGAAAATGCACCATGTTCGTGCCGGCAAAGATGTGCGCATTTCTGATGCGTTAACCTTTGTTGCGGGTGACCGTGAGCAAGTAGAAGAAGCATACCCTGGTGATATTATCGGGTTACATAACCACGGAACTATTCAAATTGGTGATACCTTCTCACAAGGTGAGAAGCTTAAGTTTACGGGGATTCCTAACTTCGCACCTGAAATGTTCCGCCGTATTCGCTTAAAAGATCCGCTGAAGCAAAAGCAATTGCTTAAAGGTTTAGTGCAGCTAGCTGAAGAAGGCGCTGTGCAGGTATTTAGACCGCTTGATACCAATGACCTTATTGTTGGCGCTGTTGGTGTGCTGCAGTTTGAAGTGGTTGTAGGCCGCCTTAAGAGCGAGTACAACGTAGAAGCGATTTATGAAGGTATTAGTGTGTCGACAGCCCGTTGGGTTTATTGTAAAGACGAGCGTAAGCTAGAAGAGTTCCGTCGTAAGTGCAGTGCAAACTTAGCACTAGATGGTGGCGATAACTTAACGTATATCGCACCTACCATGGTAAATCTGAATTTATCAATGGAACGCTACCCAGATGTTGAGTTTGCCAAAACACGAGAAAATTAATCCATAAACTCTAAAGAGTCGGTATTGATGAATATTAAAGGCGGATTTTCCGCCTTTTTTTATGCTCAAATAGCCCAAATAAATCGATTTGTATAAACGGAATAATCAGTATATTTTGTAGCAAGATATACTTATCAGCATCGACTATTCCATTATTTGTGTGCGATAGGCTTTTAACATTCAGTATCTTTTAAGCCGTTTTTGATAGGTTAAACTTAGCAATGACGATTAATAATAACCTGATGTATAAATGGTTTTAGTCAAAGGGAGAGGTATACATGATTGATTCTCATGCACATTTAGATCTTGCTGACTTTGATCATGACAGGGCTGAATTATTTAATGCTATGGCATTAAAAGGAATTAACTCGGCTTTAATCCCTGCGATTAGTGAACAGCATTGGGAAAACCAATTAGCGATAGCACAGCAATATCATTGCTATTTTGCTTTGGGTATTCACCCTTGGTATGTTCCCGAAGACATTAACGCATCACTCGTATCACTGGAGAATATGCTCGCCAAACATGCGGTTAAGGACAGACTTGTAGCCGTTGGTGAGTGCGGATTAGATAAGCTAAAACCAGACTTTGATAGACAGCAACAGCTGTTATCTGGACAATTAAAAATTGCAATTAACATGGAGTACCCAGTGATTCTTCATGGAGTGAAATGTCACCAAGAGTTATTGTCATTATTAAACCGATTCCCTAATCCCAAAGGGGGCGTTATTCATGGTTTTTACGGTGCGCCAGAGTTGGCAAGTCGATATATTGAACTAGGATATAAATTGGGTATCGGTGGCTTATTACTCAATCCAAAAGCCAAAAAGTTAAGAAAAACGATCACTGAATTGGATATTAAACATTTCATAATTGAAACAGACTCGCCTAGCATGACCCCCTATAATGCAACCGAAAAACGAAATACTCCGCTTATTTTGCCAAATGTGGCCTCTGAGATCGCAAATTTACAGAAAAAAACAACTGTTTTTATATTAGAACGATTGAATAAAAACTTCTCCCAACTGTTTGAGCTGTCGTAATTTTTTTTTAAACATGGTTATTAATAAATATTAATGTTTCATAAGATCCTGAAATTAAACTCTAAAAGTATGATCTAATCCACGATTTTCATCTGCTCCTCAGTTATAATCATTAACGGAAAATAGGTGAGTTAACAACAATTATACAAATCGTTAACATAAATAAGGGTGATGATTAATGGATATACTAATGAGTCTAGTTGGGGTGGTTACCATACTAGCAATCGGTTATGCACTATCAAACAACAGAAAAGCTATTAATGTTCGTACTGTTGGTGGCGCTTTAGCAATTCAAGCATTCTTTGCTGGTTTTGTTTTATACGTTCCAGTTGGTAAAGACATTTTAAAAGGTGTTTCTGACGCAGTATCTAGCGTAATTGGTTACGCTCAAAATGGTATTAACTTCTTATTTGGCGACTTAGCCCAATTTAAAGTTGGTTTCATCTTCGCGGTAAACGTACTTCCGGTTATCGTATTCTTCTCTTCTTTAATTGCAGTTCTTTACTACTTGGGCATCATGCAGTGGATCATCCGTATTATCGGTGGTGGTTTACAAAAAGCATTAGGCACTAGCCGTACAGAGTCTATGTCTGCAACGGCTAACATCTTCGTTGGTCAAACTGAAGCTCCTTTAGTTGTACGTCCTTTCATCGCGACAATGACTAACTCTGAATTATTCGCAATCATGGTTGGTGGTTTAGCATCAATCGCGGGTTCAGTATTAGCTGGTTATGCGCAAATGGGTGTACCGATTGAGTACTTAGTTGCTGCATCATTCATGGCTGCTCCAGGTGGTCTTATGATGGCTAAGCTAATGCATCCTGAAACTGAAGAAGCTAAAAACGAAATGTCAGATCTTCCTGAAGATCCTGACAAGCCAGCAAACGTGTTAGATGCGGCTGCTGCAGGTGCTTCATCTGGTATGCACTTAGCACTTAACGTTGGTGCAATGTTGATTGCTTTCGTTGGTTTGATTGCAATGATCAACGGTATCATCGGTGGTGTAACAGGTTGGTTCGGTCTTGAAGGTATTACTTTAGAGCTAATCTTAGGTTACATCTTCATGCCATTAGCATTCTTAATCGGTGTACCTTGGAACGAAGCATTAGTTGCTGGTTCTTTCATCGGTCAAAAGATTGTTGTTAACGAATTCGTAGCATACCTTAACTTTGCTCCTTACTTACTTGATGCATCAGCTGAAGGTTACCAAGTAGTAGCAGAAACAGGCATGATGATGACTGACAGAACCAAAGCGATTATCTCATTCGCATTATGTGGTTTTGCTAACTTATCTTCTATTGCAATTCTATTAGGTGGTTTAGGTGCAATGGCTCCTAGCCGTCGCCATGACTTAGCTAGACTAGGTATCCGTGCTGTTATTGCCGGTTCTTTAGCTAACTTAATGAGTGCGACTCTAGCTGGTTTATTCTTAGCGATTTAATTGTCTAAGACGACCTTGAGTTGAGTAAATGAAGGCTGTTGTTACCTCGGTAATAGCAGCTTTTTTTTAGGTTTTTTACCTAAGTTAATTGAAGTTTAATCTCGCTAGCCCATTGGCTGGCATATGACTTGCTTTGTTAAATCACCAGTTTTTTATATTACTTTACTCAAAAAATGCAGTTTATTAGTCATAAATGTTCTAAGTTGTTAGTAGAAAGTAGAGATATTGTTCACATTTTGGGATTAAGTATTCGTATTTTTACCAAATAATATTGAGCTTTTATCCAATCTATGTACAATGCAAACGTTTATAAAAATCGCCACCCACGAAGGTGGTAAAATAAATATATCAATGGGGTTGATAATGAAAAACGTTAAAACTTTAGCTTTAGCTGCTACAACTATCGCTGCTATGTCTGCACCTGCAATGGCTGCTGACCGTGGTGAAGATATCCGTTCTGGTGATTACAGCTGGATGCAGTTCAATGCAATGTACGCATTTGACGAATTACCAAGTGCTGGCGAAAGTGGCCACGATTACTTAGAAATGGAATTTGGCGGCCGCGCTGGTGTTGTTGATTTATACGGTTACGTAGACGTATTCAACTTATTTACTCAAGATTCTGGTGACAAAGGCTACGGTGAAAGCCGTATGTTCATGAAGTTTGCACCTCGTTTCTCTTTAGATGCAATCACTGGTCTTGACCTTTCAGTTGGTCCTATCCAAGAAGTGTACTTCTCTACTCTATTCAACTGGGGTGGTGGAGCAATTGGTGAAGACGTAAACTCTTCTTTCTGGGGTTTAGGTGCTGACGTTATGGTTCCATGGTTAGGTAAAACTGGCATGAACTTATACGCTCACTACGACATGAATGGTAAAGATTGGAATGGTTATCAGTTCTCTGCTAACTGGTTCAAGCCTGTTCATAACTTCGATAACGGTACTTTCGTAGCGTTCCAAGGCTATGTTGATTACCAATTTGGTGCTGATGATGAGTACGGCGATGAGTTCGTTCCAATGTCTAGCAATGGTGGTGCAGCATACTTCGGTCTACACTGGCATTCAGATAACTACGCACTTGGTTACGGCCTAAAAGGCTACAAAGATGTATACCTTCTTGAAGATGGTGCTGGTATCGTTGGTCTAGAAACAACTGGTTGGGCTCACTACCTAACAGCTACTTACAAGTTCTAATCTAATTTGTAAGCTTTGGAGCCACATTATGTGGCTCCAAATTTATTGCAAAATATGTTAGTATTTACTTAAGTACATACAAAAATTTGTTAGAATGTATTTAGATAAATATTAAAGTCCAAACAATTTAAAATAGTGAACTAATATTCTAGTGGTTCGGTATCAAATGTTTGGATTGATTTGCGCGCTAAAAGGGAATTTTCGCGGAATGGATGAAACAATTATTCTTTGTTTCACCTCTTCCGGTCTTCAAGGATTCAAGTCGTGGTACTCGTTATCAGATTGAATACTTAGTTCAGTAACTTATCAATTAATTTACTGGCAATGCTCGAAGGCCCGGCCTCTACATCAATCAACTGCCAGCTTTATGCATTGCCAAAACAAGATTTTTATTAGGTTTTTGTTTCGGAGAGCAAACATGAGTGATTTAAAAAAAGCAGCACAACTTGGTATCTCATTAATGGATTTAACCACATTAAATGACGATGATACTGATCAAAAAGTCATTGATTTATGCCACAAAGCGAATACTGCTGCTGGCCATACTGCTGCCATTTGTATTTATCCGCGTTTTATTCCAATTGCTCGTAAAACATTGAATGAGTTAGATTGCGAAGATATCAAAATTGCTACCGTAACTAACTTTCCACACGGTAACGATGATATTGCTATTGCAGTATTAGAAACTCGTGCTGCTGTTGCTTATGGCGCAGATGAAGTTGATGTGGTTTTCCCATACCGTTCATTAATGGCTGGTAACGAGTCTTTAGGTTTTGAGCTCGTTAAAGCATGTAAAGAAGCGTGTGGTGATGAAGCGATCTTAAAAGTGATTATCGAATCAGGCGAGCTTAAAGATCCTGCGTTAATTCGTAAGGCTTCTGAATTATCGATTGATGCTGGTGCTGACTTTATTAAGACGTCAACGGGTAAAGTTCCTGTTAATGCGACATTGGAAGCTGCAGAAATTATGCTGACAGTTATCAGTGAGAAAAACCGTAATGTTGGCTTTAAGCCTGCAGGTGGTGTGCGCGATGCTGCACAAACAGCTGAGTTCTTAGGCGTGGCAGAGCGTATTTTAGGTGCAGAGTGGATTTCTCCAGCTAGCTTCCGTTTTGGTGCATCAAGCTTATTAACTAGTTTACTTCATACTCTAGACCTTGCTGATGCTCCTCAAGGTAAACAAGGATACTAAGCAGGTCGATTTGCTTAGTTAGACCTCTTAACGGTTTTAATTGATAGCACCAAGTAACATTGCATTATTTATTTGGTGCCATCTTGTTAAGGTGAAACTCTTGATTTTAAGTATGAATAAAAGGGTTTCATTGGAGGAAATGTTATGTTTCTCGCTCAAGAAATTATTCGTAAAAAACGTAATGGTGAAGCACTTAGTTCTGCTGAAATTCAATTCTTTGTAGATGGTATTACCCAAAATACTGTTTCTGAAGGACAAATTGCTGCATTCGGCATGGCAGTTTATTTTCAAGATATGAACATGGATGAACGTATTGCACTGACCACAGGCATGCGTGACTCTGGCACAGTACTTAATTGGGATTCGTTATCGTTAAACGGACCGATTATTGATAAGCACAGTACTGGCGGAGTCGGTGATGTTATCAGTCTGATGCTTGGCCCTATGGCTGCGGCTTGCGGCGGTTATGTGCCAATGATTTCCGGTCGTGGTTTAGGCCATACTGGTGGTACTCTCGATAAGTTTGACGCAATTCCTGGTTATCAAACCGAACCTTCAAGTGAACTCTTCCGTAAAGTTGTTAAAGAAGCTGGTGTCGCTATCATTGGCCAAACTGGTGATTTAGTCCCAGCTGATAAGCGCTTTTATTCTATTCGAGACAATACAGCGACAGTCGAGTCTATTTCTTTGATTACTGCTTCTATTCTTTCAAAGAAACTCGCAGCGGGCCTTGATGCACTAGCGATGGATGTCAAAGTCGGTAGTGGTGCATTTATGCCAACTTACGAAGCATCTGAAGAGTTAGCTCGAAGTATTACTGCTGTAGCTAATGGCGCGGGGACTAAAACCACTGCATTACTCACTGACATGAACCAAGTACTAGCCTCATGTGCAGGTAATGCTGTCGAAGTTCGTGAAGCGATTAATTTCCTCACTGGTAAATATCGTAATCCGCGTCTATATGAAGTGACTATGGGCTTATGTGCGGAAATGCTAGTGTTAGGTGGCATTGCCCAAAATGATGCTGAAGCTCGTACTAAGCTTAATGCTGTACTTGATAATGGTAAAGCCGCTGAGATTTTTGGCCGTATGGTGTCAGGTCTTGGTGGGCCGGCTGACTTCATTGAGTCATTCGATAACTATTTACCTCATGCATCGATTATCCGTCCTGTTTATGCCAGCCAACAAGGCTTTGCGCACAGCATGGATACTCGAGAGCTCGGCTTAGCTGTTGTTACTTTAGGTGGCGGACGCAGAAAGCCTGGTGATAAATTAGATTACAGTGTCGGATTAACCGATGTCTGTGCTTTAGGTGATGAGATTACTCAAGATAAACCTATTGCTATGATACATGCTCAATCAGAAGCGGCATTTGAAGAAGCTTCTGCCGCGGTACAACAAGCGATACATATTAAAGATTCGGCGCCAGAAAAAACGCCTGAAATTTATCGCTATATCCGCGCATCGGATTTATAAGGAGCTCAAATATGAAACGTACATTTATTATGATGCTGGATTCATTTGGTGTTGGTGCTGCAACTGATGCTGATAAATTTGGCGATGTCGGTTCAGACACCTTTGGCCATATTGCAAAAGCATGTGCAGAAGGTAAAGCAGATATTGGCCGTCAAGGTCCACTTAAATTACCTAACTTAGCAAAGTTGGGCTTAGGCCATGCAGGTTTCGAAAGTACAGGTAAATTTGCTGATGGCTTCGGTGATAACGTTGAGCTCATCGGCGCTTATGGCCATGCAGACGAGCTAAGTTCAGGTAAAGATACACCGAGCGGTCATTGGGAAATGGCAGGTGTACCGGTTCTTTACGAGTGGGGCTATTTTTCAGATTTAGAAAACTCATTCCCACAAGAATTGACTGATAAAATCCTGGCTCGTGCCGGTTTAACTGAGTTTTTAGGTAATTGTCATGCATCAGGTACTACCATTCTTGAACAGCTTGGTGAAGAGCATATGCGCTCTGGTAAGCCTATTTTCTATACTTCAGCTGACTCGGTATTTCAAATTGCCTGTCATGAAGAAACGTTCGGTTTAGAGAACCTATACCGTTTATGTGAAATTACTCGTGAAGAGCTTGAGCCTTATAATATTGGTCGAGTGATCGCCCGTCCATTTGTTGGTAATGGTCCTGATGATTTCGCTCGTACAGGTAATCGTCGCGACTACGCTGTTGAGCCACCGTCAAAAACCGTGCTAGATAAATTAGCTGCTGCAGGTGGTGAAGTGGTTAGCGTTGGTAAGATTGCAGACATTTACGCTCATTGTGGTATTACTCAAAAAGTGAAAGCGACAGGCCTTGAGGCGTTATTTGATGCGACACTTGAGCAAGTTAAACAAGCGGGTGATAACACCATAGTGTTTACCAACTTCGTTGATTTTGACTCTCACTATGGTCATCGCCGTGATATCGCGGGTTATGCCAAAGCGTTAGAGTATTTTGACCAACGTTTACCTGAATTATTAGCACTGTTAAATCCAGAAGATTTAATCGTGTTCACAGCCGATCATGGTTGTGACCCAAGCTGGCAGGGGACAGATCATACTCGTGAACGTGTGCCTGTATTGGCTATGGGGGCAGGTTTAGCTGCTGGCTCACTCGGTCGTCGTAACAGTTTTGCTGATATTGGTCAGTCAATTGCTAGTTACTTTGAACTTGAGCCGATGGAATATGGTAAATCTTTCATTTAACAATAAAAGATTATTATCTTCTAACGCTATTTTGTTAATAAATATAGTAGAATCGCACTGAGTAATTAAGGGGATGACTTAATTACTCATATTAAAGATTTAATATAAAAATATAGGGGTTTTTCATGGCTACACCACATATTAATGCTGTTGAAGGTGCTTTTGGCGAAACAGTTTTATTTCCAGGCGATCCATTACGTGCAAAATACATTGCTGAAACGTTCTTAGAAAATGTTGAGCAAGTGACTGACGTTCGTAACATGTTCGGTTTTACTGGTACTTATAAAGGGACTCGTATCTCTGTTATGGGTTCAGGTATGGGTATTCCTTCATGTTCAATTTATGCTCATGAGCTAATCAAAGAATACGGTGTTAAAAACCTTATTCGTGTTGGTACTTGTGGTGCAATCAGCACAGACGTTAAAGTTCGTGACGTGATTATTGGTATGGGTGCATGTACTGATTCACAAGCTAACCGTCTTCGTTTTAAAGGCCAAGACTTCGCTGCTATCGCGGACTACGGCTTAATGAATGCTGTTATTGAGTCAGCTAAAACACACGGTACTAAAATCCGTGTTGGTAACGTTTTCTCTGCAGATTTATTCTACACTCCAGATCCTTCAATGTTCGATACAATGGAAAAAATGGGTGTATTAGGTGTCGAAATGGAAGCTGCCGGTCTTTACGGTGTTGCACACGAATTAGGCGCTAAAGCTTTATGTGTTGTGACTGTTTCTGACCACATCAGAACCGGTGAAAAAACATCATCAGATGAGCGTCAAACTACGTTCAACGATATGATTGTGATGACATTAGATGCTGCTATCACACTTTAATTTATTTTAAAGTTTGATAAAAAGGGATAACAGTGATGTTATCCCTTTTTTGTTGTTTAAAAGAGCTAAGATAAAGCCAAATAGCTTACTTTGGCTCGGCTTTATCTTTCTGGTCTTCTCTTGATTTAGCGGCGCTAGATGAGTTAGACGCTTTCGGTGATTTAGAGGCTAAAGCTTTGGCACCTTTGTTTTTCGTATCAGTAGTCGTTTGGCTATCTTGATTCAAATCAGTTAGCTCTTGATATTCAATATCAGCCAATTCAGTATCACTGAGCTCTGCATGTTCATCTGAGGGGATGTGGTCTTTCAGATCTTCTCTGCTATCCATACCATCATCCATACCATCATTCATGTCATCATCTATACCATCGACTGAGTCACTTTGATTAAGCTGTAATAAATGACTGTTCTTTCTTCCTTGTTTAGCTCGAGTTTTACGTCGGTCAAAGTCAGCTCGTTTAAATGACAGGGCGCGAGAGAGAAGCAAGCCAATAATTCCAGCCACAATTAACATGGTTTGTTGTAGCTTCATATTTTCTTGATACAAGGTTTTGATTTCGTCGAAGAATATTCGCAAGTTTACCCGTACTTCAATGTAACCTAGGTTGTTGTCCCCTTGGAGTACATTTTCAATCATTGGCGGATAAGGCGAGAGTAACTCTTTAAGTTCTTCATCATCGGCATCAAGTGCTTCTTCGCTGACCGATTGAGCGAAAGCAAGCCTAACGCCTTGAGCATCATAAATGTGGACGGACATGACTTTAGGGTCATCGATGAGGGCGTTTGCAAGCCACTGTAGCTGTTCATCATTTTGTAAAAACATCGCTGGCGCCGCACCATTTGCCGCTTGTTGGGCTAATAGTCTTGCCATAATCTGCGTTTGCGAATTGAGCAATTGTTGCCCGTTGTTGAGGCTAGATTTCCATAAATGAGTTAGCCCAATTAACAAGATTATCGCAATCACGATTTGAATTAATCTGCTGATCTTTTGACTTTTCTTAAGACCTTTAACAAAAATCACTTTAATCCTTGGTGTTTTTTCTATTTAATTAATACTAATCGAAATATTTAATTGTAGATAGTCGCAATCATTGAGGAAATGCAGTCGATGGAAAGTCAGAAAAACTCTAATGCTCTAACCTGGTTATTTTCAGGGGAAGATGGCTCTTTTTCTCATGGTGATTTTAGCTTAACTCGCTACTTTGAAGACGAATTTCTCAATAATATCCAAGTTAAACAGCCACATCGGTTTCGGGTTATTTTTGATGAGGTAGATTTTGATGCTGTGTCTTCGTGGTTGAATCATCTTAATCAGGATTGTTCGGTGGCTGTGTTAATGCGCCATAACGAGCTAAAAGGGTTTGAGATCGCTTCATCCTCTCGGTTAGCGCAATTAATTGAATGCTTTCCTATTGACAGTAATGCAGAGCTATTTGAAGTCACACAAGCATTGCCGAGTATATTTAAACCGGGCTTATTGGTGATGGATATGGACTCGACTGCGATTCAAATTGAGTGTATTGATGAATTGGCCGCGATGGCTGGAGTTGGTGAAGCTGTTTCTGAAGTAACAGAAAGAGCAATGCAAGGTGAACTTGATTTTGAAGAAAGTCTTCGTCTTCGAGTAAGCAAGCTTGCAGGGGCGAGTGACAGTATTATTAACCAGCTTTGTCAGGATTTACCACTAATGCCTGGAATTGAGTCTATTGTGGCTGAATTAAAGCCTAATGACTGGAAGCTGGTGCTAGCATCAGGTGGATTTACGCCGTTTGTTGGCCATTTAAAAGACTTACTGGGGTTAGATGCTGCCTATGCTAATGAGTTAGTCATCGAAGATGGAAAGCTAATAGGTGAGGTGACTGGTGAGGTTGTCGATGCGCAATATAAAGCCGATGTGATAGATAAAAGCGCTGCTAAATGGCAAATAGCTGCAGGTCAACGAGTGGCTATTGGTGATGGAGCCAATGATATTCCAATGGTTAAGGCGGCAGATTATGGTATTGCGTTCCATGCTAAACCTAAATTATTAGCAGCATCAAATGCGAGTATACAGCGATTAGATTTACGCTGTTTAGTATTCCACCTTCAAGGTTAACTCGCCACTAGGGTAGCCTGCTTAGCTGGAGGTTAACCAGGTGAGGTAGTTAATTTTAAAACCGCATTACTGTTAAGCAGTAATGCGGTTTTTGTTAGCTTATAGAAAGCACAGAACCGTCGCTTATATTATTGATTAGATTTTTTACTCTAATTAACTTGAAGTTAACATTTATGCTGTTTAACCTAGGTATATTCCTTTCTGCTGATAAAACTTACCAATACCAATGAAGCAAGAATCTCACTTTCTGCCATATCGTGATGGCAAGTTACACCTTCGACATATCAAGCCCTCTATGCCAATTGCTTCACGAGAACCTATACTGATGCTTCACGGCGCGATGTCGAACGGACGGGTTTTTTATAGTCCATCAGGGCGAGGTCTTGCCTGTTATTTGGCTGAGCAGGGCTATGATGTTTATGTGCTTGATACTGCTGGAAGAGGCTTGAGTGAGCCTAGAATTAATGCTTCATATTCTCTGGGACAAACAGAGGTGATTTTGGAGCAAATACCTTTAGCTCATCAATTTATCCTATCCCAAACTGGCGCTGATAAAGTGCATTGGTGCGCTCATTCATGGGGGGGCGTATTAATGGCGAGCTGTTATATACGGTTTGAGTCATTACGCCCTGAGGTTGCCTCATTCGTGACTTTTGGTACCAAGCGAACCATTAAGGTTAAATCATTAAGAAAAACGATGATGGTGGATGTATTTTGGAACAGACTTGCTCCATTAATGACGCAATATCAAGGTTACTTAGCGGCAGATAAATACCGGATAGGGATGGATAATGAAAGCAGGCAATCATTATTACAGACTATTGACTGGGTAGGTGGTGATTGGGTAGACGCTGAAGATCACTTCGATTATTCCGAAGCGGTTAAAGGTATCAGCTGGCCGAAAACCTGGTTTATCGCTGCTCAAAAAGATTACGTACTAGGAAACCCTAGAGACGTAAAAGACATGATGCTTGAGTGTGGTTTAGAAAACGCTGATTATACACTCTTGTCAAAACGAAAAGGTTTTAAGCGTGACTATACTCATGGAGGAATGCTGACTGATAAAGTGGCTGTTTTGGATCACTTTCCATTAGTGAGTGATTGGTATAATCGATTTTAAAAACATAAAAAAATACCTATAAAATAATAACGTTATTATGCTTGTGATAGGCGGGTTTTGACGGCTAATCTTCGAGTAAATGCAGCTCTGGAAACCTGACTTCGACTTCAGCTGTAATATCTAACAGTTCACCACTACCAATAATTCGCCACAAACGTTCCTCTAAGGCTTTAGCTCTATGGCTGGCATGGATAGTAATGTATTCCATTTCACGGCGAATATAGCTCATATCGGGTTTTTCTGTTGCGCCCAAATAAATCCTCAATGCCATAAACTTGCCTACAGCTTGTGCATGGCTAATAAATTTTATTTGTGCACTGCGATGGCTAAAATCACTGACTAACTGTGATTGAATGTTAATTGCTCCTCGACCTTGCCTTGATATCTGCAGAAAAACCTCAAAGTACTGCATGCCGTCTATGGGCTTCATTGATCTGACAGGATCAATAATGAGCTGTTTAAACTCGGTTTCATTAAACAATGGCGTGAGGTTGAAGCTGAGTGGTGTAGTTGAGCCCGCTGCAAATAAATGACTAATATCGTCGGTTTTGGTGCCAATTCCAATGCAGGCTAATTGAGCTGACTTTTTCGTTTTTTCAACAAAGTAAGGCACACTGACTAATTGTCGAAGCAATAAATTTTTCATCCCATCAGCCAGTTCTTTTAGCTCGCCCTCATCTTCTGAAAGCTGCTCAAATTTATCTCGGTTATGGTTGATTAGTTTATTGAGAAACTCCACTCCTTGGTGCGGTTCATGACCGATCAATGCGGATAAATGCAAAGTTTGCTGTTTCTTATTACCTTGAGTGCGAGCACGAATAAGTCGATATGGCAGTTGGCTTAATTGCATTTTTCCAGCGATTTCCTGCAACTTAGGAAAACTCAATATGACATCCGTAGCACTGCTAAACTGAGTATTATCTTCTAAGGTAAACTGGATACCACGTGATGAGATATCATGGGAAATACCTCGAGACTTCTTACCATTATGCTCAATTTCTATAATGGTTTTAAAGGCAAAGCGTGCTTCTCGTCTACGCTCGCTGAAAGGCATTGATAATCTTTTTATCGTATTTTTAGTCAGTTTCTTTTGATTAAAGATTTTAAGTTGATTGACGTTATCGCCTTCATTAAACCAAGCTCGATAGTTTGGTCTAATATCTTCATTTGTTAAGTCTATAAGCTGTAATGTATAGGCAAAACGAGCCAGTTGTTGCTCTGTTAACGCTGAGTATTGCTGTTCATCACCAGGCAATGTCGAGGTTTTATAATTAAGCTTATGATCTACCTTTTGTTGGCATACTTTAAAAATTCGCCAGCTGGATTTAGAGGCCCCAAAACCGAAAAACAGCTGCATAGCCTGATGCTTTTTTAGTTCATGTAAGGTTGCTGAAAAATACTGAGTAATGCCTTTATTACTATGGGTAAAACAAAAGAATAGACTGTGATCTGCTTTATCAGGCGACTTGATTAAGTTAACCAATCGATTATTGGTGAGGAAGTTAGGTAATTGGTTAACTTCGTTTTCGTCAATAAAATACTGCAATATAGGCTGGTTGCCACGACTAAGTAACTGATGACTGATAAATGGCTTCCCATTTTCAACAGACAGATACAGTGGCATGTGTGACAGCATAGGTAAATAGTGACGCTCAAACCCTAAACCGGTGGCATTGACGATGACATCATTGACATCAACTTTGTAGCGAAACTTGTAACCTCGAATGAGCTGACTGAGTAGTTTGTCTAATTCTTTGCTATCTCCAAGACGCTTAAGGCGCATGATGGCGCTGTCATCTTTATTTTGTATATCAACAATTTGATAATCTACACCATGTTGTAAATCTTCGAAAAAGAACTCTTCATTAAGCTCAAGTAGTTTTACTCTAAGTGGTTTATCTTGGTCAAAGCGATGTTTGGCGGGTAAACGAACTCTAGCGCCACCCACGGATAAATCTAAACTGGCACCTAAGACTTCGCCGCCGCCATCTTGTGATGCAGAAATACGAATGGAATAATTCATTCTCTCTTCGCTGCGACTGAAGTAGCTCCCTAATACAACACCAGGGACGATGAGTTCAGATAACTCTTCAGTGGGTTCTTGTTCTGTTTTGCGAAGGCTTTCTTTGCGAAGTTTGTGTTGGCTCAGGACATGCTCGTATACGCCAACAGTATATTTATTACGGTATAGTCCAAGTGCTTGAACAAGGGAAAGTTTAGCGGGCTCATCAAGAAAATGACGCTGTTTAGCAACGGTCACTTCTTCACATTGAAGTTCAGATTTATCTCGTAAATCAATAATTCGGGTGCAACTGGCTGAAAGGCGGTTGAGCTCCATTTTAACTAAAAAGCGGGTAGAGTTAGACTCATCGATGGTGAGTTTTTCAAAGACCTCTTTGAAGTCGGGCTCCATTAATAGCGGCTTGAGTTGTTCTATTAGCTGACTATGGTCTTCTATGCTCATTAGCTCTTTTCAGTTTAGATACGAGATATAGGTGATAAATATAAGCCTGACTGTTAATCTTATCGGCCTAAAGTAAGCTTACTTTATATAAATTTAAATTATGTGCCTGTTAAAGCAAGTAAGATAATCATTAAAATATATTATAAATGAATTGATAATTCATTCATTATCAAATTGGTTTAACTCTAAACGAAATGACATTGAAGCATGGCAAAAAATAAAACAGCGTTTGTATGTAATGAATGTGGGCAAGATTTTCCACGATGGCAAGGGCAATGTAGTGCATGTCAGGAGTGGAATACGATTTCTGAAGTGCGTATTGCAGCAGTTAAATCTACAGCAAACTCAGTGGCGGGTTACGCAGGCTCTGTTGGTGGAGGTTCAAAAAAGCTCGGTGAAGTTGAAGAGTTTGAAGCCGAGAAAAAATTAACGGGTATTGGTGAATTAGATCGAGTGTTATGTGGGGGGCTCACGACCGGCTCAGTCAATATTATTTCAGGCGATCCAGGGGCGGGTAAGACCACATTATTGTCTGATCTGATTGCAAGAATGTCTCAAAGCATGCCATCACTCTACTGTACTGCTGAAGAGTCGTTATCCCAATTTAAGAACCGAGTTAATCGGTTGAAGCTTAATTATAACGAAGATAACTTGTATTTAATGGCTGAAACCAGTGTCGAAGCGATTATTGCAGAACTTGAAGCCAAAAAAGTTAAATTTGCTGTGATTGATTCGATACAAGCTGTTGTGTCAGAAACGGCGAATGGCAGTCCAGGTTCGCCTTCACAGGTTAAAAGCAGTGCCCAAGCACTAACACAGTATTGTAAGCAGAATAATGTGACCATGTTTTTAGTGGCTCACGTCAATAAAAATAATGAAACAGCTGGGCCGCAAACACTAATTCACATTGTAGATTGTTTGACTCATATTGAATGTAATGATGGTCAAATCAGAACCCTACGTGCGAATAAAAACCGATTCGGTGATGTTGATACTGTGGGTATTTTCAAAATGACCGAACGTGGCATGATAAGTGTTGATAATCCGAGTGAAATCTTCTTATCTGGGTCAACAACCAATTCTCCTGGGGCTGCCATTACCTGTATTCGAAAGGGGAATCGCAACCTATTACTTGAGATTCAATGCCTAACAACTGAAACAGAAGGCGAATTTCCACAGCGAGTCTGTGTCGGTTTAAATATGAACCGAATTAAAATGCTCACTGGCGTATTACGTAAACACACCAAAACCAAAATTTATCACGATACTTATTTTAATTTAGTCGGTGGGTTAAAAATTGATGAGTCAGAAACCTGTATTGATTTAGCGCTGGTGACAGCACTCTTAAGTAGCTTGAATGATTTTGTGGTACCAAGAACCACCTGCATTATGGGCGAACTCAGTTTAAATGGCGATGTTAGGCCAATCGACAGCGGTGTACCACGTGTTAAAGAGGCGGTACAACATGGCTTTACAGAGGTGTTTATTCCGTATCGTAATTATCATAAATCGATGGAAGGTTTAGGCGCAAAAATTCATCCGATTAAAACCATTCATGAATTACTTGAGTTAATTAATTAGTTGGTTTTATCGCTTACGCTATTGTCAGCATGTGTTGACAATAGCGTTGAGCGGTTTAATCGGAAAAAACTAGAAAGTTTAAAATTAACAAAGGTATAATCTTTCATTATTTGTAACGTTAAGCCTCATTCACTCAATCTCATCACATTTAAAATGGAATATAGCAGTGTTTATTCGATTTAAAGTCAGTTTATTATTGTGGTGTGTCTTTTCAACAAGTGTGTTCGCTAAAGAATCCACTCCTCAAGTTTTGCGCTTATATCAGAATGAGTTTCACTTTCAGTACCATATTGAATTATTAAAAATGGCATTGGATAAAACGGCTGCTGAATACCCTGAAGCTAGAGTACAGTTTACCGAGCAAGTTACCCCTGGTCGCGGTTTAAAGATGTTGGAGCAAGGCGAGGTCAATGTCGCTTTTCTTGCTTCAAGTAAGCAACGTGAAAAGATGTTTATTCCCATAAAAGTCCCATTGTTGCAAGGCTTATTAGGGTATCGGTTACTGTATATTCATCAAGATAATCAAGATAAATTTAAGCAAGTTAACAGTGCAAATCAGCTAAGCCATTCATTTGTTGCTGGCTTTGGCTCACATTGGGCTGATTTAGACGTTTTACGCCATAACGAGTTGCCAACGCAGGAAGTTGGCACCGCGAAAAGTTTGTATCGTATGTTACAAGCGAAGCGTTTCGATTACTTCCCAAGAGGGGTGAGCGAGATTTGGGCTGAAAAGAAAAGGCTAGGCCCTGATTTGCCCGATCTCATTATCGAACCTAACTTAGCACTTGTTTATCATTTGCCTATGTATGTGTTTGTGAATAAACAGAATCCAGAGTTGGCGGAGCGGATTGAGAAGGGCTTACAAAGAGCCATTGAAGACTTATCGTTTCAAGAGTTATTTTTAAAATATTATAGTGACGCTATTTTAAAGGCGAAATTACCCCAGCGAACAATTATTCATTTAGAAAACCAAGATTACCTTAGCGAAAAACCTATCGATTCAAGCTGGTGGTTATAACTGACTTTGAGTCACAGCCAGATTAAGCATCGATAAGTTGATATCTTGATGCATTGAGTGTTCACCTACACATAGGGATGCTTAATCTAGATGCAGCAACTGTGCTAATTCTCTGTGCAATAACTCAGCATCACCAATGTTCAACTCTATGATTCTTTTTAAATGGCTAATGCTATCAAGGTCAATGTGCTGACACTCTAGCCCAAGTTGTTGGCCTTTATGATGCACGAGTACAGTATCCATATTCAGGACGATATCAGATTCAGGCAGTAAAAAGCTTAAGCCAATTTTTTGTCCTAATGTGAGGGATAAGGCTTCTGGCTCTGATACTAATGCGCCATTAATACTGAGATCTAATATATTGGTACGATAGGTTTTATCGTTAAAACTGAGGGTGGCTGTCGCGGCAAACAATGTGCGAGTGTATTGTCTTCTTTCATCCATAAAATGTTACCTAGATTGTCACTCGATTTAAATTGAATAGGGAAGGAAGGGCTAATTTCACCATTCAAATAACCACTTAAGAATACGCTATCTGTATTTGATTGCCAATATAAGTCAGTTGTTAGAGGAACCAACCTGATTAAAAATAGCGCATGAAAAAAGGAGCATTCAGCTCCTTTTTTAATGTTGAGTAAAATAATTACTCAATGAGTTTACTGATTTACACTAAATGAGTAAATGAGCACAAAGTGCAATGACAGGCAGTGTAACGAGTGTACGTAGAATGAATACTACAAATAATTCAAAGAAGTTAACTGGAATTTTGCTACCAATTAATAACGCACCGACTTCACTCATGTAGATTAATTGTGTGACAGACAAAGCCGCAATCACAAAACGCGTTAAATCAGATTCAATAGAGCTTGCTAAAATAGATGGCAAGAACATATCAGCAAAACCGACTACGATTGTGGTTGATGCGACATCAGCTTCCGGAATTTGCAGTAGTTCTAACAGTGGAATAAACGGCATACCTAAGTATTCAAAAATAGGTGTGTTTTCTGCAAGTATAAGGGCAATAGTACCAATGGCCATTACTACTGGGATAATACCGAACACCATATCCACGACATTTTTTACGCCTTCACACAGTACATGTTTAACGCCGCCAGCACGAGATGCTTTATTGATTGCTTGCTCAAATCCCCACGACATAACCCCATGGCCTTTAGGGATCATTTCATCGTCAGGATGACGAGGTGTGTTATCTATGTATAAATCTTTTTTCCATGACAGTGGTGGTAACTTAGGAACCACTACAGCTGCGACAAAACCAGCTAAACATACTGTTAAATAAAACGGTACAAAAAGGTGTTCAAGTTTGACTTGAGAGATAACGACTAAGCTAAAGGTAATCGAAACAGCAGAAAAGGTTGTACCGATGACAGCGGCTTCACGCTCAGTATAAAGGCGTGTTTCATATTGTTTGTTGGTCATTAAAATACCGACACTACCATCACCTAGCCATGATGCCATACAGTCGATTGCACTTCTGCCAGGTAAGTTAAAGATAGGACGCATTAATTTAGTCAACATGGTTCCGAAAAACTCGAGCAAACCAAAATTTAATAATAACGGCAGCAACATACCTGCGAAAATGAACACAGAAAATAATACAGGTAGCAAGTCATTAAGGACTAATGCACCAGTATCTGCAGAATAGATAACTTCGGAGCCAATCTCTAAATAAGTTAATACAATGAATATCGCACCTAAAATACGAACAACTAACCAAAAAGGTGACACATTGAGAAGGGTATTAAGAAAAGGCTTTTCTAATACCAACTTAGGCTTAAGTAATTTACTGATTACCGAAATGATAGCCATAAACACGACAATACAAGTCACCAATAAAGGCAATACGTCGGCAAAATGGCTTTGCACTGCTTTGGAAACAATAGCAATTGGAATCGTAATGGCGCCGTTATAACTGATAGGCGTCATGAATAATAACAAGCCTAGCAGTGACGGTATGACAAAGGTCAATATTGTCTTAATGTTGTATTTTTGTTTTTCTTGAGTCACTTTTTATATGCCTTTGCAATTGGCCAAATAAGCTTGGCTGATTGTGTCTAACCGTCCAGTGGGAAAAATGCTGAATGTCCATTCAGAAGTAATAAAGCGAGGCAAGGGTACCTGCTTATCTAGTCTATGTAAAACTATTCACTTTGGCGAATAGTTATTGAGTTATTTTGCTTATCTATATTCTATAGGGTTTGGCAATAAATGCACGTAATAATTTGTTTGTAATCATAATGTTAGCTAACTGTTGTTGTGTGTTTTGGTCTTTGTTATTACAATTATTAAGGTGCTTTGTTCGATTGTGCATAGCAGGGTACTGTTGTCGTCATATAAATGAGTTACTAAACATTAGATGTGCATAGCGGTTTTATCAATGTAGATTCAGTATGATAAAGCAAACCATATAAGGAAATTTGACTACTGTGATATTAAGTAAACGAGAAAAAATCGCCAGATTAGCTTACCTGTTTGGTTTGCTAGGGTTGCTTGGCCTTTTTCTTGGTATTAGTTTATCGGTATTGATGGAATATATTCAATTTGGCGATCAATACAGTTTACTGCAATTTTCTATCAGTGAACTCGGCACCTACAATCGTTCTTCTAGTGCGTTATGGATCAACGGAGGGCTGTTTTTTGGTAGTTTAAGCCTGACAATGAGTTGTTTATTTGGCTTACAGTTAAGTCGACGTATTTCCAGCGGACTCTTTTGGTTTTCACTCATCGTGACGTTTATTGCTTTAGCTGCAACGGGCTTATTTCCGCTTAATGTGTTTCATTTACACATCAAAGCTGTGTCTATCTACATTTACTTTGGTTTATTAGCTGCGATTTTTTGCTTTATAGAGTGTGCTATTGAGCGAAGAATTCGCTTGTTCTTACCTCTGATGTTGAGCTTTGTTATTGTGCTCATTCATGGCAGCATTTTAGCTCATGAATGTTGGCGGGAGAGCTTAGGCTTAAACCCGATTTCAGATGGTGAATTATTTCAGGCGATAGTTTCTCAATCGCCGAAACCTGATATTTGGTGGCTATCCATTTTATTCTGGTGCAGCATTGTCACTATGTGGTTATGGATATTGAGTATATGTCGCTGGTACTTCTTGCCCCTGCAACAGGGGCAATTAAGCAAGTAAACTACACTACACTTGTTGTAATCCTGCTTGACCAAACCAATAGCCATTACAGGCATTAACGTTCGAAGATGTGGTCTTATTGTCTGCTTCATCGCTGTGGTTTTTAAGGTGGCTAATTAAGCTCACTAATTCATCGGCTCGCTTAATATCGTGAATATCATTGGGTGAGACCCTAAAGAAATTAACGCCCATTGCTATCATATCGGCGATTTCAGAGGTTAAGTCCAAATGAGCTGCAGATTGAGTTTGAATTCCGTTTAGACGTAATAGACTTTGCTGCTCTTGAGTTTGCGCCAAAATGCCTTTCGGATGCTGGCGGCATATTGTCTCGCAGTTATCTTTACTTAACCCGAAATGTTTAGCGGTAAAACAACGAGCAGAATGCGCCAATGGAATATACCCATATCCAGTCACTTCAACTTCAAACCCAGGCTTATTAGGATGATTTAATACTGTATCTAACCAAGCTTTAGACAGTTCAAATGGCATAACAAAACGACTCATTCCCATTTTATGCAGTATATCTAAGCTGGCTCGGTTGTAGTTGTTGATTGAAGGACCACAGATAAATGGCAGATTTGCTTGTTGTGCGATTTGAATCGCAGCCATATCATTTGCTTCGATGCTGAACTCACCATTATCGACATACTTTTTTAACTCGGTCAGCTCCGATTGAGCTTCAATTAATGCCATGGTAGATAAAATGACATTTTTTCCGTGAGCGTTAAGCATGGTTGCCAGTTCAATGTAATCATTGAATTTGAGTAATCTTCTGCGACTGCAGACGGTTTCACCAAGGTAAATGGTATCTATGCGACTTTGAGCAGCTTGCTGGTAAAAGTCATCTACTGCGGTTTTTTCCCAACAATAATTAATTGGTGCGAGTGAAATTTTCATGAATTCTTACCTACTGCCATTGACGCTCGTAGGCGCCTAATGTGGTGACCTGTCCTTCTGATACCTTTGCTAATGTTTCATTCCATCTTGCAAGTTCAGTAAATGCATTTGGGTTGGCCAAGTAACTGTCTATTGCTTCACGCCAAACACGGGTGACTTGTTCAACATACGCTGGACTGCGTTGGCGGCCTTCAATTTTAAGAGAACAAATACCTGCGTTAGCAAGTTGAGGCAATAAACTGAGTGTATTCAAGCTTGTTGGCGACTCGAGTAAGTAGTCGGCTTGGGATTCATTTTCAGCAATGTAGCGCCCTTTACAAACAACAGGGTAACCTAACTGTTGGTCGATATTAGAAGTGTCAATGAGTACTTCATTTAAACGTGTTAAACATTGATTACCGTCTTCTTGCCATCTAACGTGTTTTGCTGGCGAGCAAGAACCACCGGTATTGGGTGACTGTCCTGTAACATAAGATGATAGCTGGCATCGTCCTTCTGCCATAATGCAAAGGCTACCAAAGGCGAACACTTCCAAGTCAACAGAGCTATTTTTAGCAAGATCTTTGACTTGCTTCATCGACAATACCCGAGGTAATACCGCTCGCTCGATATTAAATGCCTGCTGGTAGAACTCTAGTGCAGCAAGGTTCGTTGCACTAGCTTGAACTGATAAATGAAGCGGTAAATGAGGGTATCGACGGCTTGCATAGTCGAGCAGCGAAATATCAGCAGTGATTAAAGCATCCATTTGAAGTTGGGCTGCCAGATCAATGGCCTGATACCAGCGTGACTCTTCACCTGGTTTTGGGTAAGTATTCAAGGTTAAAAATACTTTTCTGCCTTGACTATGGGCAAGCTTCGTCGCTTGTTTCATTTGCTCGGGTGTAAAGTTTAACCCTGCAAATGAACGTGCATTTGTATCATCTTTTAATCCGAGGTAAACCGCATCAGCACCTGCTCTAAAAGCGGCTTTTAATGAGGCTAAATTTCCTGCCGGGCACAAGAGTTCCATATTCTCTCTCTCAAACTGTCGTAGAAAGGGAGTGTAAAGTTGAATGACGTCACATGATTTGATTTGAAACAGGTTTCAATTGATAAAATGTGAGTAAACTAGCTTAATTATTAGAGTAAGCAGTGTAGGAGTAGGGATGTCTTTTCGTTTCACCAATAGTGTGGCTAAAAATGTACTAGGGTTAGCCCCTAAAGTGGCAACGCAATCTTTGGCGGTAGTACCAGAAAAAGCCAAAATGAATGTGTTGGCTAAATTATTGTCTTTGACATTGTCTGAACAGATAAAATTTGGTGAGTTAGACTTTTTGCAGTCTAAATGGGTTGCAATTTCTGTGATGGATATTGGCTTGCACTTTGAAATCAGTTTCAATGACGAATTGTTGCTTAGACCATTAACTCAAGCAGATGTGACTTTTACGGCTAATGTTCCTGAGTTACTGTTAGTTGCGGCAGGAAAAGAAGATCCTGATACCTTATTCTTTCAACGTAAGTTAAAAATTGAAGGGGATACTGAGTTAGGTTTAGAAGTGAAAAATTTACTACTCGGTATTGAGCTAGAATCTCTGCCTAAACCCGCTAGATTAACCATAGAGAAGCTGGCGTTAACACTACAAACTCTTCAAGGCTACTCATCTGAGCAGCCCCAAGCGTCAGCTTAATGTCTGTAGGCAACTTATTACTATTGTTGAGCACTATCTGAGCAGAGCATTAAAATTCTATTAATAAAAAGGCGCCTTAGGCGCCTTTTTTGTGTATCTCAGTTTTCACCGAGGGATTAAGCTTGTGCTTGTGGGTTATACCTTTCCTGTGATGACTTGGTATTTATATTTAAGCTCTTCAGGTGTTTCAGCATGTTCAGGATCGGGATCAATACAATCGATAGGACATACAGAGACACAAGTCGGCTTATCATAGTGGCCAACACATTCTGTACACAGTGCTGGGTCTATTTCATAAATCTCTTCGCCCATGGTAATCGCTTCATTAGGGCATTCAGGCTCACACATGTCGCAGTTAATGCAGCTATCATCGATTAATAATGCCATAACAGATTACTCAGCTTTTTCTGCAGCTTGATGAGGATTACGAGTATCTTGGCCTTGCGGTAAGTTACGCATCAAGATTGCTTTATCTAACTCAACGCTTTCAGGAACGGCTAAAAATACAAAGTGACCCGAACCTAACCCAGCTTCAACTGATTCACCTTTACGATTGACTAGCTCTGAAATCGTCAGGGTAAAGTTTCCTTGTGGCGTCATGACTTCAACACTATCACCGACAGAGAACTTATTTTTAACATCGACTTCTGCAGCGCCGCTATCATTGCGAACGCCAGTGAACTCACCAACAAACTGTTGAGTGTCACTGATTGAGTAACCGTAATCGTAGTTTTGATATTCATCATGAACATGGCGACGTAAGAAACCTTCGGTGTAACCACGATGTGCTAACCCTTCAAGGTTGTGCATTAATGTACGATCAAAGTCTTTACCTGCAACTGCATCTTCAATAGCTTGACGGTACAATTGAGCTGTACGTGCGACATAATAAAATGACTTAGTACGGCCTTCAATTTTAAGAGAGTCTACGCCCATTTTTGTTAAACGTTCGACGTGTTGAATCGCACGTAGATCTTTAGAATTCATGATGTAAGTGCCGTGCTCATCTTCATAAGCGGGCATATATTCACCTGGACGCCCAGGCTCTTGTAATAGGACAACTTCATCTGAAGGTTGACCAGCACCTAATGTCGGTGTCTCAATTTGCACACCGTTTGCATCGACGATACCTTGTGGGTTAACGGCGATGATATCACCAGTGTCTGTTTGCTTGGCTTCATGTACATCATATTTCCAGCGACAAGCATTAGTGCATGTGCCTTGGTTTGGATCGCGTTTATTGATATAGCCTGATAATAAACAACGTCCAGAGTAAGCCATACATAACGCACCGTGGACAAACACTTCTAATTCAATATCTGGGCACTGTTGACGAATCTCTTCAATTTCATCTAATGATAATTCACGAGATAAGATGACTCGTTTAATCCCCTGTTGTTGCCAAAACTTAACAGAGGCCCAGTTAATTGCATTAGCTTGCACTGATAAATGAACCGTTTGATCTGGGAATGCCTCACGCACCATCATAATAAGACCAGGATCTGACATGATCACAGCATCAGGCTTCATATCAATGACAGGTGCCATATCACGTATGTAAGTTTTTAATTTTGCATTGTGCGGTGCAATGTTACTGACGACATACAACTTTTTATTTAGCGCATGGGCTTCTTTGATGCCCATAGCCAGATTTTCCATTTTGAAGTCATTATTTCTAACCCGTAAGCTATAGCGAGGTTGGCCTGCATAAACAGCATCTGCACCGTATGCAAAGGCATAGCGCATATTCTTTAACGTTCCTGCTGGAGACAATAGCTCTGGTCTAAACATAATCACTCTCAATTTGATGGAAATTCGCACACAGCGCGGGGGGCGGCATTTTACTTAAGTATGGTCGCTGAATGCAAATAATTCATCTGTGATTGTGCTGCCTGTCTAATTTAATGTTTGCTAATTAATTGACATGCTTTATAAAGATTAGTGCTTTTTCTTTATTCTATTAAATGACATAGCTGATATAATCGAAACAAAGCAACAACAATAAAATTACAGGCGGGATCTATGACAACTGAACACCAATTATTGGTAGGGCTATTAAAGAAGCTAAAAGACGATGCTTTAGTGCTTCCGACACTGCCTGAAGTCGCCATGCGGGTGCAGGAAGTTGTTGCGCAACCAGACTCAAGTCTTAAACAAGTTGGCGACATTATTGGCCAAGATGCCGCAATTTCGGCGCGTATTATTAAGGTGGCAAACAGTGCTTTATATAGCCGAGGTAACAAAGCTGAAAATATCAGTGCTGCTGTCAATCGTATTGGACTAATACAAATAAAAGCGATTGTTACCTCTGTCGCATTAGAGCAATTATTTATCTCAACCAATGAGATGGTTTGGGAAGTGATGGATGAAGTGTGGCAAACCTCTATTGAGGTCACCGCATCAGCCGGTGCTATGTTGGCTATTTACAATAAACGTCACCCGAGTAAGAAATTAGACCCTGAAACATTAACATTGGCAGGCTTAGTCCATAATATTGGCGCTCTACCTGTGTTATCTGAGGCAGAAACAAAGCCTGATGCCTTTACAAGTATTGAACAGTTACGTGGTTTAGTCCGTAAAATGCAAGGGCCAATTGGTCGTGCTATTTTAAAGACTTGGGACTTTGCGCCTGAAGTGATGGAAGTGGTTGAACGCTGGGCTGATCTTCATTATATGCCTGAGTCGGTGACCTATTTAGACTTTATTCGCTCAGCAGCTTATTATACTGGCGAGTTAAGAGCAGGGCCTGAATTGGAACAACGTCTAGATATTTTTGCAACTCGCGGCTTACCTGTAACACCGGAAGATCTAGAGAGTGACGAGTTTTTAGATGTGTATCATTCTATTAAGCAAAGTTACCAATAACAGCTGAGAATATAGCCGCCAAGCAGACATGAATGAGCTTGGTTATGGAATTAACCCCAATTGAATAAGGAGCGATAAGTTGTGTTAAGTATTGAAATTATAATTGTATTGTTTATCGCCCTTATTTTGTTATTGGGTATTGTATTAGGCGGTTACTTCCAACAAGGCAAATTCATCGCAGAGCTGACTCAAACCTTAGAGTCGAATAATGCAACCCAGTCCCCACTTAACTTTAAACATACTCCAAGAGCATTCAAACCTCTGGTTAGAAACCTCAATTTATTCCAGCAAAACAACCCTATAACGCTTGAGCGAGACAAGCTGACAGGGTTATCTAATCGAGTTGGATTCAAGCGTAAAATGTTTGCCAAGATGCCTGCGACTGAGGGGATGCTCGTGCTGGTGGACATTCAGCAGTTTCGCTTTGTAAATGATCTCTTTGGATTTATTTTTGGTGACCAGTTATTAAAATCTTTTGCATTACGAATTAAGGGGCTAAACAATCCGCCACAATTCGTTTCAAGAATGAACGGTAATGAGTTTTTACTTTTCTACCCTAAAGCTATTTCAGTTAACGAGTTATCTAATATAAAGCAGCATCTACAAAAGCCATTCGACATCGAGCAAACTCCAATCAGCATTAAAGTACAATTAGGGGTACTTGAGCTGCATGACCATCATGCGGATGTGAGTTTAATGCTACGTCGATTAGATTTAGCACTTAAAAAAGCCAAGCTCAGCCGAAACGATATCGCATTTTATAATCAAGATGATGACAAAGCTCAATATCGTGAATTGACAATCATTAATAGCTTGCCTAAAAGTCTAAAGCAAAACCAACTCCATATGGTGTATCAACCTAAGTTGGATATCAGCTCGGGTAAGTGTTCACAAGTTGAAGCGTTAATTCGATGGGAGCATGATGGCTTAGGTATTATACCGCCAACAGAGTTTATTCCTTTAGCTGAACATACTGGCATGATTGACTTAATCAGTAAGTGGGCTCTTGAACAAGTGTTACAGCAACAGGTTAAGTGGTTACAGCAAGGCATTAATATCAAAGTGGCAGTTAACTTATCCACTAAAGATCTTGAAAATCAGCATTTGCCAATTGATATCAGTAATTTGCTTATGCAGTACAAAGTGCCTGCTGAGAACTTAATGATTGAAATTACTGAAAGTGTGTTGATGTTAGATTTAGCACGGACCATCGAAACACTAAAAGAAATTCGTGAGTTAGGAGTTAAAATTGCCATTGATGATTTCGGTACAGGGCATTCATCTTTAGCTTACTTACGCCACCTTCCCATTGATGAAGTTAAAATTGATAAAGCCTTTTTGGACGACTTTAATTGCGATTTACAAGCTAATAAGATTGTGAAAACTAGCATCGAACTGGCTAAGAGTCTTGGTTTTGATGTTACGGTCGAAGGGGTTGAAACCAAAGATGTATTTGATACCTTAATTGAGTTCGGTACTGATACCATTCAAGGGGAGTACTTTAGTAAGCCTCTTGTCGCAACAGATTTTGAGCTACGATACACGCAGCTCATTGAACAACCTTTCTTATTCCTACCAAGCTCAGATAACGTTAAACATTAAAGTGATTAACGCGCTTATGACTGATTAAATTGTTGCTGTAACTGGCTAATCAAGTTGAGTGGCATAGGGGCCATCTGACGTTGCTGATTCATGCAGACCATCTCAATTGTGGCTGTCACAGCAGGCTTTTTAGCATTAGGACGCCAAATCTCTTGTTGCCAAACAGTACGGTACTTACTTTCAAAGTAATAACGCGTTCTAACATCAACGATATCAGCAAATTCAATCCCATCGTGACACAGCATATCTGTGCGATATACCGCGAAGCCTAGCTGTTGCTGTTGCCACAATAAGTTCAGTACGTCAGCGCCAATCACATGTTCTCTAGCTCGTTCAAAATACTTTAAAAAGTTGGGGTGATATACCACGCCTGAAAAGTCTGTATCTTCATAGTAAATTTGTACAGGAAAGTGAAAAGTTGGGCTATATTCAATCGTTTTCTGAGTCATCTTGATGCTACTAAGTCATTTTATGAGGGCATTGTTACTTATTCTTAGACGTTACAACAGTGTTTTTCGGTTTGCTATGGCGATTCATTGACTGCTCAGACCAGAGTTTGACTCATCCCCTTTAATATCTCGACAGAGGTTACTCAGTTCAAACCGTTTAAAATGCTTATTTAGCCAACTTTGTTTTGCATAAATTTAGGCAGTAATACCGTTTCACCTGTTAGCATCTTATAAGCACTTTGGGTATTTACCGCTGGGCTGAAAATGTAACCTTGACCAGTATGACACTGGTACTGAATGAGTTTAATTAATTGCATTTCAGTTTCAATCCCTTCTGCGATAATTTGCATTTTTAGGTCATTACCTAAATTAATAATGTTTTTTAAGACCGCTTTTGCGGCTTCATTATCTAAAAAGCTATCGATAAAACCTTTGTCGATTTTTAAGGTATTTAATGGGAATCGGGTGAGGTAATTTAAGGATGAATACCCCTTACCAAAGTCATCTAAACTGAGTCTGATTTTTAAATCATGTAATTGGTTTAGCACCTTTTTAGCGGTTTCAACATTCTCAATCAAAAGTGATTCGGTAATTTCCAGTTCCAGCTTCTCTGCAGGGAAACCGGTTTCCACTAATATGGCTTCGATTTTTTCGCCAATATCTGGCTGAGATAACTGCACAGGGGAGATATTGACCGACACATTCCCTTTGAGCAAGCCTTCTTGGTGCCATTGATTTGCCGTGATACAAGCCTGTTTAATAACCCAATAACCAATTTCAATGATTTGACCATTACTTTCAGCTTCTGGAATAAACTTATCGGGTGGTATCAAACCTTTTTCGGGGTGGAACCAGCGCAACAATGCTTCAAATGAACGGATATTACCTGTTTTAAGGCAAATTTTAGGCTGATAATACAACTCAAACTCATCATTGGTTAATGCATGTTGAAGCTGCTGTTTAATTGAAATTTTTTCTTGTAAGGCGACTGACAGTGCTTCATTAAAAAAGTAGGCGCTATTACGTCCTGCTTGTTTAGCAGCATACATCGCGGTATCGGCATGTTTTAGTAACGTCTTCGCATCCAGACCATCTTCAGGGTAGCAAGCAACCCCAATACTGGCAGAGCTCTTAATCCAATGTTCCTGTATTTGATAGCCTGTGTTAATTGCTAATCTTAGGCGTTCAATGATATTCACTAGCTGTGAAAGCTCGCCCGGATTTCGAAGAATAATTGCAAACTCATCACCGCCTAAGCGGGCTAATAGGTCATCACTTTTGAGGTTTGATGATAGGCGTTTGCTCACTTGAATAATCAGCTCATCACCTATGTCGTGTCCCATAGAGTCATTGACTTCCTTGAAGTAATCAAGGTCGATAAAAGCAACCGCAGCATGCTGATGTTTTTGATTCACAGTGGCTTCAAGTACAGTATTAAAACGGAATCGATTTGATAAGCCTGTTAACGTGTCGAAATTAGCTCGGTTTTTCAACTCTGTGACTTTTTGATAACGGGTTAACAAAAATAAAAAGGTCAATAACGCACACACAAGTACTAAACTAATGATGGCAAAATACCACCAGGGTTTTTTAATGGTGAATGAAAGCTCTGCAATTAACGGACTCCAAATACCATCGCTATTACTGCCTTGCACGACAAAACGATAATCACCTGCATGAAGATTGGTATAGGTTGCTGTGGAAATGTTTTGCGAGTATATCCAGCGTTCATCAAAGCCATGCAGTTTATATCGATATTGGTTTTTTTGTGGCGCATTAAAATCCAGTGCAGCGAATGAAAATTGCACCATATTTTGTTCATAGTCTAAGGTCAATGCATCAATACTATGGTTACTGTTTAAGTGGATGTATTCTTCATTGGCAATTAATGCCGATGTTATATGAACCTGTGGGGAAAATTGGTTACTTTTAATTGCTCGTGTATCAATTTTAAAGGCACCGTTGTTTGTACCTATATACAACTCATCTTTTTGAAATGCGATGGCAGCATCTGAAAAAGAGCTATCTTTGTGATTGATAGCACTAGGAAATTTAGTGATTTTTTGAGTTTCGATGTGCATCTTGGCGAATTTAGATTGTGTCGTGATCCACAAATGCCCTTGACCATCGCCTGTGACACCTTTAAGAGTATTCGAAGCTAAACCATCTTCTTTAGTAATATATTCAAGTTGTAAATCGTCACTCCAGAAGTCACTCACTTCAATTTTGACCAGGCCTAGACCTTGGCTTGCGACCCAAACAGTATTGTTCTCATCTTGATATATTTTAACGGTACGAATATTTTGCGCTTCACTACCTAAAGGAAGGTGTTTGACTTCGTAGGTTTGTGGATTGACTCGGTATATAGCATTGGTTGTCGCTAGCCATAGCTCGCCATTATGGAGAAGCTGCTTATCAAAGGTGAAGTTTCCACCCGCGGCATAAGAATTATCATTGTGATGCAGTAGCTGCTTTAGTATCCCTTTGTCAGGGTTAAATAAAATGAGCCCTACATCAAGGTAGCCTGTGATCCATGCGTTGCCATGATTATCAGGCAGTGCTAAATAAAATTCGCTTTCAGGCAAACCATGAGGGTTATCTTTAGCATTACTGAAGTGGCGTAAACGTTCTGTATCAATATCATATACTGTCAAACCATCTGCTTGGGAAATCCACATGGTGTTGGCGTCATCGATTGTTGCACTATAAATCATCGAAGGAGTTAACTCAGAAATAGGCTGCAAAGAGATTAAATCTTTATTTAACCTTAGTTTATCTATGCCTTTTGTCGTGCTTATCCAAGTATTGTTATCTTTATCAAAATCGAACCAATAGACCATATTTCCGGATAATTCAGAGCTAATCGGTTTTGGTCTGTATAAACGTGTTCCTTGTTTAAAATTAGAATACAGCGATGCGCCATTACCGGTACCAAACCAAACCCCACCAGACTGATCAACCATTACAATCGGGACATAATCACTTGGCATCGAATTAGGGTTAAATGCCTCATGAGTCAGGTGTGAAAAGCTCATGGTGTCTAATGTAATGCGGCTAGCGCCTTTACCGTGTGTTACCCATAGGGTGTTGTCGTCTTTAAAGGTGAAGCTTTGAATGTGATTGGATGGGAGCTGCTGATTACTCGGGTTATCCTTGTTGAAATGGATATTGTTGATGCTGCGAGTTTCTAAGTTAAGTTTGAATAATCCATTTCGATAGCTACCGAGCCATATTTCGCCATTCTTGGCTTTTTTGGCGCCATAGAAAATGACCGGGTCTAGTTGCTTTGCAAGTTCGCCTTCAAATTTCACTATTTCGAGTTGATCCGATTGGGTGTTGAGTGTGGCTAAGCCGTAGTCTGTGACGGCCCAAATAGTGCCATTGTGATCGCTAAAAACTCCGCTGACTGAGGTTTCGTATGCTTGATTTTCATCAAATAATGAGTAGGCAGTGAACTGTTTGTTTTGCGGGTTATATTGGGTTAGTCCTGAACCGGTGCCAAACCATAGTAAGCCATTTTCTTGTTCATAAATTTCTATAATCCAACTTGAACCTAAACTGGATTGGGTGGAAATCATGTTATGAATGATGATTTCATTGTCTTGGGTTAACTGGTTTAAGCCATCTTCGGTAGCTATCCAAATATTGCCACTGCGATCTTCATGGATCTTGGTAATGTAGTTGTTGGATATGTGGGTCTTGTCAGATTCAGAGAACTGAAAATTGGTAAAGTTAACCCCATCATAGCGACTGGCTCCAGTATCGGTACCAAACCAAATAAATCCATCACGTTGTTGATACAGCGTGGTAATGCTAGAGGACGGCAGGCCATCACTAACCGTAAGGGTTTCCAGCTGAAATTGCTCAGCCTGAGCGCTATGGGGAGACAGAGAAACAGAAAAAAAAGTAGCCACAATAAAGAATAAAAGCAGATGTTTTAACGCTGATAACATTTAAAGCCCTTATTTTATGTGGTTATTATATCGTTACGCATTTTAACCAATTTTGTAAACGTATGTAATGCGGTAAAACAATACTTCTTGTGTGACTTTGTATCGGCAATCGTTACGTTTCTTGAGGAAATAGTTTGTTGAAATGTATTATTGCTCGAATTAGCAGCGGATTGTAAAGACTTTGGCCTGCTTAGACTGTTCTTTGTGCTACATAAGTGCGTTTAAGCAGGTTTGGTTGGAGGAGTGTTAGGGCTAAATTAAAAGCTGCTTATCGATAGGGGTATGATGGGAAATCACATCTAATAAAGATTTAGCGGTTAACTCTGTCACACTAATGACTTCGGTTTTACAGTTAAATTTTTGCGCTACTTTTGCCATCAGTAAGTCGAAGTCACCGTCACCAGAAAGCAAAATGACTTTATCTACTTGCTCGGCATAGTCTAAAACATCGATGGTAATGCCGACATCCCAGTCTCCTTTGGCGCTGCCATCACTTCTTTGAATATAAGGTTTGAGTTTAACTTCAAAACCAATATGTTTAAGTGCATCTTGAAACTTAACTTGGCCATCGTCCGCCGGAGCGATGGCATAGGCAATGGCATATTCAATTTGAGTTGTATAATTGAGGTTTTGGAATAAGGCTCGATAGTTAAATGAACGCCCAAAGGCTTGTTTACATGTGTAATAGATGTTCTGCACATCAACAAATACGGCAACTTTTTCCATGTGACACCTATTATCCATTTTAATTAATTTAACTTGTTCAAGCAGGGTTTAGCCAAGGTAGGCTAAACCCTTAGAGCTAACTATGATTTGCTGGCGCTTGCTTTTTGTTGCTCAATAGCCAAATTAAGTTGCTGCTCCACAAAGCCTGGCGACTTTGTTGCCCCTGATATGAGTCGATACATAGCTGGGATGACTAAGAGTGTCACTAGAGTAGCAAATGCCATCCCAAAGAACACTACCGTACCGACAGCGATGCGACTTTCTGAACCTGCACCTGTCGATAATATTAATGGGATTGCTCCAATTAAAGTGGTGAAGGCCGTCATGAGAATCGGTCTTAAACGTCTAGCAGATGCATCGATAATTGCTTGTTCGAGAGAGAGCCCTTTATCACGCAACTGATTAGCAAACTCAACAATTAAAATGCCGTTTTTAGTGACCATACCAATTAACATTATCATGCCAATTTGGCTATAAATGTTGAGGCCTTGTCCGGTGAAATACAGCCCAAGGAATCCGCCGAATATGCCCATGGGAACAGTAAACATAACGACCAACGGATTGATAAAGCTCTCAAACTGAGCAGCAAGTACTAAGTATGCGACTAATAACGCAAGACCAAACACGATGAAAACGCTGCTCTGGTTTTCCTTAAAATCTTTTGACTCGCCGGTATATGAAATGGTGATATCGCTTGGCAGCATTTCAATGGCTTTCGCATCGAGAAAATCTAATGCTTCACCTAAGGTATATCCTTCGCCTAAATTGGCTTTTAAGCTGATGGACTTTTGTTTATTCAGATGGCTAAGTTTTTGCGCTGAAGCCACTTCATCAATTCGGGTGATGGTATCTAAGGTGATAAGGTCGCCCTTTGAAGTGCGCATATATATCTGACTTAAATCGGCGACACTGTTAAAGCTGTTTTCATCGCCTCGTAGGTACACATCATACTCTTCGCCACGCTCAATAAAGGTGGTTTCGCTGCGACCGCCAAGCATGATTTCTAAGGTGTCTGAAACTTCAGTGACACTCACGCCAAGTTCTGCAGCACGCTCACGATCGACACTAACTAATAGTTCTGGGGTTGTTTCAGCATAATCAAGATCAGCCCCTTCTAATATCGGGCTTAAATCCGCTTCTTGTTGTAGTTTTTGCGCCCAATCAAACAGCTCTTCATAATCGGAGCCACCTAATACAAACTGTACTGGCTCACTTGACTTACCTCTAAAACCTGGCAACATTGGGCGTACCATGACGTCAGGGATGCCTTCTAGTGCTTTTGCGACTATCCCTAACGCTTGCTGGGCATTAATACTCCTGTCTTGCCATTCTTCCAGCTGAATAATAACAAAACCAGTCTGATCGCCAGCTCGGCCGCCAAATGCCGGTGCTTGAATACTAAATGATTTTATAACACCATCACCTAGCATAGGTAATAGTCGCTGCTCTACGATTTCCATATTGGCAGACATGCGATTGTAGCTAGTGCCTTCGGCGCCTTTAATGAAGGCAAAAATAACGCCTCGGTCTTCCTGAGGGGCTAATTGAGCAGGTACTTGGTTTAACAACCAGCCACTACCAGCCACGCACGCAACAATAACCAATGGTGCAGCCATACGGAATTGCACAGCTTTACTCACGACACGGCGGTATTGTGTTTCTAGTGCATCAAATAACCCGTCTACCCATAAGTTAAAACGGTTAGGCTTTACATTGGCTTTTAGCAATTTACTACCGAGTACGGGGGTAAGCGTTAATGCAATAAGCGATGAAAATAACACTGACATTGCAAGCATTACCGAGAACTCAGTAAACAGTAATCCAACCATGCCTTCCATAAATGAAATGGGTAAAAACACCATGACTAATACTGCTGTAGTGGCGACAACTGCAAAGCCAACCTCGCGAGCTCCTTTGTAGGCAGCAAGCAAAGGAGGTTCACCTTTTTCAATGTGATGGAAAATATTTTCAACGACCACAATAGCGTCATCAACAACCAGTCCGATGGCTAGGATCAGCGCCATCAATGTGAGAAGGTTAATTGAAAAACCGAATGAGTTAGCCGCAATAAATGCCGCAATTAACGATACAGGCACAGTCACCGCAGGAATTAACGTCGCACGGACTTGGCCGATAAAAATATACAGCACCAATATCACTAATACTGCAGTGATAATTAAGGTGTTATAGACCTCATCGATTGAGCGAGAAATGAAAATGGTAGAGTCATAATCGACCACGAGCGCCGTACCATCAGGTAAGAAGTCTTGGATTCTATCGACTTCTTGATGAACCCATTTCGCGACATCTAATGGGTTCGCATCAGATTGGGCCACAATGCCCAAAGAAAGGTTAGCAACGCCATCACTTTTAAAGGTTGAGTTCTCGTTCTCTGCACCGATGAATACATCCGCGACATCTTTTAGGTAAACAGGTGTGCCATCGTCGGCAGTACGAACGACTAAGTAGTCAAAGTCCTCTGGGTGGTTATAGAGTCTTGCTGTACGAACCGTCATGACCGTAGTGTCGTTACGAACTTCGCCGCCAGGCGTTTCAACATTTTCAGTTTTTAGTGCTGATACGATGTCGTTGGCCGACACATTACGTCCTGCCATGAGTTCAGGTTTTAATTGAACATACATGACTTTGTAAAGTCCGCCCGTGATGGAAATTGAGCTGACTCCTGTGATCAAGTTAAAACGATCTTCTAATACTCGTTGGGAGTAATCGGTGAGCTGAGTTCGGTCCATCGTTGATGAACTCAGGTTGACATAAATAGACGGCTCGCCTGAGCCATTATCTTTAGATACTACAGGATCGTCAGCTTCATCTGGAAGGCGGCGCTGAGCTCTCGCTACAGCATCACGCACATCACTCACGCCTTCTGTTAAATCCCAGCCAAGTAAAAATGTGACTGTAATGCGGGACATACCATTACGAGTGACAGATTCAATTTCATCAACACCACTAATACCCGTTAACTCATCTTCAATCGTGGTGGTAATTTGGCTTTCCATAATAGTGGCTGAAGCGCCACTATAGGTGGTCATTACCGTGACTACCGGATTTTCAACATCCGGCATTTCTCGAATCGACAGTTTTGACAGTGAAACTAGGCCAAATACGCCCAATAATAAGCTGAGTACAATAGCGACAACAGGACGCTTGACTGAAACATCAGAAAGCCACATTAGCTTTTCTCCTGCTGATTACTTTCTTCTGCTGTGTTTTCATTGGCTAGGCGCTCAGCAGTATTTTGCTGTTCAAGCACATCCACTAATACCCCATCACGCATGTTAACTAACCCTTGAACTACAACATGGTCACCAATATTTAAGCCGTCAGAAATTAACACTTCGTTGTCAATACGAGCGCCCAATGTCACTTCAGTGCGTTTTGCTATGTTGTTTTCGTTGATGATATACACAAAACGCTTTGTGCCAGAGTATTCAATTGCTTGGACTGGAATGACAGGTTCAGAAACTGCAGGGAAGTTAAGTACTGCAGCCATCATCATACCTGGCTTTAAACGGTTTTCGGGGTTATCAAACTGTACTCTCACCCGTAAGTTTAAGGTGTCTTGATTAATGCGAGAGTCGATGGCAATGATTTTGCCTGTAAATACTTGATCAGGCCAAGCACGACTTTGTGCATTAACGGCCATGCCATTTGAAAGTAACGATAAGTAATGCTCAGGTACTTGTAGATCAAGTCTCATGCTAGATAGATCGTCAAAAGCAAGCAATTCAGTACCAACCGAAATCATCTTACCAACACTAAAATCAATTAATCCTGCTGAGCCTGAAAATGGAGCTTTAAGTGTGTGGTAGTTTAGATCGGCTTGAGCGGAGGCAAGGCGAGCTTGAGCCATATCGACATTAGCACGTTGGGCATCAATTTCAGTTTGGGTAATGGCATTACTTTTGATTAGCTTTGAAAACTCTTTCAATTTTCTTTGTTCATCTGCAAGATAGGCAGCAGCCTCCGCTGTTGCGGCTTTGGCTTTCGCATTATCAAGCTGAACAATAGTTTGTCCCGCTTTAATGTCTTGATCTGGTTCAATGAGAATATCACTGATTTGGCCAGCAACCTGTGAAGAAATAAACACGGACTGTTCAGCATCTAATTTGCCAATCAATGATAACGATTGCGATAACTCATGTTGATCAACAATGCCTGTTACCACAGGAATCGTTCTTTGCGGTTTATTGTTGCTATCGGGTTTAGATTTACTAGCCTGGCTAATACCACTAAATGAAAAAGCGGCAGCCATAACGCCACAAACAATAATAAGGAATGCTAATTTTTTCATTGATGAACTCTAAAAATGCCTATGCTGATGTGAGGCTATTTTAATAAAAAAAGCAGCATATAAGGGTAAAGGAATGTAAAGCGTAGCAGATAAGACTGTAACAAAACATGCTGATAACATTAGTGTTTAGTTATTGGATCTGAGTTGTGAACTTGTGTCTAAGTTGGTATCAATTTCTTAACAGTTGCCAGAGGGAGGATACAGTAAAGCAGGTTGATTTTTTAAATTGGTATGCTAGAAAACAAAAAAACCACTTAGCCATACTAAGTGGTTTTTTATTCTAATATGAGACGCTACAGTTTTGCTGAAGGTGTTCCATTAAAGCTTTCGTTTTGCTCTTTAGTCGATGCTTCAATTCCCATGAAATATTCGTAGCTCTTGTTTGATAGGCTCATTTGAGGCTTATCTTTAGCAGCGACATTCGCTTGCTTAGGCTTCATTTTCATGGTTTGTTTTTTGGTTTTTTCGGTCTGTGGCAATGTCACTAAGTCATTATTACGAGATGTTTCGTTAAAGTTATAGTTGAAAACACCATTGCCTTGAATGAACTCAACACTCGACTTATCTTTCGTTTGATAAGAAGCCAAAATACCGTGTTGACCTAATGGCACTTCATGAAAAATTTCACGACCAGTCCCAACTTTAACACCATCGACAAACCAATCAGCGGCGACATTACTAACTAATGTAATCATGGCTGATTTAAGACCTAGTTCTTCATTAATCAGTGAGTCAATTTTACTGTTATATGAAGGTTTGAATGCCATCTTAATTTTATAGTTTAAGTTGCCTGACATATTCATACTGGCGTCGATGACGTCATATGAAAGTAAAACACTGCGCTCATTCAAAAAAGGATCAGTTTTGATTGTATTAGTCACAATGTAGCTTTCTGAATCTTTCAAACAATCGTTAATTGACTGAAATTTACTACATAAGGTTGAACCATCTAAATCAACTGATTGAACCGTGTCTGCTTTTGATACGTCGGCAATAACACGCTTGGTGATTTCACTTTTAAGTGCGGCTAGTTGCTCATCTTTGTTTGTGCGAGTTTCATTAATGACATCATATTCTGCCATTATCGATTTGTATTCTCTCTTAAGGGATTTACCGTCGATATCATATTTGGTTTCAAGTTGATCTATTTTAAGGACAAGGTTTTCTAAATCACGGTAAAAAGAACTTAGGTTAGCGCGTGACAAGATTTTAGCTGGTAACTTAGAAACCAAATGTTCATATTCAGTTTGCTTGCTTTTAATCTCGACACTTAAGGCGTGAAAATCTGATTCTTTCTTTTTGTGCGTTGACAATTTATCGTTGGCAGAAATGAGTAAATCATCAATATTATACTTTTGCTCAATTTCTTGTAGTTTTTGGGTTTCGCTACTCGAAATAATCTCTAAACCAAATGAGCTGCTGGCATAAAAACATAATAAAATAAAAGTAATTCGACTATATCTCACTGATTCCTCCATTTTTGTGTAATTGTTCGTGCATAGCCTTGTGCTACTGCAACTGGTCAACAGTAAAATAATCCGTCAATAATTTTATAGTACTTAAGTTAATTTGTCTTTACAAATAGATTGTGGTTTTTTGACGCTTTTTTACAACAAGCCAACAGTAGGGCGGTTTGACTGATATATTGTTACCTTATTATACCTGATGTTGCTTTATCCTCTTGTGCTTAAGTTATTGTTAATGTTCTTTAAAGAACCAAGTTTTTGTTGGCTATGTAAGTTATGTTGTTAACGCGAGTGAATTAACTCAATAGAGTAAGTTAACCATGAGGAATTTAGAAATTTAACAAATTGCAGGTTTTCAGACAGTCGTCATTTTTATGACTGCCTTTATAGGTAAGTGGTCATTTTAGCGATTAGTGAAAGTAATGGCAGGTAAACATAAAAAAGTCCTATTTAAAGTGAAAACTCGAATTAACGAATTTCACCATCAATAGGACTTTTATAATGGCAATATAATCAACTGACTAAAGCTAAAACTAAGTGATTAATTTTAGTCTGAATCAGATAATGATAATCCTGTGACTATTTAGCAATACGCTTGTATTTTAAACGATGAGGCTCAATGGCTTCAGTGCCAAGATGTTCTTTCAACCAGGCCGTGTATTCTGTGTAGTTTCCTTCATAGAAGTTGACTTGGCCTTCATCACGGTAATCTAAAATGTGAGTGGCGATTCTGTCTAAGAACCAACGGTCATGAGAAATAACCATGGCACAACCAGGGAACTCTAATAGTGCCTCTTCTAGCGCACGTAGTGTTTCAACATCTAAGTCATTGGTTGGTTCATCGAGTAGGAGTACGTTACCACCAGCTTGTAGCAGTTTGGCTAAATGAACACGGTTACGTTCACCACCAGATAAGGTACCAATGATTTTTTGCTGATCGCCACCACGGAAGTTAAAACGCCCAACGTAAGCACGACTTGGGATCTCTGTGTTGTTGATACGCATGATATCTTGTCCATCTGAGATTTCCTGCCAGACGGTATTCTTGTCGTTCATTGAATCACGGAATTGCTCAACCGAAGCAATTTGTACTGATTCACCCACTTCGATGCTGCCGCTATCAGGTTGTTCAGCGCCTGAAATCATTTTAAATAATGTTGATTTACCCGCACCGTTTGCACCGATAATACCGACAATCGCACCTTTAGGAATTGAGAAACTTAAGTCATCAATCAACACTCGATCGCCATAAGACTTAGTTAAGTTATTAACCTCAATTACTTTGTCACCTAAACGAGGCCCTGGTGGAATGAACAATTCATTAGTCTCGTTACGCTTTTGATAGTCGTTGGTGTTCAATTCTTCAAAGCGAGCCATACGGGCTTTGCCTTTAGATTGACGACCTTTACTGCCTTGGCGTACCCATTCTAATTCTTTTTGAATGGTTTTTTGGCGGGCGCTTTCAGTTGCAGACTCTTGTTGTAGACGTGCATCTTTTTGCTCAAGCCAAGATGAGTAGTTACCTTCCCAAGGAATACCTTCACCACGGTCAAGTTCTAAAATCCAACCCGCAGCATTATCCAAGAAGTATCTATCATGGGTAATCGCAACTACGGTGCCAGTATAATCTTGTAAGAAACGTTCAAGCCACGCGACAGATTCAGCATCCAAGTGGTTAGTTGGTTCGTCAAGTAACAACATGTCTGGCTTTTCAAGTAGTAAGCGACAAATTGCGACACGGCGACGTTCACCACCTGATAGCACTTCGATTTTTTCATCCCAATCAGGTAAGCGTAATGCGTTAGCTGCTCGGTCTAAAATAACATCTAGGTTATGAGCATCTTGAGACTGAATAATTGCTTCAAGCTCACCTTGCTCTTTTGCTAATGCATCAAAGTCGGCGTCGGGTTCAGCATAAAGTGCGTAAACTTCATCCAGACGAGTCAGCGCGTTCTTAGCCTCACTGACTGCTTCTTCAATTGCTTCACGAACTGTTTGTGATTCATCAAGCTTAGGTTCTTGTGGCAGGTAACCAATTTTTAGGTCCTGCATCGGACGTGCTTCACCTTCGATTTCGGTATCTAAACCTGCCATGATTTTTAGCAAAGTTGATTTACCAGAACCATTTAAACCAAGTACACCAATTTTGGCGCCAGGGAAAAAACTAAGTGAAATATCTTTGAGGATTTGTTTTTTAGGCGGAACAATCTTTCCTACCCGCAGCATACTATAGACAAATTGAGCCATTTTTAAGGTTCTTTAGTGACCAATGATGATGATAATTCTACTTTATTTTTTGTTTAACTCAAATTTTGGATTAATCAAATTAAAGATAATTTCCAATGAAATTCATGTTCTAAATGCTGGGATTGTGACGCAGAGCAGAGTAGAATACCGCGCAACCCTATATATATATAAGAACTGCTGTTGGAGACACCAATGCTAAAGAAAGCTATGAATATCGCGGATTACGATCCACAACTGTTTCAAGCCATTGAAGATGAGACTCGTCGCCAAGAAGAGCACATTGAATTAATCGCATCAGAAAATTATACCAGCCCACGTGTTCTTGAAGCACAAGGTTCTCAGTTAACCAATAAGTACGCAGAGGGTTACCCTGGTAAGCGTTACTATGGTGGTTGTGAGCATGTTGATATTGCTGAAGAATTAGCTATTTCACGTGCTAAAGAGTTGTTCGGCGCAACTTACGCTAACGTTCAGCCGCATTCTGGTTCTCAGGCAAACTCAGCTGTTTTCATGGCGCTTTTACAAGGTGGTGACACCGTTTTAGGTATGAGCCTGGCACACGGTGGTCACTTGACTCACGGGTCTCATGTGAGCTTTTCAGGCAAATTATACAATGCGGTTCAGTACGGTATTGATGAAACGACTGGCAAAATCGATTATGCAGAAGTAGAGCGTTTAGCTGTTGAACATAAGCCTAAAATGATTATTGCTGGTTTCTCTGCATATTCAGGTATCATCGATTGGGGTAAATTCCGCGAAATCGCTGACAAAGTAGGTGCTTACTTATTTGTTGATATGGCCCACGTTGCTGGTCTTGTTGCTGCTGGTATCTATCCGAACCCGTTACCACATGCACACGTAGTGACAACGACGACACACAAAACACTTGCCGGTCCTCGTGGTGGATTAATTTTATCTGCATCAAACGATGAAGATATCTATAAAAAATTAAACTCAGCAGTATTCCCTGGCGGCCAAGGTGGTCCATTAATGCACGTTATTGCAGCTAAAGCCGTTGCATTTAAAGAAGCATTAGATCCAGAGTTTACGACTTACCAAGAGCAAGTTGTTGCCAACGCTAAAGTGATGGCTAAAACCTTTATCGAACGTGGCTATGATGTGGTATCTGGCGGTACTGATAACCACTTATTCCTGCTTGATTTAATCAGCAAAGATATGACTGGTAAAGATGCTGATGCTGCCTTAGGCAAAGCTAACATCACAGTGAACAAAAACTCGGTGCCAAATGATCCACGTTCACCGTTTGTGACTTCAGGTTTACGTATTGGTTCTCCTGCAATTACACGCCGTGGTTTTACTGAAACTGAATCAGTTGAGTTAACCAACTGGATGTGTGATGTACTTGACGATATTAATAATGAAGCCACGATTGAGCGTGTGAAGAATCAAGTGCTTGAATTATGTGCTAAATTCCCTGTTTACGGTTAATACCTTTCAAGTATTCTGTAACAGGAACGTGATTGAGTAAGACTGGCTTTATTCAATTTATCTTCGCAGGATAATCTTATCGATAAGGTTAACCTTATAAAGTAAATAGGATAAACTTTAATGGCTGTAAGTACCGAGTACTTACAGCCATTTTCTTTTTAATTTCAGGAGCGAATATGCATTGCCCATTTTGTAGCGCGACAGATACTAAAGTGATTGACTCTCGACTTGTGGCTGATGGCCACCAAGTACGTCGTCGCCGGGAATGTACAGAGTGCCATGAACGCTTTACAACCTTTGAAGGTGCTGAGCTGGTGATGCCTAGAGTGATCAAACAAGATGGCACTCGTCAGCCATTTGATGAAGAGAAACTTCGTGGCGGTATGCTCAGAGCAGTTGAAAAACGCCCTGTTTCTATGGATCAAATTGAGCAAGCATTAACAAAAATAAAATCCACGCTTCGTGCAACAGGCGAACGAGAAATTGACTCTGCTATGATCGGTAACTTAATGATGGAGCAGTTAATGGTGCTTGATAAGGTTGCCTATATTCGCTTTGCTTCTGTTTACCGTGCATTTGAAGATGTGTCTCAATTTGGTGAAGCAATCGCTAAGTTACAAAAGTAACCGTATTATCATTACTTGCCGCTAGCAAAATATTGCTTTTTATCGTTTTGGTGCAATCAAGAAGGTTTTTATGTCTCAGTGGTCTATCCTTGATATTTCAATGATGAGTCTGGCAATTTCATTAGCAGAAAAAGGACGTTATACAACTCGGCCTAATCCAAACGTAGGCTGTGTGATTGCCGTTGGCGAGCAGATTATTGGTCAAGGTTATCATATTAAAGCGGGTGGCCCGCACGCTGAAATTCACGCTTTAAATGCAGTACAAACCAATCAGCAGCAAGATAAATTAAGCCAAGCCACTGCCTATGTCACCCTTGAGCCTTGCAGTCATTATGGCCGAACCCCTCCTTGTGCATTAGCGTTAATAAATGCTGGGATAAAAAGGGTTGTTATTGCTGAGGTTGATGCCAACCCGCAAGTGGCAGGTAATGGTATTCGAATGCTACAAGAAGCGGGAATTGAGGTTGAAGTCGGATTATTAACCGAGCAAGCCAAACAACTTAATCTTGGGTTTACTAAGCGAATGCTCACAGGCTTGCCACTTGTTACCATTAAGCTTGCTGCCAGTATTGATGGCAAAACGGCATTGTCTAATGGGGTGTCTAAATGGATTACAGGACCTGAAGCCCGAGCGGATGTACAAAAGTTACGTGCTCGACAATGTGCCATTATAACTGGTGTAGAAACGGTACTTGCTGACAACCCTTCGATGAATGTCCGTTATGAAGAATTAGGCAGTGTAAAAGAGCATTTAGCAGAAAGTGAAATTAAACAACCATTAAGGGTTATTCTAGATAGTAAAGCTAGGCTAACAAATGACTTTACACTGTTTGAAATAGCGTCTCCTATACTGTTGGTTTCATGTGTGGAATACCCCGCAGAAGTGAGAGAAAGATTTAACAATCATGTTAGTTGTATCACTATTGGTGCAAATGATGATGGACGCGTTGATTTACATGCGTTATTTACTTATTTAGGTAAGCAATGCAATACGGTTCTCGTAGAGGCTGGAGCAACATTAGCGGGTAGCGTCATCAAACAAGGCTTAGGTGATGAATTGTATTTATATCAAGCGATGAAGTTACTGGGTAGCCAAGGTCGTAATTTAGTCCAGCTTGATGATTACCAAGCCATGTCAGATATCCCTAAAATACAACTTAACGATACGCGTCGAGTCGGTGCAGATCTAAGAATGATATTTGCTCTATAAGCAACAAGATTTTTTGCCATTATTTAAACGGTATTAGGCAACGAACACTGTTAAATAATATTGAATAAGATAACAAGTGAGTATTTATGTTTACCGGCATTATTGAAGCCCTAGGCACATTAAGAAAAATTGATCGCAAAGGCGATGATATTCGTTTAAATGTTGCAAGTGGTAGTTTGGATTTATCTGATGTCAAACTAGGAGATAGTATTGCAACCAATGGCGTGTGCTTAACGGTTGTACAATGTCTACCTGATGGTTATGTTGCAGATATTTCAGCTGAAACTGTCGCACTAACTGGTTTTGCTGATTATAAAGTCGGACAAAAGGTTAACCTTGAAAAAGCGGTGATGCCAACGACGCGTTTAGGCGGCCATATGGTAAGCGGGCATGTTGATGGTATTGCAAGAGTTGAGCAACGAAATGTGCGCGGAAAAGCCATCGAGTTTTGGTTACTCGCACCTGAAGACTTATCTCGATATATCGCTCATAAAGGCTCAATAACCATTGACGGAGTTAGCTTAACAGTTAACGAAATTGATGGGCATCGTTTTAGGTTAACGATTGTGCCACATACAGCCGAAGAAACGACCTTGTTGGCTTTGCAAGCCGGCAGTAAGGTCAATATTGAAGTGGATTTAATTGCACGTTATTTAGAGCGCTTGATGAACGCTGAAAAAGCCACAAAATCTGAAGGCGGCATCACTATGGAAATGCTAGCCAACGCCGGATTTATGCGATAGAAAATAGAATACCCGAATATATTTAGCCTATGTTGCTGATATAGAAAAACTAAACATAAAGGTCTTAACATGGCACTACACAGTATAGAAGAGATCATCGAAGATATTCGTCAGGGTAAAATGGTTATCTTGATGGACGATGAAGATAGAGAGAATGAAGGCGATCTTATCATGGCGGCCGAAAAGGTGACGCCTGAGGCAATTAACTTTATGGCGACCTATGGTCGTGGATTGATTTGCCAAACGATGACCAAAGAGCGCTGTATGCAGTTAAATTTACCTTTAATGGTAACTAATAATAATGCACAGTTCTCGACAAACTTTACTGTATCAATTGAAGCTGCAACAGGTGTAACAACAGGCATTTCAGCTCATGATCGTGCTGTTACGGTTCAGGCGGCTGTTGCAAAGGATGCTAAAGCCGCTGACTTAGTTCAGCCTGGGCATATTTTCCCATTAATGGCGCAAGATGGCGGCGTATTAACGCGTGCTGGACACACTGAAGCAGGTTGCGATTTAGCTCGCTTAGCAGGTTTGGAGCCTTCAGGTGTGATCGTTGAGATTTTAAATGATGACGGCACGATGGCACGCTGTCCTGATTTAGAAGTGTTTAGTGAAAAACACGGTATTAAAATGGGGACAATTGCTGATTTAATTGAGTACCGTAATACCAAAGAAACCACTGTTGTGCGTGAAGCAGAATGTAAACTACCCACACGTTTCGGTGAGTTTACTATGGTGACATTTAGAGACACCATCGATAATCAATTGCACTATGCATTGGTAAAAGGTGAAGTGAAAGCTGATTGTTTAGTCCGTGTGCACTTGCAAAATACATTTAACGATTTGCTTCACTCTGAGCGAGATCAAAAACGTAGCTGGCCATTAGAAAAAGCGATGGAACGCATCGCTAATGAAGGTGGTGTTTTAGTGTTATTAGGCCATGAAGAGCATTCGAGTGAGATGCTAGCCAAAGTGAAAGCGTTTGAAGCAGAAGACAAAGGTCAAGCACCAACAGCGGCGAAATGGGTCGGCACCTCACGTAAAGTAGGCATCGGTTCGCAAATACTATCAAGTCTTGGTGTCAGCACCATGAGACTATTGAGTTCGCCGAAACATTATCATTCGTTATCGGGCTTCGGTTTAGAAGTGACTGATTACATTGCAGAATAATTCACTAATTTAGTGAAGTTAACATTTATCATTAATTGCACAGGACTCAGGGCATTTTGCTGTGGTATTATACCGCCACTTTTGCCCAGAGCTGGGTGCTTTAGCTAATTTAGGTAAGATAATGAACGTAGTTCAAGGTAATATCGAAGCAAAAAATGCCAAAGTGGCGATCGTTGTATCGCGTTTCAATAGTTTCTTAGTTGAGAGTCTGCTTGATGGCGCAATAGATACACTAAAACGTTTTGGTCAGGTTGAAGATGACAACATTACTGTTGTTCGTGTTCCTGGCGCTGTTGAATTACCGCTGGCTGCACGACGTGTTGCTGCTTGTGGGAAATTTGACGGTATCATTGCACTTGGTGCTGTGATTCGTGGTGGTACTCCGCATTTTGATTTAGTTGCAGGCGAGTGTAATAAGGGTCTAGCTCAAGTTGCTTTAGAGTTTGATATTCCTGTTTCATTTGGCGTGTTAACCACAGATACCATTGAGCAAGCAATTGAGCGCTCTGGTACTAAAGCAGGTAACAAAGGTACTGAAGCTGCCCTTGGCCTACTTGAAATGGTTAATGTTCTGCAAGAATTAGAACAACAGTTGGTATAGTAGTAGGAAAAGTAATGAAGCCTTCAGAGCGCCGTAAGGCACGCCGTTTAGCTGTTCAAGCTATCTATTCGTGGCAGTTAAGCCAAAATAACGTTGCTGACGTTGAACACGAATTTTTAACTGAGCAAAACATTAACGGTGTTGATGTAGCTTATTTTCGTGAGTTGCTATCAGGTGTAGCAACAAAAGCGACTCAACTTGATGCGCTTTTAAAGCCACATTTAGATCGTGATATTGAAGACGTATCGCCAGTTGAGAAAGCCATTGTGCGCTTAGCTGCGTATGAACTCACTTATCGTAAAGATGTGCCATTTAAAGTGGCTATCAACGAAGGTATCGAATTAGCGAAAGCCTTTGGTGCCGATGACAGTCATAAGTTTGTCAATGGTATGCTAGATAAGCTTGTTACTCGTAAGTAATAAATAAAACGGTATCTTCGGATACCGTTTTTGTATGGCTTACCGATTTCTATAACAGTAGGTGGGCGGGCAACCGTACCAATTTTATCGTGAAAGAATTCCAACTTATTGAACAATTTTTCCGTGATAAAGGTCAGAAGCGTCGTGATGTTCATCTCGGCATTGGTGATGACTGTGCATTAGTACAGCCAGCTGAAAACAAATCTATTGCAATTTCTTGTGACACCCTCGTAGAAAATATTCACTTCCTACCTTCAATGCCTGCGCATGAGTTAGGCTATAAATCAGTGGCTGTAAACTTATCTGATTTAGCTGCAATGGGAGCAGATCCCGCTTGGATGACCCTGGCGTTAACCTTGCCTGATGTTGATAACGACTGGTTACAGCAGTTTAGTGAAGGGCTGTTTGAAGCTGCGGAATACTATAGTGTGAGCTTGATTGGTGGTGATACTACTCGTGGTCCACGCAGTATCAATATCACGATCCATGGTCAAGTTCCTACCGGTAAAGCCTTAACTCGTGGTGGTGCAAAAATCGGTGACTGGATTTATGTCACTGGTACCTTAGGTGATTCCGCATTAGGCTTGGATATTTTGCTAGGTAAGCAAGATGTTGACCCTCAGTTTAAAGAGTTTTTGATTAATCGCCATTATCATCCAACGCCAAGGATCTTGGCTGGACAAGCCCTGCGTTCATTAGCAACCAGTGCAATTGATTTATCTGATGGTCTTAACTCCGATATTGCTCATATATTAAAAGCTTCAAACGTTGGAGCCGTCATTGATGTCAATGAATTACCGTTATCGACTTCATTGGTTGGCTCAGTGGGGCCAGAGCAAGCAATCAATTATGCTTTGACTGGGGGCGAAGATTACGAGCTTCTTTTCACTGTACCAGAAGCACAGCGGGGCGCTTTAGATACAGCCTTAATTCACGCAGGTGTTAAATTTGTCAAAATTGGGCAAATATGCGCGGGTGATAAATTAAGGTTGGTATCCAATGGCGAACCATTTGAGCTAGACCTAAAAAGTTTTGAGCACTTTTAATGAATCTATTATCAAACGATCCAGCGGTAAAAAAATTATCACTTAAAAATCCAGTGCATTTCCTAGCACTTGGGTTTGGCAGTGGGTTAGCAGCTAAAGCCCCCGGCACTTTCGGTACATTAGCAGCAGTGCCATTAGTTTACTTAATGGGGCACCTTAGCTTAACCGCATTTATTATTATCACTGTGTTAAGTACGCTTATTGGCTTTTATATATGTGATAAAGCAGCCAAAGACATGGGAGTCCATGATCATGGCGCCATTGTCTGGGATGAGGTTGCTGGCTTAATGATTACCATGATAGCTGCCCCAGCGGGCTTAATATGGTTAGTCATTGGTTTTGCACTATTCCGTTTTTTTGATATTTTGAAACCTTGGCCTATTCGTTGGCTAGATGCCAAAGTGCATGGCGGCTTTGGTATTATGATTGACGATGTTTTAGCAGGCTTTTTTGCATTAATCTGTCTGCAGCTTATCTATTATTTCGTATAAGTCTTGATTGATAATCACTAAAAAGCCCACCAATTGGTGGGCTTTTTAGTGATTAGTGCGCATTTTACTATCTTAGCTATTGAAGTAGCTCTCGAGCGTTAGCAAGTGTGTTTTCTGTAATAACATCACCAGCTAATAACCTAGCTAATTCACTGATCCTTTGCTCTTTATCAAGGGGTTTCATTTGTGTTTCAGTGCCACCACTTTTACTAAACTTGTTCACCAGCATATGTTGGTGACCATTACCTGCAACTTGAGGTAAATGGGTCACACAGATAACTTGAGTAGATTCCCCTAAACTGCGCAGCATACGTCCTACAACAGCTGCAGTTGGCCCAGAAATACCGACATCGACTTCATCAAATATGAGTGTCGGCGTGGCAACTTTTTTCGCAGTAATAACTTGAATACCTAAACCAATACGTGATAACTCACCACCAGAAGCGACTTTTGCAATCGGTTGAAGGGGTTGTCCTGGGTTAGTGGTCACTTGAAATTCAATTTGATCGCTACCAGTAACAGATTGAATGTCAGGGTTAAAATTGACTTCTATAGAAAACTTACCCTTAGGCATATTCAATTCATGAATCGAGCGAGTGACAAGTTTATTAAGCTCTTTTGCATAGCGAAGGCGGCTTTGGCTGAGTTTTTGAGCGCTTTTAATATAAGCTTGTTTACTGTCGTCAACTTGCTGTTGAATCTCATCTAGTCGGGTTGCATCGTTATTTAGCTCTTTTAATTCTATGGCTAATGCTTGATGGTGTTCAGCTAAATGCTCTGTTTGAACATGATGCTTTCTTGCCAGTTGCATGGCTTTGGAAATACGTTGTTCCAAAAATGCAAAATGCTCAGGATCTAGCTCTATTTTGCTTAAATAGTCTTGAACTTCACTGGTACTTTCTTGTACCTGAATTAAGGCTTCATTGAGCATGTTTGCAACACTTTGCAATGCTGGATCAAATGATTGTAATTGATCGGCAAAACCTATCACCCGATTTAATGAGGACTCAATATTGTGCTCATCGTCCTCGCTAAGCAATTGAAGCGTTAATTGACAATTTTCAATTAAATCACTGCCGTTAGCCAAGCGTTTGTGTTCTTGCTCTATTTGCTCAAATTCACCTGGCTTTAAAGCAAATTCGTCCAGTTCTTCGACTTGGTATTGTAGAAGTTGTTTGCGGGCAATACGCTCTTGTTGGTTTAACTGTAATTGTTTTAATTCATTTTCAATGAGCTTACAGCGTTGATAGCTTTTACTGACATTGTCGATAAGGATACTGTGGTTGGCATAGCTATCGAGTAAGGTAAGTTGATGCTCACTTTTAAGCATGGCATGGTGAGCGTGCTGCCCATGAATTCCGACAAATAATTGTCCTAGTGCTTTAAGTTGAGTGAGTGGGACAGGGTTACCATTAATGTAGGCTCTAGAGCGACCGTCGGCGCTAATCGTTCGACGTAAAATACATTCTTCATCGACATCAAGATCATTATCTTCAAGCCAGCGTTTAGCATACGGCACATCTTCAAGCGAAAAACGTGCAGAAACTTCAGCTTTGTTTGCCCCAGGGCGAACGGTATTGGCATCGGCTCTATTGCCTAAGCATAGGCCTAGCGCATCGATAGCGATAGATTTACCGGCACCAGTTTCCCCCGTGATGCTGGTCATTCCGGCTTTAAAGTCAAGTTCAAGAAAACGTACAATCGCAAAATTATTAATGCTTAATTGGCAAAGCATAATCAATCCCTGTGTAAAGAAACACCAAACCACTGTATTTATAAACAGTCTACACTGTTTTTATATACAGTAAAGTGCTGGTTGCTAATTTTTTTGAGTTGTATTTATGTGGAAGTTATTAGCAGCAAGAAGCTGAGTATTTAGTTGAGCTGTTCAAGTAATTGTTCAATCAGGGGAAGGCTAATAAAGGTGGCAAGGGTACTAATCAAGATGCATTTAGCGCTCGATAACCCATAGGTTTGATAACGCTGTGCGAGTAAGTAAACACTTGCTGCAGTTGGTAATGCAGCTAAGATGACCCCCATGATAAGTAACTCGTTATCGACATTAAAATAGCGTAGTAAACCATAAGCAATTAATGGCTGAATCACGAGTTTAAGTATATTTAATATGCCCATTTCGATTGCAAGATGGTGAGGTGGTGTTTCAGGCTCTGTACCTCCATGCATTGCTTTAGCGAGAACCATACCAATCGCAAACAGCGCACATGGGCTTGAGGTATTGCCAATTAACCTCATCATCATGCTGATGCTATCAGGAATTGGGATATACAAAGCTGATGCCATGACTCCTAAAGTGCAACCAATAACAATGGGATTACTAATTAACGCATTCAACATAATAAGCACAGGGTGTCGTTTTTGCTTTTTATTGATGGCAAGTTCCATATTGACCATTGCAAAGGCAAACATAATGACAGATAACAAACTCGCAATAGCAGCAGCTGTGATTGCGTGATTGTTATCTGGATAAAGCATCATCATTAGTGGAATACCAATAAATGCGGTATTACCAAAGCTGGTATTTAACCCTCTGATAGCGGCTAGTGCTGGTTGTTTTTTATCTGCGATAGATGAAATGAGCACCGTAATGAAATAGGTCACAACCATTGCAATACCAAAGGCCGCAATAAAGCCCCATTGCATGATCTCATGTATATCGGTTTCGGCTAACGCAATGAATAAAATAGCGGGGAACGCCACGTAATAGACGTATTCGTTTAATGTAAAGTCGGTATCATGAGGAAGCACTTTAAGCTTTTGAACAATAAAGCCTAGCAACATGATGCCAAAGACAGCAATAAGGGGAGTTAAAATGTTGGCCATCATCTTCTCCTTATGTGTGTCTATTGGAAGTCAATGACATTGTTGATTTGACAGTCATTGGGGTGGCGAATAAGTTAATGATGCAAGTGCAACTCTGAGCGCACGAACGAGTGAACTCAAAGTTTATTTATAGGCTGAATGCCCATAAATCTTGCCAATAAATATTCCAAACAAAAAACTCAGTTACTGAACACTGATCCCAATATTAGAAACACCAGCGTCGACTATTTCTTTACGTAACTCTTTAACGAATTCAGCTGATAATTTAGGGTTAGCTTCAATAATATCCAGTAGCATCCCTTGTAGTTCTTTTTCTTCCTGCATCACAGGATGTGCGAAAACAAACTCTTCTACGACTTCTTCGTTTAATTCATCTTGAAGTTCATCAACACTGATAGCTTCAATGTAGTTGGCTACTGTACTTGAAGATAATTTACTGATGTTAGTAATGTCTTCTTCAATTTTACCCTGAATACCGCCAAGTAAGGTGGTTAACGCAACAGCTGCATCCATTGCTGGGTAAACTCCGTATGCTTCAAAGTTACTTGGCTCAGGGGTGTTGTCTTCTAAGCGTTGTAAATGAATGTCATAGTTAAATTTAAGTTTTTTATCGTATTGAGATTGCCACAATAGCTCTAAGACAGTGCTGAGTGTTTTTGGCTCGCCAAATTCGCAAACTTCAGAAAATAACTGATAATTTGGCAACATGCGTTGGCAAAGTGCGGTAGCAAATAATTGCTTTTGAGGTAAAGACAACGCTTTTAAACGTTTAAAGAAACCGGGTTTATGACTCATTGGGTACATCCGCTGATAACTGTGATATCACTTGATTTGCTGCTGATTCTACCTTAGTTAACTCATCAAGTAACTCAAGTATTTCTGGTTCAAGATCTTCAATGCTGGTTTTGTGCTTTAGCGCAGACTCAATTTCTTGGCAAAGCTTCTGAGTGTTAGGTACACCACAGTAACAACTTGCCCCATGAAGTTTGTGCACGGTCTGTAACATGAGTTCGCTATTGACGGTTTTAAGGGCTGTTTCAATGTTAACAACGTTATCAGGCAATGAATCAACTAACATCTGCAGCATTTCGAGGGCTAAATCAGGTTTTTGATTCGTTTGAGCAAGGCATAATTCCCAATTTAAAGTGTGCATATCAAAATGGGTAAACTTAGGTTTATTGATCCAGCGATCAATAACTCCTTTAAGGGCTGCCTCATCAATCGGCTTCGGCAGATAACCGTCCATGCCGCTACCTAAAATTAATTCTCGCTCTTCTGCAATTGCGTGGGCAGTGACGGCAATGATTGGCGTATTGCGGTTTTGTGACTCTTGACGAATCAACTTGGTTGCCGTGATGCCATCAGTGCCAGGCATTTGAATGTCCATAAAGATGACATCGAATACTTGTTGTTTAGCATACTTAATCGCATCATCACCGTTATTCACCGATACCACATTCACCACGAGTTCTTTCAATAAGGTATCAATTAACTTAAGGTTCGCTAAGTTGTCATCAACGGCCAGAACATTAAGGTTTTTACGTTCATAAACTGTTTCAGGCAATGTTTCAGTTAATAACGCTGTTTGCGTTGGTGGATGTATCAACTGATTCGCTAAATCATAGTCACTGACCGGCATACTCATCAGTATGTCCGTATTAGGTCTTAATCCTTGGTTTAAGATTTCTTGTTGCTCGATACCGTCATGCAATAACACCAAGCAAGCTGTCTTTTCACGAGCAAGTTTTAAGAAGCTGAGTAATTGCTCATTATCTTTAAAGCCATGACAGCCTAAAAGAATATAATCGTAGTGCACTTTACTCGAAGACAATGTGGTTTCTAAATGTGGTAGTTGTCCCACAGACGTTAAATGCATTCCCCAAGCTTCAAAGCGGCGATTAAAGGTATCACGAGTGAGCTCTCGTGATTCAAACAGTAATAGTGTTTTATCCCGCAAAGACTCTAAGTGTAATACTTCACCGATATGGAATTGACTTAGCTCAAGCGGCAGCATAAACCAGAAAGTCGACCCTTTATTAGGCGTAGAGGTAAAACCGATTTGCCCGCCCATTTGATTGATTAAGCGTTTGGTAATCACTAAGCCTAATCCTGTACCGCCAAAGCGTCGAGATATAGACGAATCAGCTTGCCCGAAAGCTTGGAATAAATATTCTTGTTGGCCTTCATCGATACCGATACCTGTATCAATCACTTCGCAGCGCAAAGTAATGTTTTCATCTCGCTGGCCAACTAAATGCATTTTTAAAATCACACTGCCTTCATCAGTAAATTTAATCGCATTACCAATTAAATTCGTCATGATTTGACCTACGCGCATTGCATCACCGCTGACACTTTCTGGCACGTTGTCATCAATATCGACAACTAATTCAATGCTTTTTTCATGGGCGCTACCCGCCACGATACTGATGGTGTCGGCAATGGTTTCTCTCAAAGCAAAAGGCATTTTTTCAAGGACCATTTTACCCGCTTCGAGTTTAGAGAAATCAAGAATGTCATTAATGATGCCGAGTAAGTTACTGGCACTTCTTTCAATGGTTTTGATGTAATCAAGCTGGCTAGAGTGCAGGGGCGTTTTAATCAGTTGTCGAGAAAAACCAATGACACCGTTAAGCGGAGTACGTAACTCGTGAGACATGTTTGCTAAAAATTCAGATTTTATTCTGCTAGCTTCAAGCGCCCGTTTTTTAGCTAAGTCCAACTCAACGTTTTGAATCTCAATTTGCTCTAAGGTTTCACGCAGATCAGAAGTCGCTTGGTCAATATTTTGCTGCATTTCATCGTGATATTCAGACAAGGAGCTTGCCATGGCATTAATGCCACGTTTCAGTAAATCTAGCTCACCGATAAGTTGTCCTTCAAGGCGAGTATCGAGCTTTCCTTCACGGATTTTTGCGACGACCCGAACCATTTCTGTAATTGGGTAGTTCACATGCTTTACTAATCGAAAGGTGAAAAATAGATTTAACTGCACCCCGATTAATACAATAACAAAAGCCGCTATCGCTGCCCGATGTTGTTCTAATAATGCATTTTCTTTGTTTAATAATATTGAAATGTAGCCCAGTATTTGCTGACCTTCCGCATTATTGATGACGCTAGTTCCTGTCGGAGCAGGAGAGGCTGTTGCAATATAGTTATTGGTTTTGGGCGCAATACCGGTATGGGATAAAATAGGCACACGAATGACCATAGTATCGTCTATGGTTTCATATTGGCTGGCGATTAAATTTCTCAGCGCTAGTGGATATCGCATACTTTCGAAATCTTTATGGTAGTGCGAGGTGACAAACAGTTGGTTGTCGCTATCAAAAATGGCGATAGAGTGAATCAAAGAGGAGTTGTTTAATTGCGATGCGGCTAATAAGCGTTTAGTGGCTTCTCTATCTTCGGTGACAAGACCAAATTCACTTGCAATAGCCAATGGTTCGACAATACTACGGCCTTGGGCGATTAAGGTTTCTTCAAGTTCATAAAAACGGTTTATGGTGAAGTAACTTCCAAGTAGAATACCCACCATCACGGTAGGCGCTAACGCAAGTACAAGCACCCACGAACGGAGGCTGTATTTGGTCATGTTGTTAGCATTATTCATCGTGAAGTAATTATTCCTAAAGACTTTTATCAAATATGTTGTCTAGATTGCCAGAAATAGAGCACTCTTGACCAGTTTTTTATTCCATACCAGAGGCCAAAATGGCGCAATTTTTTAAAGCAAAACCGAACAAAACGAAGCAGTTATCAGCTAAGTTGAGTTTAACGGTAACACAACTTGATCACCTTGGCGCTGGTATAGCACAGCATAATGGTAAGGTCGTGTTTATACCTGGTGCGCTCCCTGGTGAAAAAGTGACGGTACAGCTAACAGAACAAAAGAAAAAATACGCTAAAGCGAAATTAATCGGTATAGACGAAAAAACACCAAATCGTGCCAAAGCAAAATGTCCACATTATCAACAGTGTGGCGGTTGTGATTTACAACACTTAAGCATAGATGCACAACGTCAACATAAACAAGCTGCCTTAACTAATTTAATGAGCAAACTGGCAGTAGATGTCGAAGACGGTATTCTTACTGAGCCTGTCGTCAGTGAAGATTGGCATTATCGCCGAAGAGCAAGGCTAGCTACGCTGTTTAATAAGAAATCAAAAATGCTCGAATTAGGCTTCCGTGCTGCCAATAGCAATAATATTGTGCAAATAAAACAATGTGATGTATTAGCGAAGTCATTATCAAATTTAATTACACCGTTTACCGCATTACTTAATCAACTTCATGCTAAGACAACGTTAGGGCATGTGGAGTTAACTGAAGCAGAAAATGGCGTGTTTGCGGTATTGCGCATCACTAAAACTTTGAAAGAAAGTGATAGTCATTTACTCATCGAGTTTGCCAAAGCGCAAAAGATTCATTTGCTAACTCAAGACAATGAAGGTCAATTACAGTCTCTGTTTGTGGCAGATGAGTCTCCAGCCGATGTCATTACTGAGAATCATATTAGATTACCTTTTTATCGGTTAGCTGAAGGCCAAGTTCAGTGCCAGTTCAGTCCTGGTAATTTTGTGCAAGTGAATGCGGATATTAATCAAAAGATGGTTGCTCAAGCTATTGAGTGGCTAGCACCTAAAGAAAATGAACGAATTTTAGATTTGTTTTGTGGCGTAGGTAATTTTAGTTTGCCATTGGCGTTACAAGCCGCAGATGTGGTTGGGGTTGAAGGCGTGCCTGAAATGGTGGCTCAAGCCAATCAAAATGCGAAAGAAAACCAATTAAACAATATTCATTTTTACCATGCCGATTTAAGTGCTGATTTATCTGAGGCAAGCTGGTTAGGACAAATTGATAAATTACTTCTCGATCCGGCTCGTGCCGGTGCATATGAAAGCTTGCAATGGTTATCTAAAATGAAACCTGCAAAAGTGGTCTATGTATCCTGTAACCCAGCAAGTTTAGCGCGCGATAGTCAAGTGTTAATTGAGCAAGGTTATCAATTAAGTAAATTGACTATGTTAGATATGTTTCCACAAACGCATCATATTGAAGCGATGGCATTATTTGAAACTCGCTAAGTTGAACCAGCCAAAGCAAGTCGGCTCATTTTTTGGTTAATGGCTAAAGGTTTTTGGGGAATGTTGCTCACGTAACACTAAATTCATTCTAGATGATTTATTATTGATATTACGTGTCGCCAATACCCAGAACAACTCACTTTTGGCCAAACAATAAGCTGAAATTTGAATTTTACGTAAGAATTTGTAAATTGAGTAATATTAATTTGACATAAAATACTCAACCCTCAAGATGACTATTTTTATCTGTGCAGGGCGAAATGCACTGCGTTAGTTTTGTTGATATTGCTTGTTTCATTGTAAGGGTAAAATAAGTACCGAAAAGGAAGTTTACTATGGTCTCAGTCCGAGAAGCACATTTCAATTCATCAGATTTTAATATCGATGAATGGGTTAAGCGTTATATAGAAAACGCCGAAGAAGCCCAAATGTTGCTGGAACTTATTCAACAGCTCGATGCTTTGCCAACCGCAACGCCAGATGTTCATCGTGGATTACTTGACCGAGCACGAGAGATGGTCGAGATTCTTGCCCCTTTAAACATGGACATCGAAACCCTGCAGGCCTCACTGCTTTTTATCGTTCATGATGAAGGCATATTATCCATTGAGGATATCGAAGAAAAATTTGGTGTAAGTTTAAGTAAACTTGTGGCGAGTGTTGTCACCATGGAAGCCATTGGTGCACTAAAAGTCAGCCAAGATTCTCGTGCAGCCGAACCGCAAATTGATAATATTCGTAAAATGCTATTGGCTATGGTCGAAGATGTTCGTGCTGTAGTAATAAAACTTGCTGAGCGGTTACGTTTACTTCGTGAAGTCAAAAATGGCGATGAAGAAACTCGGGTTTTGATTGCGCGTGAAGTTGCTGATATATATGCCCCTCTTGCCAACCGGTTAGGTATCGGCCAACTCAAATGGGAACTAGAAGACATCTCTTTTAGATACCTGCACCCAGTTGTTTATAAAGATATTGCTAAGCAATTAGATGGTAAACGTGTCGATCGAGAAGTGTTTGTCGATAAGTTTGTTACTCAGCTGCAAGAGCGTTTAGATAAAGATAATATTCGCGCTAAAGTCTACGGTCGTCCAAAGCATATTTACAGTATTTGGCGGAAAATGAAGGGTAAAGATCTTACCTTTGACGAGCTATTTGATGTACGAGCGGTGCGAATTGTCACTGACCGCTTGCAAGACTGTTATGGTGCTTTAGGGGTTGTGCATACCTTGTGGCACCATATTCCGCGAGAGTTCGATGATTATGTCGCAAATCCTAAACCTAATGGCTACCAATCTATTCACACTGTGGTTGTGGGCCCAGAAGGCAAGACCGTTGAAATACAAATCCGCACAGAAACCATGCATCAAGATGCAGAGCTCGGTGTGGCAGCTCACTGGAAGTACAAAGAAGGTACTGCTGGTGGTAAACAAAGTGGCTATGAAGAAAAAATTAACTGGCTACGTAAGATTTTATTGTGGCAAGAGGATGTGGCTGAAACTGGCAACCTTGTCGAAGAAGTGCGCAGTCAGGTTTTCGAAGACCGAGCATATGTATTTACCCCCAATGGTGAGGTAGTCGATTTACCGCTAGGTTCCACGGTACTGGATTTTGCTTACTACATTCACTCCCATGTCGGTCACAAATGTATTGGCGCTAAAGTGGATGGGCGTATTGTGCCGTTTACATACCAAGTTGAGACCGGTGAACGAATTGAAATCATCACCTCAAAACACCCTAACCCGAAACGCGATTGGCTTAACCCTAACTTAGGCTACATTAAGTCATCTCGTTCACGCTCTAAAATTCAGCACTGGTTTAAACAACAAGACCGTGACAAAAACATGGTTGCAGGTAAAGAATTACTAGAGGCTGAACTGGCAAGAGTGTCGCTGAAACTTAAAGATGCTCAAGTTGCGGTTGAGCGTTTTAACATGAACTCTATGGATGACATGTTAGCGGCGATAGGTGGGGGGGATTTACGTTTAAACCAAGTGGTCAACTTTGTTGAAACTAGCTTGCGTAAAGAGCCGAGTACAGAACAAGAAATTGTCGAAGAAATCATTAAACGCTCCCATACAAAGCCTGCTCGAAAAGGCAAAGGTCAGGTCGAAGTTAATGGTGTAGGCAATTTATTAAGCCACATTGCAAGTTGCTGTAAACCTGTTCCTGGAGATGAGATATTTGGTTATATCACCATGGGGCGCGGCGTATCGGTACATCGTAGTGATTGCTCACAAGTTAAAGAGTTAATGCGTGCTCACCCTGAGCGCAGCGTGGAGGTCGTTTGGGGCGAGAACTATTCAGGTGGTTATCGCATTAAAGTCCAAGTGAGCGCTCACGATAGAAGCGGCTTGTTAAGAGATGTCACAACGGTGCTTGCGGCTGAAAAGTCCAATGTGATGGCGATGAGCTCAACATCGGATGAAAAAAATCAAACTGCTGCAGTCGACCTTGAATTAGAACTGTATAATTTAGATGGCTTATCAAGAATATTAGTTAAGCTTGGTCAGATAGAGGGTGTGATTGAAGCAAGACGGTTATAATCATTCGACTAGTTGAAAGTGATACGTTTTAATTAAGGTGGTAAATCAACTGGTTTACCACCTTTTTCTTTCATAGCTTTAGTTTACTGTTTGTCCCATTTTTAAAACGCGCAAAAGAGTATTTACCATGTCACAAACTCCAGATACTGCTGAATTAGATGCCCTGCTAGTAAGCCAGCCACAAAACATTATTCAACCATTGTTAAACATAATGGAAAAACTGCGGGATCCTGAAACGGGATGCCCATGGGATAAACAACAGACATTTGCGAGTATAGTGCCGTTTACGCTTGAAGAGGCTTATGAAGTCGCTGATGCCATTGAGCAAGCCGACTTAACATCATTACCAGATGAGCTAGGCGACTTGTTATTTCAAGTGGTGTTTTATTGTCAGTTAGGAAAAGAGCAGGGCTTATTTGATTTTGCCACCGTAGTAGATAAAATTTGCGATAAATTAACCCGCCGACACCCGCATGTCTTTCATCAACAAAGCGCTCTAAAGCTAGGTTCAACTAACAGTGCGCCAACTAACACTGTGCCAACAAACAATGACACGGCAATAGACAACGCCGAAAAAGTCAAACAGTCCTGGGAGGCGATTAAACAAACAGAGCGTGAACAAAAACAGCAGTTTTCTCTACTTGATGATATTCCAGTATCACTTCCAGCATTAAATCGTGCGATTAAAATTCAAAAAAGAGTCGCTAAGGTAGGGTTTGATTGGCCTGATTTAGCCCCTGTTGTCGCTAAAGTCCATGAAGAAATAGACGAAGTCATGGAAGAGGCGAAACATTTACAAGCTGAGCCAGAAATCTACCAAGCTAAAGTGGTTGATGAAATGGGGGATTTACTTTTTGCTGTAGCCAATATGGCGCGGCATCTAGGTGTTAATCCTGAATCTGCTTTACGACAAGCGAATCAAAAATTTGAGCGTCGATTTAGAGGTGTTGAAAGTTTAGCTGAAAAAAGTACAAAAACCATGAGTGAGCACACACTCGAAGAGCTAGACGCATATTGGGATACCGTTAAGCAAACCGAGCGAAGCAAATAATTGCAGGCTTGATAAGAGCAAGTTGTTTATAGAGATTGAACTTAACAACTATCAAATAAACAACGATGAACTTAACAACGATGAGCCCATTACCTAGCATTAATTAAGGTATCAGTCCCAATGGCATCAGTCGTTAAAATACTGGGCGTTAAGCAATTAGGCGCTAAGAGACTGGCGGCTAAGGTACTTGTGACTAAGGTACTTGTGGAAAATATATTGGAATAGATTATGGCCATAAGTATTTGAAATAAAGTGTGGCATTCACAGCAGAAGCAATGAGTCTTACTTATCGCCGTGTTTAATCGCACCACTAAGAATAGAATCAATTGGTTAAATTACACTTTGTTGCGGGGATAGATGGGTAACTAGCTCGCTAAAACAGTGAGCATAAGTTTTATATCAATTTAATGAGTTTATTGTTTGTTGTTATCAGGCTAATTTGGTAGAATGTCGCCCCGTCCTAGTGCTTTCTTACAAGCACGTATTTTTCAAACTCACATTCTCAGGTTCAGCATGACTACAAGGTATATCTTCGTTACTGGTGGCGTTGTTTCTTCACTAGGTAAAGGCATTGCAGCAGCGTCGCTCGCAGCAATTTTAGAGGCGCGTGGCCTCAATGTAACCATTATGAAACTGGACCCATACATTAACGTTGATCCAGGTACCATGAGCCCGACTCAGCACGGTGAAGTATTCGTGACTGAAGATGGTGCTGAAACTGACTTAGACTTAGGTCATTACGAGCGTTTTATTCGTACCAAAATGAACCGTCGTAACAACTTCACTACTGGTCGTATTTACGAGCAAGTATTACGTAAAGAGCGTCGTGGTGATTATTTAGGTGCAACCATTCAGGTCATACCGCATATTACTAATGCGATTAAAGAGAAAGTACTTGAAGGTGGTGAAGGCCATGATGTTGCTATCGTAGAGATTGGTGGCACTGTGGGTGATATTGAATCATTGCCTTTCTTAGAGTCTATTCGTCAATTAAGTGCAGAGCTAGGACGTGATCGCACTTTATTTATGCATTTAACCTTAGTGCCTTTCTTAGGTGCTGCAGGTGAGATTAAGACTAAACCTACACAGCACTCTGTTAAAGAGTTACGTTCAATTGGTATTGCGCCAGATGTACTTGTATGTCGTGGTGACCGTGCGATCCCTGTGAATGAAAAAGCAAAGATCTCGCTATTCTGTAATGTAGAAGAAAAAGCCGTTATCTCGCTTAAAGATGTTGACAGTATCTACAAAATCCCAGCGTTACTTCGCTCGCAAGGTCTTGATGAATTAGTTATCAAGCGCTTTGGTATTGATTGTAAAGAAGCAGATTTATCTGAGTGGGAAAATGTAATTTACCAAGAAGCTAACCCAACAGGTGAAATCACTATTGGTATGGTGGGTAAATACATTGAATTACCTGATGCTTACAAGTCAGTTAATGAAGCATTAAAACATGCTGGCCTGAAAAATCGTTTAACCGTTAATATCACATACGTAGATTCACAAACTGTTGAAGCAAAAGGTGCTGAAGTTTTAGAAGGCTTAGACGGTATCTTGGTTCCTGGTGGGTTCGGTGAACGTGGTGTTGAAGGCAAAATTTATGCTGCTAAATACGCCCGTGAAAATAACGTACCTTATTTCGGTATCTGTTTAGGTATGCAAGTGGCATTGATTGAGTTTGCTCGTAACGTTGCGAACCTTGAAAATGCGCATTCAACAGAATTTGATTCTTCAACTGATCACCCAGTTATTGGTTTGATCACTGAGTGGATCAATGAAGAAGGTAATATTGAGAAGCGTCATGAAGAGTCAGATCTAGGTGGCACGATGCGTTTAGGCGCTCAGCTTTGTCATTTACTTGAAGGTTCTAAAGCTGCAGCGGCGTATAATTCGAATACGTGTGTTGAACGTCATCGTCATCGTTTTGAAGTGAACAACAACTACGTTGAGCGCTTAGAGAAAGCAGGATTAGTATTCAGTGGTCTTTCATCTGACCGCAAGTTAGTTGAAATGATCGAGCTGCCAAATCACCCTTGGTTTGTTGCGGGTCAATTCCATCCAGAGTTCACCTCGACGCCACGTGATGGCCACCCACTATTTGAAGGGTTTGTCGCTGCCGCTGCTGCCCATCAAAAAGGTGATGCTAGCTAAATAATGAAAGCCATTGATGCCAACATCAATGGCTTTTTTTTATCCATAGACAATCTTGTGCGCTTTGATAGTTGCTGCGCTAACATAATAGGTCTATGCTATGCTGCGAATTGATTTTAAATTACCAAACTGAAAGTGAAATACCAATAGTGATTCATTATTTAGATTAATGTTACTGATTATTGGTATTGATTTTCTATTTTAATTTTATCTTACATATATCGAGGATATTATGGCTAACATTATTAACGTCATTGGTCGCGAAATCATGGATTCGCGTGGTAACCCAACAGTAGAAGCTGAAGTACATCTTGATGATGGCTCTTTTGGTATGGCTGCTGCACCATCAGGTGCATCTACTGGTTCACGTGAAGCATTAGAATTACGTGACGGCGACAAAGCACGTTACTTAGGTAAAGGTGTCTTAAAAGCAGTTGAAGCGGTAAACGGGCCAATTGCAGATGCACTAAAAGGTAAAGATGCATTGGCTCAAGCTGAACTTGACCAAATCATGATTGACTTAGATGGTACTGAAAATAAAGCTAAATTTGGTGCTAACGCTATTTTAGCTGTGTCTTTAGCTGCGGCTAAAGCTGCTGCAGCATCAAAGAAAGTACCTTTATATGTTCATATCGCTGATTTAAACGGTACGCCTGGTGTTTACTCTATGCCACTACCAATGATGAACATCATTAATGGTGGTGAGCATGCTGATAACTCAGTAGATATTCAAGAATTTATGATTCAGCCTGTTGGCGCTGCTAATTTCCGTGAAGGTTTACGCATGGGTGCTGAAGTATTCCATAGCCTAGCGAAAGTCTTAAAAGCTGACGGTCATTCAACTGCAGTGGGTGATGAAGGTGGTTTTGCACCTAACCTTCCATCTAATGCATCAGCATTAGCTGCAATTAAAGTCGCTGTAGCGAATGCCGGTTACGAGTTAGGTAAAGACATCACACTAGCGATGGACTGTGCCGCATCTGAGTTTTATGACAAAGAAGCAAATATCTATGACCTTAAAGGTGAAGGTAAAAAGTTCACTTCAGAAGAGTTTAACTACTTCTTACAAGATCTAACGAAAGAATACCCAATTGTTTCAATTGAAGATGGTCTTGACGAGTCTGATTGGGACGGTTTTGCACACCAAACTAAATTGTTAGGTGACAAAATCCAATTAGTTGGTGACGATTTATTCGTGACAAACACTAAAATTTTGAAGCGCGGTATCGACAACGGTATTGCTAACTCAATCTTAATCAAATTTAACCAAATTGGTTCGTTAACTGAAACGTTAGCTGCAATCAAAATGGCTAAAGACGCAGGCTTTACTGTCGTTATTTCTCACCGTAGTGGTGAAACAGAAGATGCAACGATTGCAGACTTAGCTGTTGGTACTGCTGCAGGCCAAATTAAAACGGGCTCATTAAGCCGTAGTGATCGTGTGGCTAAGTACAACCAACTACTTCGTATTGAAGAAGCACTAGGTGAAAAAGCACCTTATAACGGTTTAAAAGAAGTGAAAGGCCAAGCTTAATTTCAAATCTTAGCTAAATCTTAAAAAGGTCACCACTAGGTGGCCTTTTTTGTTGTACTATAGCATTACTATTATTTTTAAATTTCGCCGAAAACCAACTATATGAAACGACTTTTACTATTACTTTTTATCTTAGTAGGCTTGTTGCAGTATCGACTATGGTTAGGCGAGAACAACCTTTCTCAGTATATGAATTTGCAAAAGCAAATTGCCAGCCAACAAGAAAGTAATAATAAACTTATTGCAAGAAACCTCGTGCTTAAAGAAGAGATTATTGATCTTAAAAGTGGCACTGAAGCAATTGAAGAACGTGCTCGCAATGAGCTAGGCATGGTAAAGGAAGGAGAAACTTTCTATCGTGTCGTAGGTAATAACCCTCGTAATAATTCTACCTTTGGTCAGTAAGAAAATGATGAAGTCTGTAACATCAGATGTGATTGCCATTGTGCCGGCAGCTGGCATTGGCGCAAGAATGGGCGCCACTATTCCTAAACAGTATTTAGCACTTGGTGAGCAAAGTATTTTAGCCCACACCTTAGATAGCTTAATCGCTCATGCTGATATCAGTGAAGTCATTGTTGCTTTGCATCCTGACGATCGATTCTTTGAGACATTGTCTCAGGCTGAACATCCAAAGATAACAACTGTTATCGGCGGAGATGAACGAGCTGATTCTGTGCTCGCCGCTCTTAGCGCTATCTGTAAAAATGATCACAGTACTCTGCCTAAATGGGCATTGGTTCATGATGCAGCAAGGCCATGTTTAACCCAAACTGATATCGATAAATTACTGTCTTCTCGAGAGCAATTTCCACAAGGCGCTATTTTGGCTATGCCGGTAAGAGATACCATGAAAAGGTGTGAGTCATCGAGTCAGTCAATTGCAGAAACCGTGTGCCGAGATAATTTATGGCATGCATTGACGCCACAGCTATTCCCAGCAGGGCAGTTGCAACAACATCTATCATCAGCACTTGAGCAAAATATCACGATTACAGATGAAGCCAGTGCGATGGAGTGGGCTGGCGTGAAGCCAGGCTTGGTCAACGGTAGAGCTGACAATATTAAAGTGACTCACCCTGATGATCTGCAACTTGCAAAGCTGTTTTTAGCGCATATCAATAGCAAATAAGCTTGATAAACCTATACGCATAAACATTAACGAAAAGTGATAATGATGAATATACGAATTGGACATGGTTTTGATGTACACAAGTTTGGTGGTGATAAGCCACTTATTTTAGGCGGTGTCACAGTACCTTATAAGACGGGATTAATTGCTCACTCAGATGGTGATGTTGTGCTGCATGCTGTTTCAGATGCGATTTTAGGCGCTATGGCGCTTGGAGATATCGGTAAGCATTTTCCTGACACCGATGCTGAATTTGCAGGGGCTGATAGCCGTGTTTTATTAAGACATTGCTTTAATCTCGCAAAGCAGAAGCAATTTATCGTAGGCAACCTTGATGTCACTATTATTGCTCAAGCGCCTAAAATGCTACCTCATATTGAAGCTATTCGTCAGTGTATTGCGACTGATTTAGAGACGCATGTTGAGAATATTAATGTTAAAGCGACTACGACTGAAAAGTTAGGTTTTACAGGTCGCAAAGAAGGTATAGCCGTTGAGTCAGTTGTATTAATGACACAAAAATAGTTAAACCGTTTTCTTGTAAGTGCCGTTCAACTTACAACCCCTATGAGTTAGAGAAAATATCATGAGTTCGTTACATTACCTTTTTGGTAAGCCTGCATGTAAAGCTGATTTACGTACTGTAAACAGTGATTTTATCGTTAAAGAAATGCTCCCTTTCAGTCCAACAGGTGAAGGTGAGCATCATATGATCCATGTGCGTAAAGAGGGCTTGAATACCAATCAGGTGGCTGAAATCTTGGCTAAATTCGCTAAAGTTCATCAAAAAGAAGTGACGTATGCGGGCCAAAAAGATAAAAACGCCGTTACTGAGCAATGGTTCGGAGTCAGAATTCCGGGAAAAGAAACCCCTGACTGGCAGTCTCTTTCAACACAAGATAATACTGATGTAAAGGCGAATGAAGCTGACTTAGCGAATAAAGAAAATACCCCTCGCTTAACCATATTATCTAGCCAGCGCCATAGTAAAAAATTGCGTATTGGGGCATTACTTGGAAATCGTTTTGAACTCACCCTACGCAATGTCAGTGACAAGGCTGAGCTTGAGAAACGTATTCAACAGGTGATGCAAACTGGTGTCCCTAATTATTTTGGGGAACAGCGCTTTGGCCACCAAGGTAAGAATTTGATTTTTGGCCAGCAAATGCTAGCTGGTAAAAAAGTAAAAGATCGAAAAAAGCGCAGTATGTATCTTTCGGCAGTTCGCTCTAATGTGTTTAATCAAGTCGTGTCTTATCGATTAAACCATCATAGTATTGCTCCTCTGACAGGAGATTGCGTCATGCTTGCGGGGAGTAAAAGTTTTTTTGTGACAGATAAATGGGATCCTGAAACATTAGCAAGATTATCAAGTAATGATATTCAGTTATCGGCGCCGTTATGGGGAAGAGGTAACATACTCCCTCAAGCTGATGCCGCTAATGTTGAGCAAGCTGCGTTAATAGCACTAACAAACGATCTACAAGGGTTAGAGCAAGCTGGGTTAGAGCAAGAAAGACGGCCTATGCTGTTAAAACCGCAAGCATTGAAATATCGTTTTGAACAAGACACCTTGTTCATAGAGTTCATATTACCTGCAGGTAGCTATGCAACCTCCGTTTTACGAGAGTTATTGGATTATCAAGATGTGCAGGAAGTTGCACGTCAGCAAAGGGTTGCAGAACAGCAAATGCAAGCTTCAATGCAAGCAGAGAACCTACAAAAAGCACAAGAGTCGACAAAGTGATTAATATACTTGTTAGTAATGATGATGGAGTAACGGCTCCTGGTATAAAAGCCCTTGCTGTTGAACTTGCTAAAATCGCGAAGGTAAAAGTGGTCGCTCCTGATCGTAACTGTTCTGCGGCGAGTAATTCTTTGACCTTGACTAACCCATTAAGAATTAATAACTTAGATAATGGGTATATTGCGGTTAATGGCACACCTTCCGATTGTGTTCACTTAGCAATTCGTGAGCTATGTGATAATGAACCCGATATTGTCGTATCTGGCATTAATGCAGGCGCAAACATGGGTGATGACACATTATATTCAGGCACAGTGGCAGCAGCGATGGAAGGGCGATTTTTAGGACTGCCTGCCATTGCTGTGTCTTTAGTTGGTAAAGAGCTGATACATTATCAAAGTGCTGCAATTTATGCGGCTAGAATTGTACAAGGCTTGCTTGAACACCCCATTAATAATGATCAAATTTTAAATGTTAACGTCCCTGACTTGCCTGTAGAAGAAATCAAAGGCATACGTGTGACTCGCCTAGGCTCGAGACATAAAGCTGAAGGCATGATCAAAGCTCAAGATCCTGCTGGGCGAGATATATACTGGTTAGGCCCGCCAGGTAAAGAACAAGATGCGAGTGATGACACTGACTTTGGCACTGTAGAGCAAGGTTTTGTTTCAATCACTCCGTTAACTGTCGACTTAACTGCATATAATCAGCTTGCTGGTTTAGAGAACTGGATAAATAAACTATGAGCCAGGTAGCCTCAACAGTTGCCATTAATTTAGCGAGAAAGTTACACGAAGCTGGGATTCGTAATAATGCCGTCTTACAAGCCGTGTCTAATACTCCAAGAGAGCTATTTTTAGATGGCGCTTTGGCGCATAAAGCTTATGAGAATACCGCCTTACCCATTGGGCAAGGACAAACGATTTCTCAGCCTTATATTGTCGCAAGAATGACTGAATTGTTGTTACAACATAACCCTAGCAAAGTGTTGGAGATTGGCACAGGTTCAGGATATCAAGCTGCGATATTAGCTCAGTTAGTGCCGCAACTGTGCACTATTGAACGAATTAAAGCGTTGCAAATTCAAGCTCGGCAGCGATTAAAGCGTTTAGATTTGCATAACGTTTCTTTTAAATACGGTGATGGCTGGAAAGGCTGGCAGAACAAAGCTCCTTTTGATGCCATTATGGTGACTGCTGCTGCTGCTTCAGTGCCAGAAGCTTTATTGATGCAGTTATCAGAAGGCGGTGTATTAGTGATCCCTGTTGGAGAAGACTCCCAGCAATTATTAAAAATTACTCGTCACGGGAATGAGTACAGTTCACAGATTATTGAGGCAGTAAAATTCGTCCCATTAATTAATGGCGAACTCGCTTAATTAGGGTGATATTTCCTATCATTTTGGAGAACATGCTTGAAGTATCACAATTGGGTTTTAATCACTTTCATATTGCTTTCAATTACGGGCTGTAGTTTTCAAGCTCATACCCCAGCACCTGTGAGTAGTATTTCGGCTTCTGCTGGGCCGAAATACAATAAAGGCTCGATCACCTCTGGCACTTACAAAGTAAAACGTGGCGATACCTTGTATTCAATTTCTTGGGGGGCAGGCAAGGATTTTAGCGATATTGCTAAATATAATCGCCTCAAAGCACCTTACACAATTTACCCCGGGCAGACACTGAAACTCTATCAGCCTACACCTAGCAAAACGTCAGCTAAACCGGTTGCTGTAGCGAACAGTAAACCTAAGCCTGCAAAGAAACCTGTGGCAAAACAAACTACAGCTACAAAACAGGCTAGCACTAGTGCTGATAAAAATAGTACAAAAAAAGAGCTTGATCACAAAGCAAAGCCTGCGTATTCTGTAAAAACTACCCAAGAAAAAACGGTACAAGTAGCGAAAAATCCTGTTTCACGCTTGCCTGATAAAGTAAGTAAGTGGAATTGGCCGAATAAAGGTCGAATAATAGGGTATTTCTCTACCACTCAACAGGGGAATCAGGGCATTAAGCTTGCGGGTTCTCGCGGTGATATTATTAAAGCCGCAGCTGATGGAAGAGTGGTTTATGCCGGCAATGCACTTCGTGGATATGGTAATTTAGTCATTATTAAGCATAACGAAGATTTTTTAAGTGCATATGCCCATGCTGATGCAATATTGGTCAAAGAAAAACAATATGTAAATGCAGGACAGACAGTGGCGAAAATGGGTAGCACAGGGGCAAACCAGGTGATGTTACATTTTGAGATCCGTCTCCATGGTAAGTCAGTTAACCCATTAAATTATTTACCTAAACGCTAACTGTTTAGTTCACATTAAAACGGAGGATAGGCAAGTGCAGTAGATACTTAAATTTTATCAGGTTTGGGAGAGCACCATATGAGCCAGAAACAAAACGCTGCAGTAGCAGAAGAGCTTATGGATTTAGCTAAACAACCAGAAGAGGTTGCACTAAAGGCAGGAACTAAAGCCAAAACAGCACAGCAACCCGATATCGACCAACAAGTTCAAGATGATTTGCAAAAGAATCTTGACGCCACTCAACTATATTTAGGTGAGATTGGTTTTTCCCCTTTGCTTAGTGCAGAAGAAGAAGTCTTCTTTTCACGTAAAGCACTCAAAGGCTGCGAGAAATCTCGTAACCGCATGATAGAAAGTAACTTACGTTTAGTTGTTAAAATTGCCAGAAGGTATAACAACCGTGGACTAGCGTTACTTGATCTTATTGAAGAAGGTAACCTAGGACTTATTCGCGCGGTCGAAAAATTTGACCCAGAGCGAGGCTTTCGTTTTTCAACTTATGCGACATGGTGGATAAGACAGACCATTGAGCGCGCTATCATGAATCAAACTCGCACCATTCGTTTACCTATTCATGTCGTTAAAGAGCTTAACGTGTACCTTCGTACCGCAAGACAATTGGCTCAAAAATTAGATCATGAGCCCACGGCTGAAGAAATCGCAGATACGTTAGATGTTTCTACTAGCGATGTAAGCCGCATGTTAAAGCTAAACGAAAAAATCACTTCTGTAGATACGCCATTAGGCGGCGAAAATGATAAAGCCTTATTAGATGTCATTGCTGATGATGATTCGGTTGGACCTGATTACAAAGTACAGGATGAAGATCTATCAAATTCGATAGTAGGTTGGCTAAATGAGCTAAATACTAAGCAAAGAGAAGTGCTCGCGAGACGTTTTGGTTTATTAGGTTATGAGCCTTCTACATTAGAAAATGTGGGTGCTGAGATTGGCCTAACGCGTGAACGTGTCCGCCAGATCCAAGTTGAAGCTTTAAAACGATTGAAAGATGTTTTAGGTGCACAAGGCTTGTCAGTTGAAGCGTTATTCAGAAGCTAATTTGTTGGAATAAGCTTTAGTATGCTTTCAGTGAATAAGGACATTAATCATGTCCTTTTTTATTGTCTGTTGAAAACGAGGAATAAGAAACAATGAATAAAAATGTCATTAGTTTTATCAGTATTGTATGTGTTGTGATATTGACTGGTTGTCAAAGCACAAGAGACACAATGATAGAACAAGGTTACCCCCTAGCTTATGCCGATGGTTTTCAGGATGGGTGCGATAGCGGTAACAAGGCTGGCGGAAGTTTGTTTGATGAGTTTAAAAAAGATGTCAATCGCTTTAATCAGGAGCAGGATTATGCTCAAGGCTGGACCGATGGATTTAGACAGTGTGAAACTGAGCAAGAATCAATACAGCGCCAAGTAAGAATGAGCATCGAGCAACAGAAATTACAGCAACAGACCAAGAGTAATGAGTTAGCTGAGCAACATGCATTAGAGCGAGAAGTCATGAAAGGAGTTGATACGAGTAGCCTAAAATCATTAGAGAAGTGACCAGGCTATACTCAATGCTGTTAGTGAATAAAAAACGCTGCGAAATCATCGCAGCGTTTTTGTACTGAGTCTATAAATAGATGTATTAAAGCTGAGCTAGCCTTTTAAGTTCATACAACATATCTAAAGCCTGTTTAGGCGTTAAATTGTCTGGGTTTATCTGAGCTAACTTGTCTGTTGCAGCAGATGACTGGGGTTCAGGTAATGTTAGGTTTAATGCTTCTTGAATCGGTACTTGATTGTTATTAGCAAAGTCACGACTTTCAAGCATATGCAGTTTTTGTTTCGCCGCTTTGATGACGTGGGCTGGTACCCCTGCTAGTGAAGCAACTTGTAAGCCATAACTTTTACTCGCAGCGCCCTCTTGAACTGCATGCATAAAGGCAATTGTGTCCCCGTGCTCGACGGCATCTAAATGCACGTTAGCGGTTCCATTAATCTGTTCTGGCAATTGTGTTAGCTCAAAATAGTGGGTTGCAAATAAGGTTAATGCAGCCACTTTTTCAGCTAAATACTCTGCTGCTGACCAAGCTAGAGATAAACCGTCATAGGTCGAAGTACCTCGACCGATTTCATCCATTAAAACTAAACTTTTCTCTGTAGCATTATGAAGAATGTTAGCGGTTTCTGTCATTTCGACCATAAAAGTAGAACGTCCAGAAGCGAGATCGTCAGAGGCGCCGATACGTGTAAATATTCGATCTACAGGGCCGATAATTGCTTTTTGTGCAGGTACAAAGCTACCTATATGAGCCATAAGCGTGATTAACGCAACCTGACGCATATAAGTCGACTTACCCCCCATATTGGGCCCCGTTACGATAAGCATTCTTCGCTTAGGCGCGAGGGTGACTGGATTGGCAATAAATGGTGTTTGGCTAACTAATTCGACCACAGGATGACGGCCAGACTCGATATGAATACCAATGTCATTACTGATTTCTGGACAATGATAATCCAGTGTTTCAGCTCGCTCTGCAAAGTTGCTTAGCACATCTAATTCGGATGCAGCTTGGGCAAACAGTTGTAGTTCATGCAATTTAGGTAAAAGTAAATCAAATAACTCTTCCCAAAGCTGCTTTTCAATCGCTAATGCCTTTCCTTGACTAGATAGCACTTTCTCTTCGTATTCTTTTAACTCTGGTGTGATGTAGCGTTCGGTATTCTTTAGTGTTTGACGACGCTGATAGCTCAAAGGAACTTGATCTGATTGTAAGCGACTCACTTCGATATAGTAGCCGTGAACCCGGTTGTAGCCGACCTTTAAGGTATTGATGCCAGTTTGTTCTTTTTCACGGTTTTCTAATTGTACTAGATAATCAGATGCCCCTTCACTTAGGCCACGCCATTCATCTAGTTGTGCGTTGTAACCCGCTTTAATTACGCCGCCATCACGGATAAGCATAGGCGGATTATCGACAATCGCATTTTCCAATAGCTGTTGCTGCTCTGGAAACTCGCCTAATAAATTGGCTAGACGTTGGAGTTCACTTTGTTGGCAGTGACCTAAAGTTTGCTGAATTTCAGGTAATAAAGCCAATGCCTGGCGAAGACGGGCAAAATCTCGTGGGCGTGCGCTGCGAATAGCTAGCCTCGCCATGATACGTTCGATATCGCCAAGGGCTTTTAATTGCTGGTGTAAGTCTGCATATAACCCCGTATCAATTAACTCAGCAACTGCTTGTTGCCTTTGGCTAATATGCTGTTGGTCACGCAGCGGTTGGTGGATCCATCGCTGCAACATACGACTTCCCATCGGCGTCGCTGTCTTATCGAGTACCCAAGCTAAGGTATTATCACGTGAACCAGATAAATTAATAGTAAGTTCTAAGTTTCGGCGGGTGGCGGCATCAAGAATGATAGTATCAGCCTGATTAAACATGGTGATGCTATTAATATGAGGCAAAGCTGTTTTTTGTGTGTCTTTGACATATTGCATTAAGCAGCCAGCTGCTTGAAGCGAAAGCCTAGCATTTGTAATACCAAATCCATGAAGATCTTTGGTTCCAAATTGCTCTAGAAGTAATTGAATGCTGGTATCGTAATCAAACTCCCATTCAGGTCTTCGACGTATGCCTTTGCGATTTTCAATTAATTGGCGGTCAAGTAAATCTTCACTGTAGAGCAATTCTGCAGGACTGGTACGTTGCAGTTCAGCTTCCAGTGTTTCTTCATTTTCAAGTTCAACAATAACAAATCGACCAGACGAAACATCTAAAGTCGCGTAGCCAAATCCACTCTTACCCTGATATACCGCAGCAAGTAAGTTATCCTGCTTTTCTTGTAGTAAGGCCTCGTCGGTTAAGGTACCTGGGGTAACAATTCTTACAACTTTACGCTCAACTGGTCCTTTACTTGTAGCAGGGTCACCGACTTGTTCACAAATAGCGACAGATTGACCAATTTGAACCAATTTTGCGAGGTAACCTTCAACGGCGTGGTAGGGAAGTCCTGCCATGGGAATCGCGTTACCACCACTTTTCCCACGTGCAGTTAATGAGATACCTAACAGTTCAGATGCCAGCTTAGCGTCTTCATAAAATAATTCATAAAAGTCTCCCATACGATAAAACAACAGCATTTCAGGATGCTGTGCTTTCAGCGTTAAATACTGGCGCATCATGGGAGTGTGCTTTTCTAAATTTGGGTCTTCATTTACGGTCATTAAGTGATTGCTCTTACTTTATTTTGAATTAGGCTAAGTCTGGGTCAATATAGGCGGTCATCTTAACAACAATTGATTTGATACCCAATAGAATCGCAACGATGCTATGCCGTCTTGCCCTTGTTTACTGATTTTTTGAACAATACTTATTGTTGTAAACTCAGGTATTTACCCAACCTAGAAGTACTGTATACAGTGGTTTTGTTTGTCTACTATTTATCGTTATTAATATATTTTTGTTATTAACTGTATGATTTTTAATGTGTAAATAATAGTAAGGTAAAAAAAAGGAAAAAAATTATACAGTAACTATTGATACTGTATGATTATACAGTATACTGAGCTCATATTACGAAACAGACAAATTTATTCGTTACCAAGTTCGTTATTCGAACTGAGTCACCTTAAAGGGATAAAGAGAATGAAAGCAGATCCAAATAAAGAGAAAGCGCTGAATGCTGTATTAGGTCAAATTGAAAAGCAATTTGGTAAAGGTTCAATCATGAAGTTGGGCGCTGATCGCACAATGGATGTTGAAACCATTTCTACAGGTTCGCTTTCGTTGGATGTTGCCTTAGGTGCTGGTGGTTTACCAATGGGACGTATCGTTGAAATTTACGGTCCAGAATCATCAGGTAAAACAACGTTAACACTTGAAGTTATTGCTGCAGCACAACGTGAAGGCAAAACGTGTGCGTTTATTGATGCTGAGCATGCTCTAGACCCTATCTATGCAAAAAATCTAGGTGTCGATATTGATAACCTATTATGTTCACAACCTGATACTGGTGAGCAAGCGCTTGAAATCTGTGATGCGCTAACACGTTCAGGTGCTGTTGATGTAATTATTGTCGATTCTGTTGCAGCATTAACACCAAAAGCTGAAATTGAAGGTGAAATTGGTGATTCTCATATGGGCCTTGCCGCACGTATGATGAGCCAAGCAATGCGTAAGCTTGCAGGTAACTTAAAACAGTCAAATACGCTACTTATTTTCATTAACCAAATTCGTATGAAAATTGGTGTTATGTTTGGTAACCCTGAAACCACAACGGGTGGTAATGCACTTAAATTCTACGCTTCTGTACGTTTAGATATTCGTCGTACAGGTGCGATTAAAGACGGCGATGCTGTCGTAGGTAACGAGACTCGAGTTAAGGTCGTTAAAAATAAAATTGCAGCGCCATTTAGACAAGCTGAGTTCCAAATTCTTTACGGTAAAGGTATTAACCGTACTGGTGAGCTCGTTGATTTAGGTGTAGCACACAAGCTGGTTGAGAAAGCTGGTGCTTGGTACAGCTACCAAGGCAACAAGATTGGTCAAGGCCGTGCAAATGCGGGTAAATACCTAGTTGAAAACCCTGCTGTAGCTGAAGAAATTGAAGCAAATTTACGTCAAATGCTATTAAGCACTGAAAAAGAAGCGGCACCAGCTGAGTCGGATGAAAACATCGATTTAGAAACAGGTGAAGTGTTCTAATCACGTTTTAACAGTAATGAAAATAACTATCGCGGTCGACATGAGTCGGCCGCGATTTTTTTTTGTAAGTGCTCTATTCATTGGCATATGTGATCGAACGCCGCTCGTAAGGAAATGACTTCATTAAAGACGTCATTTAGCTCGTATTACGGCACAGATTATTAAAAACCAATTAACCGATTGCAGTAATCGCCCCTCATAGCAAGAAAATCGCTAATCTAAATACGCTTGGATCTCGCACCTTCAGTTTGTTTAAGTATATAATGTTGCCAATTTAAAGCTGATATTCAGCTTCATGATAAATAGAATTTATCCATTTAGGGCGATTTCATGTTTCAGACCACCACAGAATTAAGAAGCGCATTTTTAGCGTATTTTGGTAACAACGGACACCAAGTTGTCGACAGTAGCTCGTTAGTACCACATAACGATCCAACGTTATTATTTACAAATGCGGGTATGAACCAATTTAAAGAAGCTTTTCTAGGATTGGAAAATCGTGGTTATTCACGTGCAACGACATCGCAACGTTGTGTCCGTGCTGGTGGTAAGCATAATGACTTAGATAATGTAGGTTACACCGCCCGTCACCATACTTTCTTTGAAATGTTAGGTAACTTTAGTTTTGGTGATTACTTTAAAGAAGAAGCCATTTCATATGCGTGGAACTTCTTAACCCAAACACTGAAATTACCAACAGAAAAACTTTGTGTCACTATTTACGATACTGATGACGAAGCCTTTGAAATCTGGAATAAGAAAATCGGTGTTGCTGCTGAAAATATTATTCGTATTGGTGATAACAAAGGCGCTCCTTATGCCTCTGACAACTTCTGGCAAATGGGTGATACAGGTCCTTGTGGTCCATGTTCAGAGATCTTTTATGATCATGGCGAGCACATTTGGGGCGGCCGCCCTGGTACACCAGAAGAAGATGGCGATCGCTTCATTGAAATCTGGAATATCGTTTTCATGCAGTACAACCGTCAAGCTGACGGTGAAATGAAACCGCTACCAAAACCTTCAGTCGATACAGGTATGGGAATTGAGCGTATTGCAGCTATCATGCAAGGCGTACACTCAAACTACGAAATTGATATTTTCCAAGCGTTAATCAAAAAAGCGGCGGAAATTATTGGGGTTGAAGATTTAGAAAATAAATCACTGCGCGTAATTGCTGACCATATTCGTTCTTGTTCATTCTTAATTGCTGATGGTGTGATGCCGTCGAATGAAGGCCGTGGTTATGTATTGCGTCGTATCATTCGTCGTGCAGTGCGCCACGGAAATAAGTTAGGTGCAACCGATACGTTCTTCTTTAAATTACTGCCTACCCTGATTGAAGTCATGGGCGATGCGGGTAAAAGTTTGGTTGAAGCTAAAGCTATTATTGAAAAATCATTAAAAGCTGAAGAAGAACAATTTGCCAGAACACTAGAGCGTGGCTTAGGTATTTTAGATGCTGCGTTAAACGAGTTAGATACTAACGTTTTAGATGGTGAAACAGCCTTTAAACTTTACGATACCTATGGTTTCCCTGTGGATCTTACAGCTGACGTCTGTCGTGAACGTGATATTACCGTTGATGAAGCCGGTTTCGAAGCTGCGATGGCTGAGCAAAGAAGCCGTGCACAAGCTGCTGGTAATTTTGGTACTGATTATAATACTGGTCTTAAAATCGAAGGTGAAACTGAGTTTTGTGGTTACACCGAATTAAACGGTGAAGGCAGTGTTTCTGCAATTTATGTTGGTGGTGAATCAGTCGAGACGTTAGCAGCAGGTCAAGAAGCGGTAATCGTATTAGATAACACGCCTTTTTATGCTGAGTCAGGTGGTCAGGTAGGTGATAAAGGCTTACTTTCAATTGGCGAAAATGTTTTTGAAGTTGCTGATACGCAAATCTTTGGTCAAGCATTTGGTCACGAAGGTAAGTTAACGGCAGGTACATTGACTGTAGGCCAAAAAGTCACTGCAGAAGTGGATAAGAAATTACGTCACCGTACACAGTTAAATCATTCGGTGACTCACTTATTACATGCCGCACTGCGTAATGTTTTAGGAACTCATGTAAATCAAAAGGGATCTTTAGTTAACCCTGAGCGTTTACGTTTTGACTTTGCGCACTTCGAAGCCGTAACTGCTGCAGAGCTCAAGCAAGTAGAAGATATGGTTAATACCCAAATCCGTCGTAACCATCAGCTAAAAACTGCTGTGATGGGTATTGATGAGGCAAAAGAGCAGGGCGCTATGGCTTTGTTTGGTGAAAAGTACGACAGTGAAGTACGCGTTGTGACTATGGGTAATTTCTCGATTGAACTTTGTGGTGGTACACATGTTGGCCGTACAGGTGATATTGGTTTATTCAAAATCACTTCTGAAGGCGGTATTGCGGCGGGTATTCGTCGTATTGAAGCGGTGACTGGCGCTGCGGCAATGGAGTATATTGCTGAGCAGCAAGCACAACTTGATAAAGCGGCTTCATTGTTAAAGTCTGACTCAGCTTCAGTTGTTGCTAAGCTTAAAGCGCAACTTGATAAAGTGAAGCAACTAGAAAAAGAAATGTCGCAGCTAAAAGATAAGTTAGCTGCTGCAGCTAGTGCAGATATTGCTGGTGAAGCCATTGAACTAAACGGCGTAAAAGTTCTAGTTAAAAAGCTTGAAGGCGTTGATCCTAAATCATTACGTGGTTTACAAGATGAGCTTAAGCAGAAGCTAAACTCAGCCATTATTGTGCTTGGTATTGCTAATGAAGGTAAAGTAAATCTTATTGCTGGTGTGAGTAAAGATTTAGTCGGTAAAGTGAAGGCTGGTGAGCTTGTTGCTATGGTCGCTCAGCAAGTTGGTGGTAAAGGCGGTGGTCGTCCTGATATGGCTCAAGCTGGCGGTACGCAACCAGAGAAACTTGATGATGCATTAGCATTAGTTCAACCTTGGTTAACAGAGCGTTTAGGCTAACGGTTAATTAAGATTAAAGTCACTCTCATAGAGCAATGAACATAAAGCATCTAATATCGGTAGCGGGTAAAAATGTGATTGATTTACCAGTGATTGTTAGTTGCTTTATGGCTTGAGTGATTGTTCAAGGTTTGGCATAGTAGAAACGTAATAATGACAGCGGTATTACGAAACCACATTTTTGAATAAAAACAGATTTAACGCACTGAAAATCATGTAAGTATAGTTTTTTATGCTTATTTGGTTATGAAAGCGACAAATTGTTTTGAAGGTTCTGTTTTAGCTTTGTCTAAAGAATGAACGTCAAATGTTAACAGCTTGAAACAATCGGACTTTAAAAATACCGAATTTCTTTATTTTTTGATTTTTTACAGTAAAAAGCTTAAAAATTTTATTGATTTAGTGTCGTTACTAATGATTTGTATTAAGCTAACTATATTAAAACGCGCATATTACGGATAGAAGCTGGTGTATGCTGATTGGACTAAAGGAGCAATCGAATGCTGATTTTGACTCGCCGTGTAGGCGAAACATTAATGATAGGTGATGAAGTTACAGTTACTGTGCTTGGCGTAAAAGGTAATCAGGTACGTATCGGTGTAAACGCACCTAAAGAAGTATCAGTTCATCGTGAAGAAATTTACCAACGTATCCAGTCAGAAAAATCTGGCAATACGACCCCAGAAGGGGGCAATTTCTGATAAATCAGAATTGTTAGCTATACGAATAAGGCCAGCGAAAGCTGGCTTTATTGTTTTCGGATGGTAAATAATGCTGGAACAATGGAAGCTATCGTTGTTGCTTTAATCATTTTTAAACGTTTTTAATCATCATTGCTGTGACGCTTCTTTTTTATCTTTGAGTCGTTGACGACTTGAGTGTTGTTCTAACCCTCTAATTATTTCGATCTTCATTTATTTGCTCTAATCATTATGCACACAATTATTCTCAAATAAGCTGATTTTTAGTTTATGGGCAGGTTTATCTACTTCATTTTAATGAATGACAACGATGGCTACAAAAATGATGGTTTATTGTTTTTATCTATAAAAACAAAAATCGGGTAAAAGAATTGATAAATATTGTGGCATATGTCGGCAATGTGATTAAAAACAGTTCAAATGAATATAGTTTCTGAAAAAGGGTTTGACTTATTTTCTTCAAACAGTAATATACCGCCCAAGAAAACGGAGAGGTGGCCGAGTGGCCGAAGGCGCTCCCCTGCTAAGGGAGTATGGGCTTTAACTCCCATCGAGGGTTCGAATCCCTCCCTCTCCGCCATTTCTTAAAAATAGTAAACGATGCGCGTGTAGCTCAG